>CAZJIP010000021.1:0-21915 GCA_964546105.1 uncultured Methanomassiliicoccales archaeon
TGTTCGTCTCGGCCTCCCAGACGTGCACGCCGCATCCGTCCATGGTCGTGTAGAAGTGGTCCCCCGTCATGGGCAGGTCGAACCCCTTGGTCCGGCCGGCGAGGGTGAGCTCTCGCGGCGCCTTCCCCACGAGCTCCATGACGAGGTCCGGCGGGAAGCGGACGTCCGGGCTGCCCTCCTCCACGATCGCGCCGGCGGCTTTCAGGTCCTGGCGCGCCGCGCGACTGTGGATCCGCACGCCCGTCTTCGCCATGACTTCGAGGGCTCCCTCGTGGATCGCCTTTCGCTCCTTCTCCGACAGCAGGTCGTACGGCTTGCGGATTCGGAACCGCTCCGAGAACGCCGACATCTCCCTCACTCCTAGCCGCCGGGGAACCCCCCGCGGACGCCTTTCTCCGGACCCTCATCCCGGCGATGCCGAACGGCGGAATCCGGATGAGGCGGCTTGAGGGTGATGTAAGGACTGAATGGAGGTCGGGGAACCGGGAGAGGCACCGGGTCTCCAGAGGCTTCATGACCTCCACGGGGTTCCCGGACGAAGGCTTCGGGTGGGACGCTGGCCCGCATCCTCACGGAATTCTCGCACCAAGCCCTCGTCGAGGCGATCGAGCAGAACTGCATCGACTTCTTCATGGAATACGGGCGCGGCCCAGGTTGCGAGGTGCACGAGGACCGTGGCGTGACCTGGTTCGCCACGGGCCTGCCGGACTCGCTGTTCAACGGTGTGATGACGGCCCGTCTCGCCCCGGAGGAGGTGGATGGGCGGATCGACGAAATGCTGGGTGTGTTCCGGTCCCGCGGCCTCCCGCTCGAGTGGAACGTGGGATCGTCCACGGTGCCGCAGGATCTCGGCAGCCACCTTCGGGCCAAGGGATTGACCCACCTCCTCGTGGTCCCCGGCATGGCCATGGACCTCGCCAAGCTCCCAGAGGAGCCGCTGCCGAAAGGGCTGAGCATCGAACGTGCGCGGGGGCGCAGCGACCTCGAGGCCTGCATCCGCGTCGTCGCGGGGACGTTCGAAATCGCGGAGGCCCTGGTGCCACGGCTCGTGGACCTCGAGCTGGGCATGCCCCCGGACCACCGGAAAACTGCGGTGGCCTTTCTCGGTCGGCTCGACGGCAAGCCCGTGGCTTCGGCCATGCTCTTCCTGGCCGCGGGCGTCGCGGGCGTATACTTCGTCGGGACGCTCCCGGCGGCCCGAGGACGAGGACTCGCGAGGGCCATGACCGCGGCGACCTTGGGCGAGGGCCGCGACCGCGGATACCGCATCGGCACACTCCAGGGGACGGAGATGGGAGTCCCTGTGTACCGCCGCCTCGGCTTCCGGGAGTACAGCCGGTTCGAGATCTACACGTGACCCGGTTCGCCACCGCCATCCGCGGACGGGAGGGCGGAATCTCTTTGACTCGGGCGCGACTAGCGGGAGGCCATGCGCGCAATCCGCTTCGAGGCGGACGGCTCGATTCGCAAGGTAGAGCTCCCCATGCCCGCGGTGGGCCCGGAGGATGTGCTCGTCCACGTCCTCGCCGCGGGCGTCTGCCGCACGGACCTCCATACGCTCGAGGCGGTCAAGGAGGGACGACGGCCTCCCGTGGTCCCCGGTCACGAGATCGCGGGGAAGGTCGCGAAGGTCGGTTCCGACGTCTACGTAATCAACGTGGGCGACCTCGTCGCGGTGCACTACGAGCAGCCCTGCGGCGCCTGCCGCTTTTGCCGCAAGAAGCGGACGAACCTATGCCAGGACGGGCACAGCCTGGGGTTCGACGTCCAAGGCGGCTACGCCGAATACGTTGCGGTAAACCAGGGCACCGTCCTGCCGCTTCCGGCGGACTTCGACCCTGCGCTGGCCGCCCCCTTGGGCTGTAGCGGGACGACCGCTTACCACGCCCTGGTTACTGTCGGCAACGCCACGGAGGAGGAGCTCGTCGTGATTCTGGGGGCCGGGGGTGTGGGCCTGTCCGCGGTCCAGGTGGCCAAGGCCCAAGGTGCACGGGTCGTGGCGGTCGATGTGCGATCGGAAGCCCGGAATGCCGCGCTCGAAGCGGGCGCGGACTCCGTGCTCACTCCCGACAATGCGGAAGGGATCCGCGATGCCGACGTTGTGGTGGACTTCGTGTCCACCGCGGCAACCCTCCGGCTGGGACGAGAGATGCTCGGCATCGGTGGGCGGCTCGTGGTGGTGGCCTCCGGCACCGAGCCGATCTCCCTGACCGCAGCAGACATCATGGAAGGAGGACGGGCCTACCTCGGCTCGTACTCCTCCACCATGGCGGACCTCGCCCGCGCGGTCGCTCTTGCCGAGAACGGGAAGCTAACCCCGGTGGTCACGAGGCGCGCATCCCTGGAGGAGGCCGCCGAGGTGTTGCGGGACCTCGAGGCGGGCAAGATTGTGGGCCGGGCCATCCTCACCCCGTGATACACGGACCGCGGCAGCCCTTTTCGCGTCCCGCGTGGCGGCGTTCAGTCCCACGTCGTCTTCCGCACCAGGAAGTGGTGGAGGTTCCCCTCCGTACGCTCTTCGAGGATCGGGTAGCCGGTCCGCTGGGACCAGTTCACCATCTCCATGGGAGCGGTCCAGTCGTCCGATACGAGGTGGACGACCTCCCCCTCCGCGGCACGGGCGAGCGTCTCATCCAGCTTGGTCAGGACCGCGGAGCACTCCGTCCCGATCTCGAAGAGCTCGTAGTCGGGGAACGCTGCGAAGCAGTGGACGTGGAGGGCCGCCCGTTGTGCGGCAAGGAATTCCTTCGCCTCCGCCACGGGCGCGAGAGCCCCGCGGTCCTCCTCCCAGTTGAGCGGACGCAGACGCGCGAACCAGCCGTCCCCGTACGGCCGCTCGGAGAGGATCTTCGGCGTCGCGAGGACCGCCTCGTTGACCGCGAGGAGGACGCCTCGGACCGGCGTGCGGATGGGTCCAAAGTAGCGACCGCCCTCGAGGATCCCGACGGTCTTCCCTGCGGCGTACTCGTTGCCGACCGCGCGGCCCTCGACCTTCGTCAGGCGGCCGGCCAGACCGGCGTAGAGGCTCGTGATGCCGAGGACGATGTCGCCCGACGCTTCGCGGCGCGCCCACACGAGACCGTCCCGCTCGTATAGGAGGTCGTCCGGGAACTCGCAGCCGTCGATTTGCGTCACACCGCCTCCCGAATGGGGCGGGCCACGGCCCGCATGGAGGGCCGTCCACCGCGGCGGCGGACTTTGAAGGTTTGGAGCGGGGGCTCGGTCAGGCGCGCTTGAGCAATTCCTCAAGAGGCGATGCGCGGTGCATCCTGCGAAGGACCTTAGGATGCCGAGCGCTCGGTTGCCCAAGGACCGGAGCACCATCGAGAACGCGTACCTGAAGGAGGCGGCGAACCGCCTGCGGCAGAACCCGCGGGACCTGGATGCCCTCGAGGCCGTGGGTGCGTACTTCCTGGCCCACGACAAGGCCGATGAGGCCCTCGAGTGCTTCCACCGGATTACGAGGATCGACCCTGCGTACCCGGGCATCTGGCGGCTCAAGGCCAAGGCCTTCGAGGCCGTGGGCGACCGAGACAGCGCGGACCAGTGCCGCCGCCGCGGCGCCGACCGGCAGTCATGAAGAAGTGGACTTCGGTCCTGGTCGCAGATTGGGTCGGGGACACAAACCTTATCCGAGGGAGGAGTGCCAAGTGCCACCCGGGAGGCGGTGAGACGGCCGTCGACGTGCTGCTTCAGGTCCTGCCGCTCGTCTCGGCCATCCTCTGGCTGAGCGTGGGCGTATGGCCCATCCTCCGCCACCGCCTCATCTCGCCCTTCGAGAGAGCCCTCACGGTCTTTGCCCTGCTGCTCGGTGCTTGGGCGTTCACGGACTGGGTGTTCTTCGGACTCCAAGACTCAGCCCTAGCAATCGCCGTTTCGAACGTCCGAATCACCATCATCACGTTCGCAACGCTCGCTTTGCTCCTCGCGGCGAAATGGCTGTACTTCGGGCACTCCCGGCGCGATCCGTGGATGCTACTGCCCGTGGCAGGCTCCCTGCTCATCATCTGGGGCGGGCTCACACAAAATGCGGTCCCGGTGGGCTGGGGTTACCAGCTCGTTCGAGACCAGCTGCTGTATCTGCTGTGGGCGATGCAGCAGATGGCCTACGTCGGTGCTTCCACCGCCTTCCTGGTGGGGCTTTACCTCCAGCGCCGGGACCTTCCGCGCCGCCTCCGCGTGAGGATCTCCCTCACCGCAGGGAGCCTCCTGACGATCATGGCCTTGTGGCTCTCCACGAACATCTACAACAACCTGACCCAGACCGCAGGAGTGCCCTGGTTCTCCTCATTGCTCAGCATTCCCGCCGCCCTCATCCTTGTGACCTTCGTCCCGCTCTCGCAGGAGGAACTGGGGGAGGCCTTCCGCGCGGTCTCCGCGGTCGAGACCCGCGTGAGCGCCCTCTATGTCTTCTACCGAACGGGCGAACCTCTCGTTGCCCTCGGATCCGGCCGCAACCTCCCCATCGAACCGGAACAGCTCCAAGGCATCCTCGACCTCGTCGGGAACTTCGTCGAGACGAGCATGAAGGAGTTCCGCAAGTATGCGGTCACTGCGATGCACTTCGACCGCCTGGGCATCATCGCCGTCCGTGGTCAGTACCTGATTGTCGCGGCGGTCCACGATGGTGCGGCGTACGACGCGCTCCGGAGCGAAATCCTGCGATCCGTACGGGCATTCGAGGAACGGCGCCAGGACGACCTGGCGACCTGGGAGGGCGCCACGCGAGTCGCCGAGACACTCGCCGACGAACTCTCCATGCTCCTGAAGCTGCACGAGCGACCGCAGACCTCCGAGGAGCCGCGGCCGACCTCGAAGCGCGGCGCCGCGATCCCTCCCGCGGGCAGGGACAGCAACCGTTCGCGATGAAGGGGTTTTCCACCGTGCCGGCATCGCTCCTGCCCGAGCGGTTCGCCGCGGGTAGGTACAAGCCATGGAGAGGAAGAACATCGCGAGCGGCGCCAGGTGGGACCCGATTGCGGGCTACTCCAGAGCCGTGCGGGTAGGCCCATTCGTCCACATCGCCGGGACCACCTCCTGGGACGCGGAGGGGAACATCGTGGGTCCGGGGGACCCGTACGCGCAGACCGTGCAGATCCTCCGGAATATCGAGAGGGCCTTGACCGAGGCAGGGGCGGGCGTTAGGGATGTCGTGCGGACGCGAGCCTTCGTCACGGACATCGGACGATGGATGGAGGTGGCCAAGGCTCACGGAGAATTCTTCCGCGACATCCGACCCGCCCTGACCATGGTCCAAGTGGCCCGCCTGCTCGACCCGAGCATGATGGTGGAGATTGAGGCAGACGCAATCATCGCAGATGCGCCGGCGCACTAGCCTAGGGGCGACGGTGGCTACGAACTGGCCGCTTCTCCCCATTGGCGTTGCCGCCCGTGACGGGTCCTGCACGGCGCCGAACGGGTGAGTGACCCGACGCAGGAGCGAGCGAACGCGGTTCGAACGGAAGGGACACGGTCTTTAAGGGCCCCTCCTTGCATGGGGAGCGCGCATGGCAAAGGGCGACCTCCAAGAGGACGTGCGGGAGCTCCGCAAGCAGGTGGAGGCCCTGCGCGAAGCACTCGCCAAGGTCGCCGAGCCGTACCGCGAGATCGCGGGGTACATGGACCAGCTGCAGACGATTACCCGCGGCTACTTCCGCCTCCTGGACCTCTACGCGAAGCACGGGGCCGTGTCCCCCGACGTCGTGGTCCCGGGGCTCAAGGACGACATCTCCAAGGCCATCCTGACGGTCCTCTTCGAGAAGGCGGATCGGAACATCTCCCAGATCACCGACGCGGTCAAGGCGAAGCGCGGCACCGCCTCGCGGCGGATCGTACGCGAACGGCTCCAGGCGCTGGTTCAGGATGGCGTGGTCGTCGCAACCGGCGGCTCGCGAGGACACACGTACCGCGTGTCCGAGGACGTGGTCGCGAAGTGGTCACAAGTGCTCGGTTTCTCCAAATAGCGGGACCAGTCTGCCTAGGTGCAACAGGCACGAGGTGAAGAGAATGGCAGAAGAGAAGAAGCGCGACTTCGAACCCGACGAGATCAAGGACATCCTAAACTTCATCGGCGAGAAGATCCCGACGCTCCTGAACGGCCTTACGGACTCGATCTACGGCAAGGACGCCTCGGCGAAGTTCGGGACGGCGATCTCGAACTTCTACCGGACGCTCAAGGACAGCGGAATGACGGACGAGCAGGCCTTCAAGCTCACGGAGCAGTACATGTCGTCGCTGAACCTCGGCGGCATGATCGCAAAGGCGATCTCGTCCCGCGGCAAGGGCGAGGAGTGATGGCCCGCGACCGCGACGGCCTCCCGGTCGTCGTGATGGCGGCGGTTCCCCTCCTGGCGATGCAGATCGGCGTCGGCTTCGTACGATTCCAGGCTCGGAGGAAGCGGGGCGTGCGGCGGTTCCGCCGCGAGCTCATCCGGGCCGGGCTGCCAAGAGAGCAGGCGGCGCGACTCACCCAAGCGTACCACGATGCGGGCTCCGTGCGGCAACTCCTGCGCGGGGTCCGCTTTTCCCGGACGTGACGCGGGCCGGGTTCCGCGCGAGTCTTAATGAGTCCGTCGTGCTACCCGCCGCCATGATCGCCCCGGAGTCCCAGGCCGAGAAAGACGCCTTCGGGTTGTGGACGCAGCTACGGCCGGATGACGCCTACGTCTCGGGGGTGCAGGAGGTCGTCGGAAAGTTCTTCGTCCCCACCGCGGCGAACGTGCGGCATGCGCGGGCACGGATTGCGAAGGTCCGTGCGTCCACGAACGATGTGACGATTCGCAAGTTCCTCAAGAGCTTCGACACGCAGCTCGCGCACCCGGAACCGTCGCATCTGCCCGAGATCATGGTGGCCTCCTTCTTCGGCTACATGATCAAGGAAGGGGTCGAGGCGGACCACATCGGCCCACTCGCCGCGGCCGCGGCGAAGGCCCTCGATGCGGAGCGCAAGATCCTCGCGAAGAAGCGCTGGCCACCCGGGATGCGCGCCCTCGTCCAGCTGAGTGCCTCGGGCCTCGCAGACATCGTGGACATTGTGGACAAGGAGCTCCAGCTTGGGCCAGGGAACGAGGCAGCTCGGAAGTCCGTCGCGGAACTCCGGGCGGCCCTCCACCGGTACCGCAAGGCGTTCGAACTGCCGGGCTTCCGTCCCGAGGGCACGTTCGAGGAAACCTACGCCTTCTTCAAGGAACACGGCGCGGACCTCGGCCGGTCCCGCACCTACGCGCGCGAACTGCGGGACTTCTGGGACTACAAGGAGTCGCCGGCCCAGATCGAATCCGCGGGCCTTCGGATGATGCGACGGGAGCTGCCTTATTTTCGCACCCTGACCGTCGCGCTGGCTGGGGAGCTGCATTGCGACCCGACCGCGGAAGGCGTCGCGAAAGCCCTCAGGGCACGGGCTGGCCTCCGCCCGGACCAGATCCTCCCCTTCCTGAACGCCCTCCGTGGACCCTGCCAGCGCGTGGCGGACAAACACGTGGTCGCGATCAATCCGTCCTACAACACTCTGGTCATCGAAACGCCGCCGTATTTCGTGAACACGACGCCCTCAGGCGCGGCCTACAGCATCGACAGCTTAACGGATCATTCCAAGGAGGTCTTCCTCGCCACCACGGACGAGCGCAGCGCGGCGCGCCCGCCGCCCGCGGAGCTCCTGAACCTCCTGGTCCATGAGGAGTACGGCCACTGCGTCCACGGCTCGAACACGGCCCACGCATTCGCGGGGCAACCGCGGCTCCTCGACACGGTGAACTCCACATTCGGTTGCGTGTCCGAGGGAATCGCCTTCCAGCGCGAACTCGAGTTCGTGCCCGTGATGAATGGGATCGCGTCCGGGAGGCTCGACGGCCCCGAGGAGCGGACCTTCGCGGAGTCCCTGGAACCGTGGGGCGGCGTGACCGTCGCGGCGCGGCACTACGAGTTCCTGACCCGGCTGTGGCGCATCGCCCGAGCCCTGAGGATCATCGGGGATGCCCGGATCAACTCAGGCAAGCAGGACATCGTCGAATTCGTGGACTGGGCGCACAAGGCGACGAGCTTGGAGAAGGCGACCATCTACTACAATGTCTTCCCCGCTCACCAGGTGCTCGGCGCGGGATACGCGTCCACCTACGCGATCATTGGCGAGCGCATCCGTGCCATCCAGGAGAAGGCGGCGAAGCGACACATCCCGCTCCGGGACCTGAACGCTTTCGCCTGCTCCATCGGGTGGCCGCCGAAGTCCCTCTACGAGGCGCAGCTCGACGCGTGGGTCCGGGCGCACTGAGCGGGGCTAGTCTTCGTCCTTCTCCTTGACGAGCGGCTCGCCGCGGAGGATCTTCGCGACGACCTTGCCCCGGCGCGGCTGGCTGCCGCGGCCTAGGCCGCGGAAGTCGACCGTCCGGACCTTCGTGCTGCGGAGCCCGTTCGCGTAGCCCTCGACTGCGTCGCGGTACTCCAGGGAGAGGATGTCCAGGACCTCCGTCGGGTGGACTGCTTCCAAGTACGTCCGCAGCAAGCCAGGGAGGCCGTGGTCCCGCCACCACCGGTTCAGCTTGCCCAGGCGTTCGAGGGGCTCCGCCATGGAGACCTCATACGCGACCACGGGATCCTGCGATGCTACGAGGCCGTAGAGCCCGGAGACCATGACGACCTCGACGCCGGGTATCCGCTGGGCCCAGGCTTCCTCCGGGATGGCCCGGTACATGTTGCCGCGGAATCGCCGGAACGCAGGGAGGAGTTCATCGGGGTTGCCGACGGCCTCCGGCGCGGCCTCGCGCACTTGCTCGCGGAGGACCTCGAGCCGCCGACGCGCATCCCGCGGCAGGGCGGCCACGAGGGCCCCGGAACCTGAAGCCGACGAATCACCGCCCTTGGCCTTGCGCGTGCTCTCGGGTATCAACACGACCGTCCGAATCGCTTCCACGAGGCCGACCAATTCGGCCGACGCGGAAATGCCTTTCCCTTCCGCGCGGCCGCCCAGTCATCCGTGGTCGAGTCTCGCGCCTGGAATCGCACATTCGAGCAACGATGACGGAAGACTTGGGAGTAGACTTTTAGAGGGGGCCGCCGTCAATATGCGGGGAAGCCCCATGGTCAAGGTACGCGACGACGGAGTCTACGACGCGCCGATCGACAAGATCTGGAAGTATCTGCAGGATGACACGCCCGGGGTCCACAACCACCGCTCCATCCTCTCCGCGAAGACGGTCCAGCAGCAAGGGAACGCGGTCGTCCAGGAGTGGGAGTTTCGCAACCCGGACGGGAAGACCACCCGCAAGGAGACCTGGAAATTCACATTCAATCCCCCCGCGGGCTTCGACATGGAATCGCTCGGCGGCGCTTCCAAGGGGACCAAGTACAGCCACCGATACACACCCATGGGTCCCAGGACCCGCGTGGAGGTCGAGGGCGACTTCCACATGCAGGGCATGGACGACGCGAGCACGAAACAGGCCGCGCTCGGGTTCCTGGCCGAGGTCTTCGACGAGGACACGAGGAGCCTGCGGAACTACAAGTGAGGCCGCCAGACTTGCGGGGAGGAGAACTTCAGGAGCTTTCGTGCAAGGATCAACCCTTGCCTTCCTTGAGTCGCTTGAGGAGGACCAGGATCTCCTTGAGCGTCTGGGTGTCCTTTCGCTCCTGGGCGACGACGACGCCTTTCCCCCAGGCCTCCTCGGCCTCCCGCTTCCGGCCCGCGTCCCGGAGCGACTTGCCGAGCTCACGATACGCGGCCGCGTAATCCGGCAGAATGCGGAGGGCCTTCTCGAAGGCGTCGATCGCGTCCAGATGCCGCTGGAGCTTCGCGTATTCCATGCCGAGGACGTAGTATCCCACGGGGTCGTCCGGCTCCGCGCGGATGCCTTCCTTCAGGACCTGGATCCGGTCTTCGGGAGACGACATGTTACGGCGGACCCAACCGCGTGCGAGACCAAGAACCCTCTCCTCGGGCCCTCCGTCCGGAAACCGCGGGCTCAGCCCCGCTTCGCCGCGAGCTCATGGAGCGCATCTAGGAAGGCGGCCGCCTCCGCCCGCGTGTTGTAGTGGACGAACGTGGCGCGCATGGCCGTCTCCATGCCGTAGAGCCGCGGCACGCGGGAGAAGTAGTCTTCCCCGCCGACCACGAGGCCGTACGTGTCGTACAGAATGCGCGAAAGCTCCGGGTCCTCGAAGCCCTCCAGCTTGAACGTGAACGTGGGGTCGCGCCCGAGACCCTCTGGCACCTCCCTCGGACCGTACAGGGTCAGCCCGGGGACGTCGAGGAGGCTGGGCGTCCTGCGGTCGCCGCGGAGGAGGAGGCGATTGAGCCCGCGCTCGTAGGCTTCGATGGCCTCCATAGCCTTCCGGATGCGGGCCTTTCGCTGGGTGCCGGGTTTGGCCCGAGCACGGGCGTTCCCGCTCAGGCTGGCGAGGTAATCGATCGCGCCCGAAATCGCCGCGAACATGGCCTGGTCCCGCGTGCCCCATTCCCATTTCTCGGGTCCGTGCTTCGGGGACACGTCCACCTTGTACGGCCACAGATCCTCGATCAAGTCGGGGCGCAGGTAGAGGAAGCTGCCGTGGCGGGAGAAGAGCTTGTACCCCGAGAAGACGAGGGCGTCGACGCCCATAGCGCGCACGTCCGTGGGCCCGTGGGCCACGTGGTGCACCGCGTCCACGACGAGCAGCGCCCCCGCCTCGTGCGCGATCCGGGCGAGCTCCCGAAGCGGCGAGCGGGTCCCGAGGAAGTTGGATGCCGCCCCGACGGCGACCACCTTGGTCCTCTTGTCGATCCGCGCAGCGAGGTCGTCCAGGTCGAGGAGAAACGTCTCCGCATCGAACCTGCCGAACCGGACCTCGTGTAGCTTCCCGGTCCGCGCGAGCTCCTCCCAGGGACTCACGTTCGCGTAGTGCTCGTAGGCGGTCAGCACGACGTTCTCATCGCCGGTGAACGTCCGCCCGAGCGCATAGCTCAGGGAGAAGAGGAGGCTCGTGGCCGATTCGCCCGAGACGATGGCGTGGGGGCCGTCCGCGTTCAGGAAGTCCGAGACCGCCTCGCGGCCCGCGAGGATCGTGGCCTCCGCGCCCTTCGACTCCGGGAAGACGTTGCCCGTGTTCGCGCTCCAATCAATCCGCGCCTGTGCCTCGCGCTCCGCGGCGGCGCGGCAGACCAGGGTGCCCGCTCCGTTGTCCAGGAAGGCGCGCCGGCGCCCCGTGGCGTCCCGTGCCGCGGCGGGGAACTGCCGCCGGATGCGGGCGAGGGCGGCGGCATCGAGGGCCATCGCGCGCGGTATCCCGCGAGGGTTGATAAGGCCTCATGGGGCCTCCAGGCAAGCTCATATGGATGGGGACGTTTCTGCGGCCATGCCCCGCGACGTCCGGAAGGCGTTCACGGAGCGCGTGAAGGAGATCGACCCCGTCTTCAAGGCGGGCGACCTCGACCGGTTCTGGCCCCTCCTCCGCCAACTCGTCGCCATGGCCCCCGGGCGGAGAGACTTGTCGGTCAAGAAGTCGCACTACCTCGCGAGCCTCGCCGCGCGGTCCCTCGTGCGCGACGACCCGAAGACGGCGCTCGCGTTCCTCGAGCTCGCGGACCGCGCCATCGATCCTGCGCATCTCACGCCGTTCCTGCGGCGGGAGCGCGAGGACTTCCGGCAGCAGGCGGAGCTCTCGTTACGGATTGCCAAACTCCTCACGCGACAGCCCCCGTCTGGATCGGCGTGACGTGAAGAAGGACGCGCTTTAGATCAAGAGTCTAAAATCGCACAGCGGAGGACGGTTCCCGAGGCCGAGCTGCTCCGGATTCCCGTGCCAACGTTGATATTCAACCCCCTTCTGCGGGGCCGAAAGCCCTGACCCAGGGTCTCCGAGAGGGCGTCGATTCCGGCGCCCCGGGAGGCATGATCCGTGGATGGCCAAGCCTGCTGCCGGCGCGTCCGAATCCATTCGACGCTGGGCGCGTGACCCGCTCGACGACGTGTACCGCGAGCTCGGCACAGGTCCCGAGGGGCTTTCGACGGTCGATGCGGCGCGCCGCCTCGACGAGCACGGATTCAACGTTCTGCCCGCGTCGAAGAAGGTACCCCTTTCGCGCAAGGCGCTCGCCCAGTTCAAGAACCTCTTCAACGTCCTCCTCATCGTCGCGGCGATCCTCTCCTTCGCCACGAATTCCCCCCAGATGGGGTTCGCCATCCTGGGCGTCGTCGTCGTGGCGGTCCTCTTCAGCCTGTTTCAGGAGCACCGGGCCGAGCGGGCTGTGGAGGCCCTGCAGCAGCTCGTCCCTGAGGAAGCCAAGGTCATCCGAGACGGGGCCACCAAGAAGATTCCGGTCTCCTACGTCACCGTAGGGGACATCCTCAGCCTGGAAGAGGGAGACAAAGTCCCGGCGGACGCACGACTCACCACCGCGTTCGAGCTGGACGTGGACAACTCCACACTGACTGGGGAGTCCGAGCCCCAGCGCCGGTCGACGAACCCCCCGCCACTCGACTTCGACGGCCCGGTCACGGAATGTCCGAACCTCGTCTTCGCCGGCACGGTCGTGACCACAGGCACGGGCACAGCCCTCGTCCTGGCCACCGGTACCTCGACGCAGTTCGGAAAGGTCGTGGCGATGACCCGGGCCGTGGAGGAGCCGCTGAGTCCCCTGCAAGTCGAACTGGATCACACGGCGAAGGTCAACTTCTACGTGGCGATCGGCGTGGGCATTCTATTCCTCGCGGTCGGACTGCTCTTCGTCCACCTCCAGCTTCCCGACAGCATCCTGTTCATGATCGGCGTGATGACCTCCCTGGTCCCGGAGGGGCTCCAGATCACAGTCACGCTTGCGCTGGCCATGAGCAGCCTCGCCCTCTCGAAACGGAACGTGGTCGTGAAGCGGCTGTCGTCCGTGGAGACGTTGGGTTCGACCACAGTCATCTGCACGGACAAAACCGGGACGATCACGGAAGGCCAGATGACCGTCCGCAAGGTCTGGACCGGGGGCAAGATCTTCGACGTGACAGGGGAAGGTTACGAGCCCGAGGGTTCGGTCCTGTTTGAGACCCAGAAGACCACTGTAGGCGACCGGATCGATCTTCGGCGGCTCGCCGAAGTGGCGGCCCTCAACAACAAGGCGACCCTGGTCCCCCCGTTGGACCGCCGCAAGTCACGGTGGACTGCGGTCGGCGACTCGACGGAGGCCGCCCTGCTCGTGCTCGCGGCAAAGGCCGGCTTGGACCCGAAGAAGACACTCGCCGAACACCCTCGCATCGGCATGATCCCCTTCGAGTCGGCGCGGAAGATGATGACGAGCATCCACCAAGACTCCAACGGCCCCGTCATCGCCTGCGTGAAGGGTGCCGGTCTCGAGATCCTTTCCCGGTCGACCCGGATTCAGCGAGGGGAGATGGTCGCCCCCATGACCGAGGATCTCAGCTCGGCCGTCCGCCGGCAGATCGACGCGTTCGCGCGCGATGCATACCGCGTACTCGCCTTGGCGATCCGGGAACTCCCGGGGCCCACGGAGAAATACGATTCCGCGACCGTCGAGGCCCAACTCACGTTCATCGGCCTAGTCGCCATCCTGGACCCTCCGCGTGCTGACGTCCCCCAGGCGGTCTACAAGGCCCGCAGCGCGGGCATGCGAATCGTCATGATGACGGGGGACCACGAGCTGACGGCCGAGGCCATCGCCCGCCGCGTCGGGATCATCACAGGCCCCGAGCATGCGGTCGTCACGGGCTATCAACTCGTCAAGATGACCGACGAGGAGCTTTCGAAGACCCTGGACACCCCCGAGGTGGTCTTCGCCCGGATCACGCCGGACCAGAAGCTCCGTGTGGTCCATGTGCTCCAAGACAAGGGCGAGACCGTGGCGGTGACCGGGGACGGCGTGAACGACGCGCCGGCCCTCCTCGAGGCAGACATCGGCATCGCGATGGGGATCACGGGAACCGATGTCGCTCGGGAATCCGCGGACATGGTCCTGCTGGACGACAACTTCGCCTCCATCGTGAGCGGCACGGAGATCGGCCGCTCCGTGTTCGACAACCTGCGCAAGTTCATCGTGTACGTCTTCAGCCACAACTGGGCCGAGCTCGCGACCTTCGTCGTGTTCGTCCTCTTCCTGACGCCGCAGACGCTGCCCCTGACGGTCATCGGAATCCTCGCGATCGACCTCGGGATGGAGATTCCGCCGTCCCTGGCCCTGACCCTTGAGCCCCCCGAACCCGGCATTATGGACCGACCGCCGCGCCGCAAGGGCGCGCGCCTGTTCGACCTCGCCACCCTGACCCGATCCTTCTACATCGGAACGATGATCGGGCTCGCCGCCCTGTTCTGGTGCTTCTCCATCTGGTCCGGCGCGGGTTGGCGCCTAGGCCTTGCGGGATGGCCCTCCACGCCGGCCCAGAACGCCGCGTATCTCGCAGGAACCACCGCGGTCATCGCGGGAATCATGGCCGGGCAGCTGGGGACCCTCTTCGCCACCCGGACCAACGTCACGTCCGCATTCTCCCTAAGTCCGTTCCGCAACCGGTGGCTCCTCCCCGGGGTCGTCGCGGAGCTGGGAATCCTCGCGACCATCGTGTATGCGCCGCCCCTGCAGGCCGTGTTTGCCACGACGCCCTTCAACCCGGTCTACTGGGTGTACCTGTATGCCTTCGTGCTCGTCATCCTCGCGTTCGAGGAGACCCGGAAGTACGTGGTCCGACGGGTTCTCCTGCCGGCGAAAGCCGTTCCCGTGCCGGCCGCGGGCCTCCCCTCCCCCGTCGAGGCCGCCGTCGCCCTGACGCCCGAGGCCCGCATCCGGATTCCGTTCATCGAGAGCGGGCCACCCGTGCTCCTGCCCCTGACCCTCGCCGGCTCCGACGAGAGCGCCGTGTCCGTGGCCCTCGGCCTTGCGGAGTATTCGGGCTCCCGGCTCGTCGTGGTCCGCCTCCCCGTCGGCGAAACCGACCGCGCCCGGGAGGGCGGCCTCGAGCGGCGGATTGAGAACCTAGCCAAGGGTTCCGAGATTCCCTGCACCATCGTCGACCTGCCCACGCGGGAACGCGGAAGGAGACGGCGCGGGCTCGGGCGCGACTTGGTAGCTCTTGCCGAGCGGACCAAGGCCGGGACCATCGTTGTCCCGGTGGGCCCGGAGGTGCTCGCGGGCGGTTCCCGCGCACGCAAGGAGGCTTGGATCGGCGAGCTCCGCGGCCGACGCGTGCTCCTGGTCCGGGGTCCGGGTCGAGGGGAGGCCCCGCCACCCAAGCTCCGGAGGATCCTCATCCCCGTGCTGGACGAGTTCGACCCCGAGCCGTTCGACGTCGCCGCGTCCCTCACGGCGACCTCCACGTTCCCCGCGGTGGACGTCGTCGCGGCGAAGGTGATCAAGGTCCCGCAGATCGTCCCCCTCTACTCCACGTACCGGCCCGAGTCGCTCATCGACACAGACCACGAGCTGTCCTTCCTGAAGTCCCTTCGGGCAAGGCCCATCATCCGCCTGATCACACCCAAGGTCCTCATGGTGCGGGACATCGGCCGCGACGTGGTCGATTTCGCCGCGGAGCGCGACATCGAGGCGGTCCTCATAGCGGGGCGGTGGGAGGCGAGCCGCCATGGCTTCCTCTCCAAGGACGAGCGGGAGGTCGCCCTCAAAGCGAAAGGGACCGTGGTGGTCATCCTCCCACCGGCAAAACCCGAATGAGGCTCAGTGCTCCCGCCAGGTGTAGAGGTACATCGCGATGAGCAAGCCGACGACGGTAGACACGACCAAGAGGCCCGCATCGACGCTGGCCTCCGCGGGCAACGCGCTCGGGAGGTTCAGGGCGTCCTGGACGATCAGAGCCGCGTACGTCGCCGGGAGGAACCGCGCGAGGCCCTGCCAGATCGGCGGCAGGATGGTCAGGGGATAGTACAGCGGCGACAGGATGCCGAGGGTGGTGAACACGAGGTTCCCGACGGGCCACACCTCCATCTGGCTCTGCAGACGGCTCGAGACCGCAATCCCGATGGCGGAGTACAGGACCCAGACCATGAAGATGGCCGCGGCCAGCACGAGCCAGCCCCCGAGGGACACGGGTGTCACCAGGGCCAGGATGATCCCGAGGATGATCAGGGCAGGCGCCGCGGGGATCAGGTTGGAGAAGGCGACGCCGAACAGGTACCGGAATTTGTCGAGGGGCGAGGCCACGAACATGTCCTGCAGGCGCTGCTCGAGCCGCCAGTACGCGGAGTCGGAGAGGCACCAGCTGCCGATGTTCTGGGTCGTGAACAACATGGCCCCGACTACCTGGAGCGGGAAGAGGTGCAGGTTCGGCGGCGTGATCAGCGCGAGGAAGTAGAGGAAGAAGAAGGGTAGGAGGATGGGCACGACGGTCGCGATGGGGTTGCGCGCGACCCACCGCCAGCCGATGAGCGCGAAGGCCGGGAAGACGCGACCTTCCCGCATCTCGGCCAAGACCTTCTCGTCCACCACGCGGTCCATCTCAGGCCTCCCGCGCGGTGCGCCGCGCCCAGTAGATGCCGAAGGCGAGCATGAGGACGGCCTCGATGGCCAGCGAGGCTCCCGCCACCCCGTATTCCGTGGTGGAGAGCGTCTCCATCCCGGCCACGCCCTCCACAAGGGCCGCCGCAGAGCTCGTGGGCACGAGGAGCACGGGGAGCCGCGTCCACTGGAAGGCCGCGGGGATTGCAATCAGCGGATAGAACACGGGAGGGACGATGCCGAAGAGGTTCGTCAGCAGGCTCGAGTAGGGCCAGATGGTCTTCATGTCCTTGAACAGGGTCGAGATGTAGTAGCCCAAGGTCGAGGAGAAGGCCCAGAGCGCCAGGAGGACGAGGACGAGCATCCCGATGGCGGGCAGGCTCAGGGGATGGAGGTACTCCAGAATTGCGAGGAGGACCAAGAGGGGCGGGCTGTACGCGAGCAGGATGCCCAGGGACATCCCGAGGAAGTACGACTCGGGCGACATGGGGGACGCATGGTACAGCTCGTTGAGCTTGTGATCAATCCGGATGTACGCGGCCTCGTTCAGCACACGCTGGCCGATGAGGAAGACGGAGTAGGCCATCGCGCCGATCACCGTGTACGCCAGCAGGCTGCGGTCGAGCACCCAGACGAACACGAGGAGGGCGGCTTGGACGAGGGAGCCCGTGGCGATCGCGAGCCACATGTGGATCTGGACCCGCGCCTCCGTTGCGAGGAAGGCCCGCATCCCGGCCCACCGGAGAGGGAACGCCAACGCCTCACCTCTCGTCTTCGTCGATGGAGCGACCGACGATCTGGAGGAAGGCCTCCTCCAGGGTCACCGGCCCAACCGTGGCCGCGAGCCGGTCCCGCATGGCGATCTCCATGATCTCGTTGATTCGCTCAGGACCCGTGATCACGTACACCGTGCCGCCGTCCGAGACAATCTTGCCGAATGTCGCGAGCTCCTCCTTGAGCGCGGCGCCGTTCGGGATGGAGACCTTGAGGGTCCCCCCGACCTGCTGCTTGATCGCGTCTGCGGTCCCCTCGACGAGGATGCGGCCGCCCTCGACGACGTACAGACGCTGGGAGAGCGCCTCGGCTTCGTCCAGGTAGTGCGTGGTGAGGAGGATCGTGCAGCCCTTGTTCGTGAGCCGGCGGAGGGACTCCCACACGCCGCGCCGCGCGAACGGGTCCATCCCGATCGTGGGTTCGTCGAGGAACAGGAGGGGCGCTTCCGTCGCGATCACGGTCGCGACCATGGCGCGCTGCTTCTGGCCACCCGAGAGGGTGATGGAGAGGCGGTCCGCGACCTCCTGGATGCCCATCTGAGCGAGCGCCTCGTCGGCGCGCGCCTTCGCGGTAGCCTTGTCGACGCCGCGGGCCCGGAGGTACGCGTAGACCTGCTCGCGGGGCGTGAGATGGTAGAACGGCTTGCCCTCCTGGGGGACCACCGCCACCAGGGGCCGGACCTGCTCCGGATGGCCGACCACGTCGTGACCGAACACCTCCACAGCCCCCGAGGTCGGCACGAGGAGGGTGGACGCGATCCGCAGGAACGTGGTCTTCCCCGCCCCGTTGCGGCCGAGGAGGGAGATCCGTTCCCCCTTTTGGAGGGTGAGGGAGACCCCGCGTAGCGCGTCGACGGGGGGTGCGCCGCGGGTGTGGTACGTCTTGCGGACGTCCACCGCGCGAAGGGCCTCATGGGTCATGGGGCGAAGGGATACGGGTGGCGCGTATAAAGCTCGACCGATGACGAGGTTCACGATTCCCTGGGAGCGGCGTGCACCTCATAATGCGTCACGTTCGGCTCGAATTCAAGGAGGAATTCGCGGTCCTTCTCGAAGTAGCGTGCCTTTTCGGGGTCGGCGCCAGCGAAGGCGCGAATCGACTCGAAAGAATCCCAGAGCGAGAGCACGAGGAAGTCCGCGTCCCGGGTCCCCATGCGGCGGAGCAGGAAGACGCCCCGGTTGCCCGGCGTCCCTTGGAGCTCTCGGACGCCGCTCACCTTGAGATAGTCCACGTAGGCGTCCGCCTTCGAGGCGGGCGTCCGTCCATGCCATATTCGTGCGATCATCAATGTACCGTTCCTGGGTCCAGAATCCCACTTGGATTGGATAAGATTCGACCCGCCATTCGGCGGCGGCGGTCCAGAGTCATCTCCGCTCCGCGGTCGCCACCGCGACGACTGGGTTCCAATGCCACGCTTGCAGGCTCATCCCCCCGCGAACCGGACTCAGATCGCCACCCGACCCGGAGGGACGCACCTTATGTACAGACCCGCGGTTTCCTTGATCGGGGAGTGCGTGGAGAGACCGTGGCACCGACACTGGCCCACCGGCGTCCCGAAGACCATCGAATACCCTCGCATCCCTGTGGAACGCATGCTGCGTCAGACCGCGGACGCGCACGGCAACGCAGTCGCGACTGTCTTCCACGGCGCGCGACGCACATACCGCGACGTCGACGACGCCGCCGACCGGTTCGCCGCCTCCCTCCGTCGGCTCGGAGTAAGGGCCGGAGATCGCGTGGGCCTCATCGTGCCCAACTCGCCGGCGTACATCATCGCATTCTACGGGATCCAGCGCGTAGGCGGCATCGTCGTCCAGACGAACCCGCTGTACACGCCACGAGAGCTCGCGGGCCTCTACAAGGACGCGGGCGCCACTGCAGTCGTATGTCTCGATCTCTTCCTGCCCAAGGTGCTCCAGGCGAAGCCCGAAACCGCAATCCACGATGTCATCGTCGTCGACCTCAAGAACTTCCTGCCCGCGCCACTGTCCACGTTCTACCCTTTGCGACGGCGGAGCGACCTGAGGAAGGCGGGCCACTGGCCCCTGGAGATCCCCAAGGAGCCTTGGCTGCACCGCTTCGAGGCCTTGCTTGAGACCGCCGCGGAACGCGGGAGGGAGCCGCAGAGCGTGGACCCGGACGACGTGGCGGTCCTCCAGTACACGGGCGGGACGACGGGGACACCCAAGGGGGCTATGCTCACCCACCGCAGCCTAGTTGCGAACGCGTGCCAATGCGCGAGCTGGATGCCCGGGACCCGGCCCGCGCAGGAACGTATGCTCATCGCGATCCCCCTGTTCCATATCTACGGGCTCATGGCCGGGCTCATGGTCTCCGTGCGTCTCGCGGCGACCATGCTCCTCGTCCCCGACCCGCGGGACCTCAAGCACCTCCTCAAGGTAATCGACCGTGAGCACCCGACCCTGTTCCCGGCCGTACCGACGCTCTATGTGGCCCTCATGGGCCATCCGCGGCTCCGCAAGGTCGACATGCGCGGCATCCGGGCCTGCCTCTCGGGCGCGGCGCCGCTGCCCGTCGAAGTTCGGCGGCGCTGGGAGTCCCTGACGGGCGGCCGGCTCGTCGAGGGCTACGGGCTCACGGAGGCGTCCACGGTGGTGTCCGCGAACCCGCTCACGGAGGACGGCCTCGTGAAGGAAGGAGTCGGGATCCCGTTCCCCGACACGGACGTGCGGATCGTGGATCTCGACACGGGGACTCGCGACGTCCCCCTCGGCGAGGCGGGGGAGCTCCTCGTCCACGGTCCCCAGGTCATGAAGGGCTACTGGAACCAGCCCGAGGAGACCGCCGCGGCACTGCGCGACGGCTGGCTTCACACGGGCGACATCGCGAGGATGGACGAGGACGGATACCTCTACATCGTCGAACGGAAGAAGGATATGATCATCGCCTCGGGTTTCAACGTCTACCCGCGCGAGGTCGAGGAGGTCCTCTACATGCATCCGGCCATCCTCGAGGCGGCGGTCATCGGCGTCCCGGACCCGTATCGGGGCGAGACCGTGAAGGCGTTCGTCGCGCTCAAGCCGGGGGCCATGGCGACGGACCAGGAGATCATTGCGTTCTGCCGCGAGCGCCTCGCATCGTTCCGCGTTCCACGCCAGGTCGAGTTCCGTTCGGACCTCCCGAAGAGCCAGATTGGGAAGGTTCTCCGGCGCGCGCTCCGGGACGAGGACCGGGCGAAGCGAGCGGCCATGGCTCCATCACGGAATCCCTAGAGGCTTTTCGGACTGCCGAAGCCCCATACCTATATCTCCGCGCATCGCAGTAGCCGCGACCATGCCCACGGGGGGCCAGCTCGTCGGGGAGGCGTTGGCCAAGGAAGGCGTCCGGGTGGTCTTCACCCTGTGCGGCGGTCACATCCTGCCCATCTACGAGGGATGCCTAGACCAGGGCATCCGCGTGATCGACGTACGCCACGAGCAGACCGCGGCCTTCGCCGCGGACGCTTGGGCGCGAGTGACGGGCGACGTCGGGGTCGCCGCGGTCACCGCGGGACCCGGCGTATGCAACTCTCTCACCGCAATCGTGAATGCGAGGAACAGCGACTCGCCCATCGTCGTCCTGGGGGGCCAGGCGGAGACCGGGAGGCACGACCAGGGCGGCCTCCAGGAGACGCCCCACGTACGGATCCTCGAGCCCGTGACGAAGTGGGCGCAATCGTGCGGCCAGGCGAAACGCTTGCCTGAGTTCGTGTCCGACGCGTTCCGCCACGCCTCCGCGCCGCGCACGGGCCCGGCATTCCTCGAGACCCCCTGGGACGTCCTCTTCGACGAGGTCGCCGCGGAGACCGTGGACTGGAAGGCTGCGAGCCGTTCCCGTGCGCCGGCATGGGCCCACCCGGACGAGATACGACGAGCAGCGGAGATCCTGGCCGCCGCGGAGCGGCCCGTGGTCATCGCAGGGACGTCCCTGCGATGGAGTTCGGACGCCGCCGGACTGCACGCGCTCGCGGACGTCCTCCGCGCCCCGGTGTACCTGAACTCCCTGGCGAGAGGCGCGCTGCCCCCAGACCATCCGTACTTCCTCGTGTTCTCCCGGAGCAAGGCGTTCGAGGAAGCGGACGTGGTCCTCAATCTCGGGGCGCCGTTTGACTTCCGCCTCGGCTACGGTCAGGCGCCTGCGATTGCCGCGGATGCGCGCATCGTGATGGCCGACGTTGCCGGGGACACGATCGGCCACAACCGCGCGGTCGACGTGGGCCTCGTTGGCGACGTGGGCATCATCGCGCGGCAGCTCGCCGCGTCCCTCAAGGGGATCCCCGTGCACGAGCCCACTCCCTGGCTCGACAAGTTGCGCTCCATCGAGGCAGCCAAGCGAGCCAAGCTCGACGAGGACGCGGTGTCCGACCTTCGGCCCGTCCACGCGCTCCGGCTCGCGCGGGAGATCGATCGCTTCGCCGGCGAGGACACGATTGTCGTTGGTGATGGCGGGAACATCGTGGCCTCCGGCTCCAAGATTATCCGCGCCCCGTGGCCGGGGAGCTGGCTCGACCCGGGCCGGTTCGGCTGCCTGGGCATGGGGCTCCCCTTCGCCCTCGCCGCGAAGCTGGCGAGGCCGGAGAAGCGCGTGCTCGCGCTCCTCGGAGACGGCGCGTTCGGCATCTCCGGGATGGAAGTGGACACGCTCGTACGCCACGGCGTCCCCGTGGTTGCGGTGATCGGGAACGACGGCACATGGGCGCAAATCCGGGGCCCGCAGATCGGGCTGTATGGGGA
>CAZJIP010000022.1:0-21761 GCA_964546105.1 uncultured Methanomassiliicoccales archaeon
TGCTCGGCCTCGGGCGTCTCGTACCGCGCCGGGGCGATAAGGCTTTGCCGTAAGCGGAGGACGCGATTCTCAAGTCGAGCCATTCCTATTTATCGAGGCTCCGGAATGGCCTTCCCATGATTGAGGCCGTGCTCCGGGTCACCCTGCCGTGCAGCTGGGTCACGGAGGTCACGCGAGAGCACGGTGCTACGGTCAACCTGGTCGAGCAGAAGCCCGCGGGCGACACCACCCTGCAGAGCCTCGTGGAAATCGATCCCGGGGAGGCCAACCCCGAGGCTCTCCTTGCGACCCTGCGCGCGAACCCGTTCGTCCACAGCGTGGAGGCCATCGTGCCTCCCAAGGGGAAAATCCTGGCCACTTTGCTTGTGGACAACTGCCACGCCTGCCACACGCTCGCCAACTCGGAGTGCTTCCTCACGGACGCCATCGCGTCGGAGGGCGGCGGCCTGGAATGGCGTCTCCTCGCTCCGCGCCGTTCGTCCGTGGAATCCGTTGTGAACACCCTCAAGGGCCGCGGGATCTCCGTCGAGCTCATCGCGATCAAGTCCGTGAAGGGCTCCGGGGCCCTGACGGACCGCCAGGCGAGGGTCCTCAGCCTGGCCTACCAGCTCGGCTACTTCGAGTTCCCCAAGAAGATCAACCTCTCCGACTTGGCGAAGAAGCTCGGGGTGTCCAAGTCCTCCCTGTCCGAGACCCTCCGCACCGGCGAGGAGAAGATCCTCCACGAGTACTTCCAGGGCCTCATGAAACGGCCCCGGTGACCCCCCGAACGGGTTCGGGAAGCCGGCTTACTTCCGCCCGGATTTCGTCGGTCCGCAACGTGGTGAGTTTCCATGGCGATGGGAGAGCTCGAATCCGGCGCGCGGGAGGAACGGCGTCGGCGAACGATGAACGGTACGCGGCCCATGGGTCGCGGTCTCCTGGCGGTGGTCGTAGCCATCCCCCTGATCCTCGGGGTCATGGCAGGGGCCATGGGGGGCTACCTCCTCCGAGGGCCCTCGACCTCGGCGACCTCCGGGGGCGGGACCGAGGCCTTCGCTCTCGACGTGTACGACTTCTATTTCGTGGGCGTCGGCGGGACTGTCGACGGCGTCAAGAATCCGCAGCTCAACGTCACCCAGGGCGACTCGGTCACAATCACGATCACGGACAAGGTGCCCACGGGGCACAACCTCTACGTGGAAGGGTACGACGCGCAGAGCGCGGACGTGATGGCGGTCGGGGCGACCGCGAGCGTTCACTTCGTCGCAGACCAGCAGGGCACCTTCGCCTACTACTGCGCGATGCCCGGACACCGTTCCCTGGGCATGGAGGGCCAGCTCGTGGTCGGGTCCGGCGTCGGAGGCTCCAACTCCCTGCCGCCGATTGGACCCGAGGTCCTTCCCGTGAACGACATCATTCGCAACGCAACGGACGTCCCGCCGCCGATCACGCGCACGACGCCCGCGACCGTGCACATCTGGCTCAACGCGACCGAGGTCAATGGCCAGATCGAGCCGGGCGTGTCCTACCTGTTCTGGACGTACAACGGGAAGGTGCCCGGTCCCTTCTTCCGGGTCCGCGTCAACGACACGGTGGTCGTGCACTTCCACAACGACGCCTCGAGCATGATGAACCACTCCGTGGATTTCCACGCGGTCACGGGCCCGGGCGGTGGCACGTACGCCTCCATGGCGGCCCCCGGACAGTGGGGGAACTTCACGTTCAAGGCCCTCGTGCCCGGTCTGTTCCTGTACCACTGCGGCACGCCGGACGTTCCCACGCACATCGCGAACGGCATGTTCGGGGAGATCCTCGTGCAGCCCGCCGTCCCCCTGCCGCCCGTGGACAAGGAGTTCTACGTCGGCCAGAGTGAGCTTTACACGAAGTGGCCCATCCACACCCAGGGCAACCAGCTCTTCGACGACCAGAAGGTGTGGACCGAGACGCCGACCTACTTCGTGTTCAACGGCGCCTTCAAGGCCCTGACCGGAGCGCATCAGCTGACCGCCCAGGTGAACCAGACCGTGCGGATCTACTTCGCGGACGGCGGCCCCGACTTCATCTCCTCGTTCCACGTAATCGGGGAGATCTTCGACCGCGTCTGGCAGTACGGTGACCTGACGGACCCGCCGCTCCATGGCGTTCAGACGGTGCTCGTCCCACCGGGAGGGACCGTCGTGGTCGACCTCACCCTGGACTACCCTGGGAACTACGCGCTTGTGGACCACGCGCTCCTGCGCGCAGTCGACATGGGTGCGGTGGGCATCCTGAACGTGACGGGCTGGGCGAACTCGACCGTGTACAACCCAGGAATGTGATCCGCATGGGCCCCAAGCGAGCGATCCCGCCCGCGCGGCGTCGTGCGGCGGGATCCCCTTCTCCTTTCCGTGGGGCATACGCGTGACGCTCGCCCAGGCGGCCGGTCCGGAGACGCGGAAGGATGCGCCGGGCTACGAGCCCGTGTCACGCTCCGACCCCTTCAGCATCCTGGTCGCCGAGCACGCGCTGCTGCGTCAGCAGTTCGCTCGGGCACTCCTCGCGCTCCAGGATGGCGACGACTCGTCCGCGATCCGGGCCGCGCTCATGGCGCTCTCGGAATCCCTGCGGCTCCACCAGCGTCGCGAGGATATCGTCCTGTATCCCGTGTGCGAGCGTCTCTTCGGTGGCAAGGGCGGTGCCGCCTCCGTCCTGCGCGACGATCATGCGGCCCTGGCGGGCCAGCTCGAAGCTCTCACCCGGGAATGCGAGTCGGTCGGCCGGGTCTCCCGCCTACGGCTCGATATGCTGCGCAACGAGGCGGACGGGCACTTCGGGAAGGAGGAACGCGTCCTGTTCCCCCTGACCGCTGCGCTCCTGTCGGGCACGGAGACCAGCGACCTCGCGCGGCGCCTGAGGAGCCTGCGTCCCACCCCGTCCAAGGGATAGGCTCTAAGCCTCGGGGCGCATTCGCTCCGCGAGGAGCCCCGTGGCCGCGACCCGCATCACGTTCTTCGGAGGGATCGGCGAGATCGGCGGCAACAAGTTCCTGCTCCAGGATCGCGGCGGGCGCGTGTTCCTCGATTTTGGCAAGAACTTCGGCCGCGAGAAGCAGTACTTCGACGAGCCGTGGATTTCCCCGCGGAAGGAAGACCATCTGCTCGCCCTGGGGATCCTCCCGAACCTGCCGGGGATGTACAAGAAGGACGCGAAGGACCCGCGGAACCTGGACGCCGTGCTCCTCACGCACCCGCACACGGATCACTACGATGCGATCCGCTGGCTCCGGGACGACATCCCGTCCTACGCCACGGCCCAGACCAACGCGGTCATCCTGGCCCGGGAGTACTCCGGGCGGACGGGACCGTCCAAGGAGTACTACATCGCGAACTGGACGAAGGACGAGGGCCAGGTGGCCTACCGCACCCTGGAGACGCTGGAGCCCGCCAAGCCCAAGGAGGTCGCAGGCATGTCCGCGACCGCGTTCAACGTGGACCACTCCGTCCTGGGCAGCGTGGGCTACGTGGTCGAGACGGAGGCGGGGAACGTGGCCTACACGGGGGACTTCCGGCTCCATGGCGCCCGCGCCACGCAGAGCCGCGAGTTCCTGGAGAAGGCGAGGGCCCGGGACCCGGTGGCCCTGCTCATCGAAGGGACCCACGTGGAGGACTCCAAGATCGAGTCCGAGGAGGAGGTCCGGCAGAAGCTCACCGCGGTGGTGGGCCAGACCAAGGGCCTCGTCCTCACGGGCTTCGCCCCCGCGGACGTCGACCGCATGAACACGTTCCATCAGGTCGCGAAGGCCACGGACCGCATCCTGATCCTCACGGCGCGGCAGGCCTTCCTCATCGACCAGCTCGCGGCTAAGGGCCTCTTCGACGGCTTCGACCTCAAGTCGAAGAGCGTCCGCATCTTCCGCAAGGAGAAGAAGACCACGGGCGAGTTCGAGAGACACCTCGAGGAGACGTACGGCGACCGCGTGATTGATGCGGCGGACGTCAAGGAGCTGCAGCCGCAAGCCATCCTCGTGGCCGCCCTCGCGGACATGCTGGCCCTGCCCGCGATCGACCCCATGCCGGGCAGCATCTACATCCTCTCGAGCAGCGAGCCCTTCAACGAGGAGATGGAGATCTCCATGGAGAAGCTGAGAGGCTGGCTCACGAAGTACGGCCTTCCCCTGTTCCAGATCCACGCCTCCGGGCACGCCACGGCCCATGACCTCCGCGCCGCGGTCGAGACGATCCGTCCGAAGAAGGTCTTCCTCGTGCACACGGAGAACCCCGCCCTGTTCGCGCGGTTCCTGGAGAAGCTGAAGTTCGAGACCGTGCAGCCCATCGAGGGCCGCGATTACGAGCTCTAGGGCCCCGGGCTCGCCGGGCGGTCCGGCTCCTCCACGGCCCGGAGGAGGTCCACGTGGGTGAGCATCCCCACGAGGTGGCGCTGGTGGTCCACCGCGATCATCCGCGTGATCTGGGAACCGCTCATCACCTCGAAGGCCTCGTGGGCCGCGGCGTCCTCGCTGATCAGCTCGATATGGCTCTCCATGATGGACTTGACCAGGGTCCGAGGCGTCCGGGAGGCGGCGTCCTGGAGGGTGCGGAGGTACACGATCCCGAGGACGTTCCCCGCCGGGTCCACGACCGGGTAGCAGTAGTGGCCCTGCGCGATGCTCACGTCGTACGCATCCTTCACGGTCATCTCGGGCCGCAGGGCGACCACGGCCTTGGTCATCACGTCCCGGACCTTTCGATCCGCGAGGACGGACAGGTCCAGGGGCATGGCCTGTCGGGTGATCTGGGCGCGGTACAGCGTGTACTCCCCCGCCACCGCGTACGCGACGACAGTTCCCAGGATCAGCGGGATGAGGACGTTGAAGCCCCCGGTCATCTCCGTGATCATGACCGCACTCGAGATGGGCGTCTTCGTGGCCGCGGCGAGCACGGCCCCCATGCCGACGACGACCAGGATCGGCGGGGAGAATGGGAAACCGGTCGTCTGGAGGGCGAGGGCCATCAGGGCCCCGACCGTGCCGCCGATGAAGACGCTGGGCGTCAGGACGCCGCCGCTGCCGCCACTCCCGATCGTGAACGACGTGGCCACGATCTTCACGATCAGTGTGGCGCCGAAAGCGAAGAGCAGGAGCGCGAAGCCCGTCACGCCCTGATTGCCCACGACCGCCTCGGTGAGGTTGCCGCCCACGAGCTGCTGGTCCCAGGCGTAGCCGAGGCCGAGCACGCTGGGGATCGCGACGCCGAGCCCGCCGGATGCGAGGCCGCCCAGGGTCGTCTTGGCCGCGAACGGGATTTTCCATTGGCCGAACGCGTCGCTGATCCAGAAGAAGACCTTCACGAACGCGACGGCCACGAGTCCCGCGAGGAGGCCGACGAGCATGTAGAGTCCCAGGTGCGGGATGTCGTACGTGGGGTCGACGGTCAGCACGCCAAAGATGGGGGCCGTCCCGATTCCCGGGAAGAGGACGAAGACGATGTACGCCGTGGTGGACGAGATGAGCGCGGGGATCACCGCGCTGTGCTCCAGATCATTCTTGTACGGCGTCTCCAGCGCGAACAGGGCGCCGCCCAGGGGCGCCTTGAAGATTGCGCCGAACCCCGCGGCGGCACCCGCGATGACCAGGGTCCGCAGGTCGCTCCGCCTGAGCCGGAGCCAGCCGCCCAGGATGGAGGCGGTCCCGGCACCGATTTCGCCCACGGGCCCCTCGGGCCCTGCGCTCCCGCCGCTGTTGATTGTCAGCGCGGACACGACGACCTTGACCGGCGGCACGATGGAGCGGATTCGGCCGCCCCCGTAGTGGATGGCGTGGATGACCTCGTCCATACCCTGGCCCGCGGTCTCCTGGGCGAAGTGGGGGATGATCAGGCCGACGACGAGGCCTCCTGCGGCCGGAAAGAGGAAGATCAGGTACCACGGGACCCGGCTTGGGTCGAAGACGAACGCCACGGCGTTGAGCGCTTCCTGGAAAAGGATGGTCATGAGGCCCACGCACACGCCCACGAGGAGGGAGAGGGGCACCCACTTCCGCACGAACTCCCGGAACGAGCTCGGGAAGAACGTGCCGAGCTTGTGGTCCGTCAGGCGGTACCACCGCCCCGTGGTGGCCATGCTGCCCGGGGGCCTGCGAATCCTCGACGCTATAAAGTCCTTGCCTCTTGGGGAAGGAGAGATGCGGTTTCGTCAGGCGACATCGATGTGCGCGGCACCTCGGAGGTTCCGGGCCTCGCCTTCCAGCGTATGAGGGCCCGGAGCGAGGTCGCGGGGGAGCGGAAGCTCCAGTCGGAACGCGCCTTCCGCGTCCGCCGTCGTCGTGGACTCCAGAGCCACGCCCCCGTAATCCGGCCGCAAGCGGACCTCCACGGGCACGTCGCCGCGGTTGTTGCCCGTGAGTTCTCCCGTCACGAGGACCGTGGAGCCCCGGGCCGCGTGCGTTGGGGTGCCCGCGAGGATCAGCCTCGGGGCGCGCGCGATTCGCTCTCCCAGGTGGCGGGAGCCGCGGTGGAGGACCACGGGTGTCCCTTCCGGATCCGCGGAGAACTCGAGGACTTCGCCGATGAAGGCCGTGTGGTCTCCCAATACGTGCGTGTCCACGAGGCGGCACTCCGCGTTGAGCAGCGCGCCGCGAATCATGGGTGCGTGAATCCGCTTCCCGGGATAGGTCTCGAAGAGTTCGCTCGAGAGCTTATCCGTGTCCGCCTTGGAGTAGTGACCGGCGAAGCCCATGGCAGCCACCTGATCCTCGGAGACCAAGTTGACGCCGAACTCCTTGGATTCCCGGATCATGTCGTGGGTCCGGTTCGCGGGATCGATGGCCACGAGGATGAGGAACGGGCGGTAGGAGACGTTGAACGTCCACTCCGCCGCCATGACGTTAGGTCCGCGCCCGCCGTCCGTCGTAATCAGGGCGCAGGTCGTGGTGAACGCACGGAACGCATCGCGCAGGTTCTTCGAGATCATCGGGGCGCCTTCCTTCCGTCCCACCCAGGAAGGCCGCGGGCTTTAGTGATCGCCGTTTATGGATTCCAGTCACGGCCGCGTCGGGAGCGTTAAATGGCACGAGCGCGTCCCGGCCGAGACCATGGTGGAGGAGCGCGAGGTCGTCGTCATCGGCGCGGGGGTGGCCGGCCTCGCGTGCGCCCAGCGGCTCCAGGAGGCCCGGGTGGACTTCCTGGTGCTCGAGGCCGCGGACCGCGTCGGGGGCCGCGTCCAGACGGACTACGCGATCGGCGGCGGGCGCCCCTTCGAGATCGGGGCCCTCATGATCCACGGGAAGCGGGTCGTCACGCACGCTTGGCTCCGCGAGTTCGGACTCCATGCGCGCCCTCTGCCCACGGTGAAGCGCGCTCGGTTCTGGCGGGAAGGCCGGGTGGAGCGCCTCCCTTGGCCCGGCAACTTCCTCCACAGGACGATCGGCATCCGCGCGTTCTACCAGGGTGCCTTCACCCTGCCCAAGCGGTTCATGGCCTACGATGGCCCCGACCTGTCGCTCGCGGAGTGGCTGGACCGGCAGGACCCGCTCCCGGGAGCGCGCCTCTTGGTCAACCTGCTCTATGCCCACGCCTCCGCGGCGGATCCCGACGCCCTGGGGGTGCTCGGACTCGCGGAGGAATCCGCGCTGGCCCAGGAGGAGTTCGGGTACAGCAATTTCCAGATCGTCGAAGGCTACGAAGCGCTCCTCTCCCGTCGCATTGCCTCGATGGCCGGCCGCGTCCGCCTGAACACGCGCGTGACCGCGGTGCGCTGGTCTGCCTCCGGGGTGCGGCTCGAGACACGGGACGACCGGGGCGATCCGGCCGAGGTCCGCACGAAGCGCGTGGTCGTGACCCTGCCCCTCGGGGTGCTGAAATCGGACGCTGTGACGTTCGATCCGCCGCTCCCCGAGGCGAAGCGAGCCGCCATCCGAGCCATCGCCTTCGGGGACGCCATGATCATCCTCCTGCGTCTGAAGGGCGGCGACCTCGCGCGCCGCCTGGGGGACTTTGGCCTGCTCTGGGGCGAAGGTCCCACGAGCTTCCACCGCCCCTACGTGGCGTCGCGCAATCCGCCGGACATCCTGGACGGTTTCGTCGTGGGGCGGGAGGCGCGCAAGCGTGCCGCCCTCTCGGGTCCGGACATCCTCGAACTGACCCTGGAGGAACTTCGGGCCATCCTGCCGCCTTCGGTCCACGTGGGCCACGTGGACTCCTTCGCGTGCAGTCGCTGGCCCGTCCACCCGCTGATTCAGGGCGGTTATTCGTTTCTGCCACCGGGCGGGACCGTCGGGCACCGGAGGGATCTCGCCGCACCCGTGGACGGCGTGCTGTTTTTCGCGGGCGAGGCGACCCACACGGGAGGCGAACCCGCCACGGTGCACGGCGCGATCGAGACGGGCTACCGCGCGGCCGCGGAGGCGATTCAGAGTCTCCGGAGACCGTGAGGCTCGCACGTCACTTGCCCTTGGATAGGTACCGCGTGGTCTCGAGCTGAATGGTTTCCTTCCGCGCGCGGTCCACCTCGGCGATCAGGTCGACCGCGTGGCGCAGGTTGCGGTGGCTCGAGGAGATGCCCCACAGACCGATGATGACCAGAGCCACGGACGCGGCGACGAGGAGGGTCCGCGACACCGCGGTCGACAGGGAGGCCTGCTCGATCAGGCTCGCGAGGTCCGGTACCGAAATGAGCACAGCGATGCCCAGGCCCACTACGAAAACCACGGTCCAGAAGACCGTGAGCAGGACGCGTCGGCCCACGTGCGCTTGGGAGCTGAAGGAGGCGCCCATCCAACCGCCCCGAACGAGCCTCCCCATGCTACTTAAACCATTCCCCCCGAGAGTCGGAGGCGGCAACTCAGGTCCGCGCGACGTCGCACGGGAATGGGGCAAAGGCTAATGGCGCGGTTCCTTGTGGCCGGGCCGTGGCCTCGGCGTCGGAGGGGATCCGGGCCGCGATCCGCCGGCTCCCGTGGAACCGCTTCTTCGCGGGCGTAGCTGCGGGAGGCGCCTCTCTTGTGGTCACCCTGATCATGCGCCTCCTCGGGATGGGCGTCTTCCTCCCCGAACTCGCCCTGGACTTCGTGATCACGGGGATCCCCGGGCCTGTGGAGTCCTTCTTCATCGGGACGCTCGGCGAGGGTGCGAAAGGCCTGGGATTCGTGAGCGCCCTCGTCGCCGTCCTCGTGGCCTTCGGGGTCGGCGCGGTCTTCTTCCGCCGCGTGGAGGCTCTCTTGCGCCGCCGATGGGTGGTCATCGCCGCCTACACCTTGAGCAGCGCCCTCCTCGTGCTCTTCGTGGTCCTCCCGCTCCTCGGCGCGGGGTTTGCCGGCTCCCAGACGGAACCAGGTGCCGCCTTCGCGGCCCTCAGCCAGCTCATCGGCGGCTGGATTTACGCCGCGTCCCTGGACTACTTCCTCGTCGAGGTCGCCGGGGGCCACCCGGAGGGATTCAGCGCGTCCCGCCGCCAGTTCTTCTTGGGCGCGGGGGTCTTCGCCGCATCCCTGGCGCTCGCTTACACCGCCTTCAGCGAGGCCGTCGTCCAGCCCGCACGCCTCGCGTTCGCCTCCCTACAGGATCTCCTGAACCAGGAAGTCACCCCGACGGACCGCTTCTACGTGGTAACGAAGAACCTCATCGATCCGGTCATCGACACGGCAGCCTGGACGCTCACCGTGGACGGCCTCGTTGCTCCCGATCCGCTCGTCTTGGATTACATAGGACTCCAGGACAAGATCCGTTCGGGTGCGCTCACGGAGGTCGAAGAATACGCGACGATGGAGTGCGTGAGCAACGAGGTGGGCGGGAACCTGATCGGGACCGCGAAGTGGCGCGGCGTCCGCCTGGCCGATGTGCTTCAGGCGGCAGGCATCGAGTCGACTGCAGACTGGATCGAGTTCACCTGCGATGACGGATACACGGTGGCCATCCCGCGGGCCCAGGCCATGGACCCCGCGACCCTCGTGGTCCTCACGATGAACGACGCGCCGCTGGAGGGGAGGCACGGCGGCCCCGTGCGGGTCCTCCTGCCCGGGAAGTACGGCATGTTCTCCGCGAAATGGCTCACGCGGATCACGGCGATCCAGGGCCCCTATCTCGGGTTCTGGCAGCAGAAGGGATGGACGAACGACGGGCGCATCGCGACGGAGGCCCTCATCGCGGTTCCTCCGGACGGTGCCGTAGTGTCCGGCCCGCAGACCATCGGAGGGTTCGCGGTTTCCGCCGCGAACGGCGTCTCCAAGGTCGAGGTGAGCACGGATGGCGGCGTCACATGGTCCACGGCCCAGCTCCGGACGCCGCTCGACCCGCGTTTGACCTGGGTGATCTGGACCTTCGCCTGGACGCCCCCGAGCGGCGGGGCCTACCGCATCGTCGCCCGGGCGTACGATGGGAACGGCGTGGTGCAGTCTTCCGCGGTGGCTCCGCCCTTCCCCAACGGGGCCACGGGGTACGACAGCACGACCCTGCTCGTTTCCTGAAGCGGCTCAGGCGGCCTTCTTCGCCGAGGGGGCCCTCGCGCCCCAGCCCGCAATGCCGAGCCCGACGAGGAGCAGGACAACCCCGGCGGCTAGCCAGAAGGAGCTCCCGGACATCACGGACCCGAGAAGGATGCCCGCGCCCTGTAGGATCCACACGAGCCCGACGAGGAACGCGACCACGCCGAGGCCGACGAATACGGTTCGCATGGAGTGCGCAGCTGCGGCGACTCCTTAAGGGTTCGCCCAATTTACCGCGGCACGGTCAGCGGAGGAGCGTGGTGTCCAGGGTGGTCTCGAGTCCCCAGTCGTACAGGAGGTAGTAGTGGTCCCTCCCGGAGGGCGCGGTGATCACGCCGACGAGCCACGGATCGGCCATGCCGACAGCCTGCCAGACCTCGAGCCGCTCGAAGTGCCGCAGTGCGTGCCGCGCGCGGTGCACCGCCTCCGCGGGAAGGGCCTTCGCGCGGTTCAGCCGATGCCGCTTGAAGTTCCAGACGCTCCAGTCCTCCCAGAGCACGGATTTCTTCGGGATGGCCGTCGCGAGCTCGGGTGACAGGAGGGCCAGGTACTCCTTGCGAACCGAGGCGAAGACGTGGTCCTCGGAGACCACGGGAATCTCGACGAGCCCGCGCAGCTGATCCTGAGACCAGGCCTCGTATGCGATCTCCGCTCGGCGCGAGACGATCCGCTGCGGCAGCGTCTCGAGGGAGCGTTCCGTGTGCTCCACGTCGGCCTCGAAGGCGCGGGCCAGGGCCGCATCGGACCGGTAGACCTCGAGCTTCTCCTTCGCCTCGCGCAGCTCGTCCTGCCACAGGCGGACCAGGTTGTCATCGCTTTCCACTTCGTCGGACACACGTGTCTGTGCAGCCGCCTCAACGAGCTGCTCCATCAACCGTGCGCTCAAGTTCCCGCCCCCGAGGATCCTCCCCGAGGGCTGCGGTGCGGTCGTGCTTCGCTGGACCCGCACCTTCCGGACGTGAGTCTCGCTTCCCCCTGGGTATCGACCCCGGCCAATGTGTTGAACCCATAGTATCCGGGCAGGGGCCTTAAAACTTGAGGTGCCCCGAACACGGGCGCGCGGCGGGGCGGCCTGCGTGACCGCGTGCGCACCTACCTGTAGCCGCAGTGCATTCCGGGTCTCGGTGATTCCATGGTCCAGAAGGTGAGCGAAATCGTGGGCATCTCGCCCCAGAGCTTCGCAAAGGCGGCGGAGAATGCGGTGGTGGAGGCGGGGAAGACCGTGCGCGGCATGAAGTGGGCCCGGGTCTCCGAGATGGAGTTGGAGCTCGACGGTCCCAAGATCAAGACCTACCGCACGACGGTGCGCATCTACTTTGACGTGGAGCGGTGAGTAGGCTCAGCCGCCCGTGGTCACGAACTCCGTGGCCCGCCAGTGGCGGTAGAGCTCTTCGATCTCGTAGGGGGGCGCGTGGCAGGAAAGGTAGACGAGTTTGGTCCGCCCCGTGTTCCGGATGCCGTGGACGCTGCCCGCGGGGAAGTACACGGCCGTGTGAGCGCCGACGGCCTTCCCCTTTCCGCCTTTTCCCGTGGGGACCTCTCCGCGGCCCTCGAGGATGTAGTACATGGACTCGACCGTACGGTGCTCGTGGGGCGGCGTGCTCCCGCCCGGGCGGACCTCGACCACGGTGATCATGAAACGCCGCGACCCCACGTTCTCCGGGTTGATGACTTGGAACGATTTGCTCTTGTCTCCCTTGAGCGCCTTCGCCTTCCGCAACTGGACGACCTTCATGGAGCCACCCGCGACCGCAACCCGGCGAGGGCATTTGGAACTTTCTGTATTGACCGTCCGGCTCGGAATCATTATATCGCCAGCGATTCGTGCTCCGCCGGATGACGCGGGTCGAGGTGATCGCCTACTCCGCGGATTCCTTTCTCGAAGAGCCTGACGTGAGCGTAGGCCGCTGCCGCGAGCTCCTCGAGACGTACGCGGTCACCTGGATCAACATCGTGGACCCGGACGGCCGGACCCTCGCGGAGCTGGAGACCCTCTTCGGGTTCCACCCCCTGGCCCTCGAGGACTCCGCCAACGTGGACCTGCCGCCCAAGGTTGAGACGTACGACGACGTGGTGTTCATCGTCGCGCGGACCATCGTGTGGGCCGAGGAGATTGAGACGGACCAGCTCTCCCTGTTCGTCGGGCCGGGGTTCGTCGTCACGGTCCACGACAAGGCGTTTCCCCAGCTCGAGGACGTCCGCATCCGCCTGCGGAAGAAGAACCCCCGGCTCATCAAGGCGGGGGCCGACTTCCTGGCGTACACGATCCTCGACGTGGTCGTCGACTCCTACTTCCCCCACCTGGACCGGTTCCAGGACATCCTGGACCGCCTCGAGGACGAGATCGTGAAGAACCCGAACGCCACCGCGATCAGCAAGATCCACGACATCCGGGTCGACCTCACGCTGATCCGGAACGCCCTGCGGCCCCAGCGGGACATGTACGGCACCCTGGCGCGCATGGAGATTCCCACGTTCAAGCGGGACACCCGGAACTACCTCCGCGACGTTCAGGACCACATGATCCGCGTGCTCGACACCCTGGACACGTACCGCGAGGTGTCCACGAGCCTCCTCGAGGTGGGGGCGACCCTCCAGGCGAACCAGATGAACCAGGTGATCAAGGTCCTCACGGTCCTGTTCACGATCACGATCCCCCTGACCATCGTCACGAGCGCCTTCGGGATGAATGTGGGCTTCCCCGGGTTCAACACTCCCGAAGGGCTGTACCTCGCCCTGGGCCTGATGTTCGCCCCGACCATCGTCCTCACGTACTGGATGTGGCACAAGGGCTGGCTCTGAGTTTCGGTAGACCGAAATACGGGCCCGCCGGTGCCCTTCCGAGGGGATTCCTGCGGCCTGGAAGTACACGGATGAGTACTACCGCGAGTACACGCGGACCACGTGGAACGAGACCGCCGCGGAATGGACGCGGGTCATGCGGCTCCTGGGGCCATACGGCTACGACCTCATGAACCGCATGGAGGCCAAGGTCCGCGAGCGCATCCTGGACCTCGCCACGGGACCCGGGGAGTCCGCGATGTCCCTCGCCCGCATCGTCGGGCCCGAGGGATTTGTGGTCGGCGTGGACCTCTCTGAGCGAATGGTGGAACTGGCCACCCAGGCGAGCCGCCAGCGCCGCCTCGACAACGCGGAGTTCCGCGTCATGGACGCGGAGCACCTCGCCTTCCCGGATGGGAGCTTCGACGCCGTGGTGAGCCGGCTCGGCTTCCAGATCTTCACGAACCCGGAGGCCGTCGCGCGGGAGGCGTACCGCGTCCTGCGGCCCGGCGGTCGGATTGTGGTCGCCGTCTGGAGCACCGCGGACAAGGCCGCAGCTCTCTACGCCTTGGTGGGCCCCATGCTCGAGTTCGCGGAACCGGACGAAACCGGGTACCTGCCCACGCCCTACGAACTCGGCGGTCCGGGGGAGATGACCGCCCTCCTGGCCAAGGTCGGCTTCCAGGATACCTGCAAGGAGCGGCGCACCCATCACTTCGTGGTGGCGAGCGAGGACGAGTACCTCGAGCTGATGCTCCGGGGGACTCCCATGGGCCACTCGATCCGCGAGGAGGACCCCGCGACTCAGGCGAATATCCTCGCGAAGACGCGGGAGAACCTCCAGTCATGGCGGACCCCGCGGGGTTCGGGCTCCCTTGCGAATGCATGATTGTCAGCGGGAGGAAATAATCCGCGGCCCCGCGATTCTGGGAAACCTTCATGAACGAGTTACTATCTCGATAGTAACATGTCCAAGGTGGCCAGAACCGAACTCGCGCTCCTCGTGGTGGCCTTGGCCCTGGGGATGGTCTCCCTGGCGGCCGCACCCGCGAGGGCCGCGAATGTGTCCCTGAGCCTCTACGGCTCGTTCGGGAGCGGATGGGGATCGACGAGCACCTCCGAGACGAACCCGGGTCCTACCCTCACGGTGAACCAGGGAGACAGCGTGACGATCACCCTCACCTCCACGGACGGCGTGACGCACCAGCTCCTGGTGGACTACAACGGCAACGGACTGGCCGATCCGGGCGAGCCCCTATCGCCGCAGTTCAGTTCGACGACCACGCTGACCTTCACCGCGAACCAGGCGGGAACCTTCCACTACCTCTGCACGATACACCCGACCACAATGAAGGGGACCTTCGTCGTCCAGGGGACGGGGAGTTCCTCGCCCTCGTACTCTCCTGGCGATTCCGGGAGTGCCCTGATCATCGTCGGCGTACTCATCGTGGTGGTCGCGGCGGTGGGCGTGTCCGTCCTCGTGCTGCGTCGCCGGCCGTGACGCGATCGGTCCGTGCGAATCCCGCGGACTCCACGAGTCCGCGGCCTTTTCCCTTGGCTTGGGTTTCGATCCGGATGGCCGAACCGGCCCCCAAGATGCATGGGGCGGGGCACTCACGGTTTCGGGATGAGGTTCTACGCCTGTCGATGATCATCCGTGGGCAGAGGCGCCATGCCCCCAGAAACGCGGGTTCTAGCGCGCTTTTTGACTCATTCGCCGGGAGAAACGGAACCTGCTAAATGGCTCGCCCTCCGAGAGTCTTTTCGATAAGTACGCGACGTTATTCTAGGGTCCGGGACATCTCCACTGGATTCTGATGGAGCGTACACGCAGAGCGTTAATTGGTGGGCTTGTGGGGGTGGCGTTGCTTCTACAGTTGATGCTCGTGCCGGCCGCGATCACCCAGAACGCGAGCGCGGCGCCGGTGGAACTCCACCTCGGGTTCCTCCAGGCCGTGGACTCCCTGAATCCGTTCCGTGGGCTCAACGACCCGTCGTATGTGTTCTACGGGATGATCTACGACTACCTGTTCTCGTATGACCAGGACGGCAATCTGGTGCCCAGCGTCGCCCTGAGCGCGTCTTGCGACGCGGTCTGCATGAACTGGACCTACCAGATCCGGCGGGGTATCTACTGGAACGACCCGCAGAACCCGTCCTCCCGCGTCGAGCTGACCGCGGACGATGTCGCGTTCTCCTTCAACTACAACATCCAGAACTTCTGGCAACTGTGGGCTTTCGAGCCCTACGTGAACCGAATCAAACAGTGCTCCGGCGGGCAGACGACGGGCTGCGGCGCTGTCGTCACCTCGCCCTGGAACGTGACGGCCTACTTCGACCGCCCCTTTGCCCCGGGCAAGGTCATGATGTTCCCCATCATCCAGAAGGCGCAGTGGCAGGGGATTTCCGCCGCGCAGGCGCAAGGCCACTTCGATAACCTGGACCCGATCGGCACCGGTCCATTCATCGCGGATGCCAACATCGGGACCCAGTGGCAGACGAGCCAGCCCCTCGTGGTCCACAAGAACCCGAACTATCACCCCGTCGGGAGCCACACGGGCCCGGTCACCGTGGACACGGTGTACCTCCAGCAGTTCGCGGATGAGAACACCCTGGTCTCCGCTGTGCGGGCGGGCACCATCGACCTGGCCAAGCTGACCTCCGCCGGCTACGGCGCCCTGGCGGGCATCGCCAACGTGGGGCGCCAGGAAGGCCTCCTGAGCACGGAGTACTGGAACGAGATCGGGTTTCAGCAGCTATCCTCGTCGGGCGTGAACGGCAAGCTGAACCCGGCGCGGTGGGATGAGAAGGTCCGCCGCGCCCTGGCCATGGCCACGAACAAGGACTACATCGTCAAGACGATCTACCAGGGCAAGGGGGTTCGCGGGGACGACCTGATGACCCAGGTGGCCCCGTATTGGTACTACGACCCGACCAAAGACGGCTCGAATCTGACGTTCAGCTTGACCGCCGCGAACGCGCTGCTCGATGCAGCAGGCTATACGGACCGCACGGGCACCGCTGTGCCCGGCGGGGTCCGAACCGCACATGCCGACAAGACCTTCGTGAACACGAACGGCGAGACCGTGACCGTCCCGGCGGGCACCCAGCTCATCTTCAACATGGTCACCCGCCTGGAGTTCCCGCAGGAATACCAGACCGCGCTCTACCTGAAGGCGGAGTGGGCCCGCGTCGGCGTCCTCCTGAACGTCAAGAACGAACTGGAGTCCGCGCTGACCAGCGACGTCTACAGCGGTGCCGTGGAGACCTACATCTGGTACTGGTCCGGCGACCCGGACCCGAACTACCTGATGTCCTGCGAGTCCGGCTACACCCTGGACGGCTGGAACGACAACTACTGGGACAATGCGACCTACAACCAGCTGTACGTGGACTCCCTCGCGGCCACGGACGTGGCCCAGCGGCAGTCGATCGTCCTGCAAGCGGAGAAGCTCCACTACCAGAGCGCCGTGTACATCATCTACATCTACCCGTATGGCGAATGGGCCTACCGGACGGACCACTTCACGGGCTGGGGCGACTGGAACGCGCACCCCTACCGCCAGATCGACGCTTTCTGGGGCGCGAACCCGCTGTTCTTCGACCTCCAGCCCGGATCGGCAACGATCGATAACCCCCCGACGAAGCCCATCATCGCGGGCAGCTCGACGATCACCGCCTTCACGAACTTGCCCGTGAGCTTCTCCGCGACCTCCACGGACCCCGATGCGGGGCAGACCCTCTCCTGGAGCTGGAACTGGGGCAACGGAAACGTGACCATCCACCAGCATGACACCTCGGTGACCCAGGACAGCGCCAGCTATGCGTGGCCGATGCCTGGGACCTACACGGTCACCCTGACCGTCTCTGACGGCACGTTGTCGGCGACCTCGGATCCCGTCACGGTGACGGTCGTCCAGGCGACGGGTCCCCTCGGATGGATCAACGGAACCGTGAAGGACACCGCGTCGAGCCCGATCGTGGGCGCCGCGGTGACGACGAACCCGGGCAGCTACACAGGCGCCTCGGACACCAGCGGGGTCTACAGCATCGTCGTGCCGACCGGCACCTACTCCGCCACGGCATCCAAGCTGCTCTACACGTCCCAGACGCTGAGCAACTTGGTCGTGACCGCGAACGGCACCGCGTGGGCCAACTTTACCCTCGCACGGAACGAGGGATGGATCGCCGGGACCGTGACGAGCACCGTGAACAACAACCCGATCGCCGGTGCGGCGGTCTATGCCACGGTGGGTGGCTCCGCGGTGGGGACCGACCTGACCGATTCGCAGGGCCGCTACAACATCACCCTGGCTCCCGGGACCTACAGCATGAACGCGAACGCGACCGGGTACAAGACGAAGAACGTGACCGGCGTCGCCGTGACGGCCGGCGCGACGACGACCCAGAACTTCGCCCTGGAGCCCGTGGTCCCGCCCGCGACGGGACTGTCGACCCTCCTGGTGGTCACGATCATCCTCGTGGTGATCGCCGCGGCCGCGGTCTTGATCTTCTTCATGCTGCGGCGCAGGAAGAAGAAGGAGGAGGGGGGCCGGATCGAGATCCAACCCTGAGGGATTGGAGGTGGGACACCCGAACTAGGGAGGCAGGATAGGGAGGTCAGGAGATGAACCTGCGACGAATCCTACTGAGAAAGCTCGTCTACGTCGTCCTGACTGTGTTCCTCATCGCCTCCCTGAATTTCTTCTTGTTTCAGGTCCTGCCCGGGGACCCGACCCGCGTCTTGCTGCCCAAGGGATGCGGCGGGTCCAACGTGACCGCTTGTGAACTGCGGAACGAGCTCAAGGCGGAGTGGGGCCTCGACCAGCCCGTGTTCAACCGCTACGTCATCTACATGACGAATCTGCTCAAGGGCGACTTGGGCAAGTCGATCACGTTCCGCCAGGGTATGCCCGTGGCCACGGTGATCGCCCAGCGCCTTCCGATCACCCTGTTGGTGGTCGGTATCGCCACCGTGGTCTCCTTGTGGCTGGGTGCCGTCCTGGGCCGCGTGTCGGGCTGGCGCCGGGGAAAAGCCTCCGATGTGACCATCACCATGACGACCATGTTCGGCTACTCCATGCCGTCGTTTTGGGTTGGGCTGCTCCTCCTGTTCTACTTCAGCGTCTTGGTCCCCCTGTTCCCCGTGAGCGGCGATCGCTCGCCGAACTTCGCTTCCCTGGACCTTCTTTCCCAGATCGGCGACATGGGCTGGCACATCATCCTGCCCGTGCTGACGTTCGTCATCACGAACGTCGCGTGGTTCTCCCTGACCCTGCGGAACTCGTTGACCGACGTCCTGCCCGAGGACTACATGGTCACCGCGAACGCGAAAGGCCTCACGGAAGAGCAGCAGCTCCGACGCCACGCTCTCCCGAACGCCCGGCTGCCCTTGGTGACCGCGGCGGCGCTGTACTTCGGCTGGGTCGTGAGCGGTGCCATCGTGATCGAGCAGATCTACGGGATCAACGGCCTCGGTCAGCTCGAATGGCAGGCGACCCTCGATCTGGACTATCCCTTGATGTCCGGGATCTTCCTCATCGCGGCCCTAGGGGTCGTTATCGCGAATGCGGTGGCGGATATCCTCTACATGATGCTCGATCCGCGCGTGCGGGAGGCGTGAGTCGTGTCGACGACTGCTGCCACGATGGACACCTATGCGATTTTCCGCGAACGGATCTGGGCGGACCTCGGTCGGTTCCGCAAGTTCCTCCGGCAGGTACTCCGAAACCGTTTGGCGTTTGTCGGGCTGATCATCATCCTCTTCTTTGTCATCCTGTCTCTGGCGGCGCCCCTGATCGTTGGTCCGTACCCGACCCAGTTCCAGCGGACGACTCCGGAGGAGCCACCGTCGTCGGCGCACCTCCTCGGCACGGATTACCAGGGCTATGACACGTTCACCCTGCTGATCTACGGCGGTCAGGTCTCTCTCCTGATCGCCTTCACCGCCTCCGCCGTGGCGATGATCGTGGGGACCCTGATCGGGCTGGTCGCCGGCTTCTACGGGAAGTTGACGGACCAAGTCCTCGCCCGGGCTACGGATTTCTTCCTGGTCATCCCCTGGCTCCCCTTCGCGCTCATCCTGATGACCATCCTGAGCCCCTCCATGGGCACGATGATCATCGCGATCGCCCTGGTGAGTTGGCCGACCACGGCGCGGGTCATCCGGTCTCAGGTCATCACGATCAAGCAGCGCATGTTCATCACCCGCTCCCGCGCAATCGGTGCGGGAAGCCCCCACATCATTCGTCGGCATATACTGCCCAACGTGATGCCGCTGGTCTGGGCGGAGGCCGTGCTCACGATCTCAGGCGCGGTCTTCACGGAGGCGTTCCTCTCGTTCTTCGGGCTGGGCCCCAAGGACAACCCCATCTTCAGCTGGGGGACCATGGTGAACCAGTCCTACCAGGACCTGGGCCTGCTCAGCGGCCGATGGTGGTACTTCGGACCGCCGGGGATCTTCATCACGCTCGTGGTCCTCGGCTTCGCCATGCTGGGCTATGGCCTCGAGGAGATTCTGAACCCGGCCCTGCGGCGGCGCTAGGCGCGGTCCGCGGCCCCGTCAGGCGGATGCAGGCCGCGCGCGTGCGAGCTCCCAGATGCGGCGGTGCACATCGGGGTCGAGCGGCGGGACCTCGTGTTCTTGCAGCATCTGGCGGACGCGCTGGCGGGCCCGCTCCCGGACGCGTTGCTCCGCGGGCCGGCCTTCGACGTAGCCCTCCCGCGGGAGAAGCGGGGAGGACCACAACGCCTCCCGGAAGTGGGTCAGCGTGTGCTTCTCCTTGAGGTAATTGCCCGCAGGGCCCACGCGCAGGAGCATGTCCAAGTGCATGGTCTCCGGGCTCACCGTGAGGGGCTGCATCACACCCCGGATATAGCGGACGATTTCCGCGTCCAGTACCAGCTGTTCCAGGCTCATCGTGCTGTCCGTGTCCAGCCCGCCGATTCCCGAGATTGTATCAGGCCCGGCCATCATGGCCGCGAGCCCCGTGCCCATCTTCTCGATGCCCGCCTGGAATCCGGGTGTGTCCGCGTCCGAGGCGAGGGAGGCCACCAGGGAGGGGAGGTGGTAGTGGCGCGCGAGCTGCGCACCCGCGGCGCTCAGGAGAGCCATCTCCGGAGAGCCTGCGCCGAAGGACCCCGAGCGCATGTCGATGGGCCCCGAGGCGACGCTCCAGAAGATGGGGGCGCCCGGCGCGGCCGCCTGGGCGAGGCACACGGAGGCGAGGATCTCCGCGTTGCTCACGACGAGGGTGCTCGCCAGGTCGACGGGGCTGCTGCCTCCCATGAGGACCATGGACATGGGCGCCACGGGGACGCACGCTTTGCCAAACTCCATGAGCGCTTCCGAAGAGCCCTCCTCCAAGATGAGCGGGCTCACGGGGCACTGGATTGAGGAGACCAGGGGCCGGCGGCGCAGCTCCTCAGGACCTCCCTGGATGGCCGCGGCCATGGCGGTGATTGCTCGAGCCTCCTCCGCGGAAAGCGCCTCGTGCTGAATGTGTTTCGTCGTGTTCTCTAGGGCCGTCGCGGCCTCCACGATATCGTGGACCTCGTTGGGGACGTCCCCCGCCACGGACATGGGCCACTGGTAGTCCACGATCTCCAGGGCGTCGGCCACCCGAGTGAGTTGGGCGAGGTCCTTCGCCGTGCTGGGCCTGCGCTCGCCCGTCTCGAAGTCCAGGACGTTCACCCCGCAGCCGTCCGTGGCCATGTGGACGTTGCCGTCGGGCAGACGCAGGTCGTGCTTTCCGTCCCGGGATCCGAGGACGATTTCCCGCGGTGCGGAGCGAAGCGCCTCCTCCAGGGCCGTGTCGGGAATCCGTACACGGGGACCCGTCCCCGTTTCCTGCGCCCCTAGGCCGACGAGCGCCTGGCGCGCCCGCGGGCTGTGGACATCGACGCCGGATTGCGCGAGCAGGGTCCGGGTGGCCTCGTCGATCGCCTCGATGTCCTCCGAATCCAGAATGCGCAGCCGCGGGAAAGGCACAACCTCACCGCGGCGGGAAGCGCCACGGGGGGTTTCTCCTTTTCCGAAATACCGCACTCGGGGGCGATAAGGTCACCCTCAACCCCATGGCATCCCCCGATCCCGCAGGGGGTAGGAGGCGCGTCGAGACCCCGCCTTACGCTGACGTCATTGGGCTCTCGAACTGTACCGTCCATAGATTGATAAAGGCACCTCCGCCCTCCCGTGGATAGGACCGCTGCGGTGTCTTCTTGGCGCTGCTCACTGTGAAGGGGCTCAAGACCTACTTCGAGACGCTGGAGGGGACCGTCCGCGCCGTGGACGGGGTCGACTTCTCCCTCGGCGAGGGGGAGTCCTTGGGCCTCGCGGGGGAGAGCGGCTGTGGCAAGACGACGGCCGCCCTGTCGATCATGCGCCTACTGCCCAAGAACGGCAAGATCGTGGACGGCGTGATCGACTACAAGGGGTACAATCTCGCCACGCTTGACGACGCGCACCTGCGCGGCATCCGCTGGCGGCACATCTCGATCATCTTCCAAGGCGCGATGAACGCCCTGAATCCCGTCAAGCGGGTCG
>CAZJIP010000023.1:0-20178 GCA_964546105.1 uncultured Methanomassiliicoccales archaeon
TCTCGGTTATCCCATGCCTTCCTTTTTCGGTCCCGCGGGCGACGCTGGGCGCCGCCGCGTTGCGTCGCGCCGAATGCACGTTATCACGTATCGTACCCGAGAACCGTGCCTCGGGCCTTGATATTCCCCCGCATGCATCGTCCTCCGGGGGAACATGAGGATTCAGTACCACAAGATCCTCTCCGAGGGTCGGAGCGTGCGATACGACCGGATGGACAACGATGTCTTCCATCTGAGCGTGATCGTCACCGAGGACGAGGCCCGCCGCCAACGGTCCCGTCGCTCCGCCTGATCCCTCCGTCGGGCCCGACGGCCCTTCCCGACGCCCGATGTGCGCGGGGTTCCCACTGAGTCGTTTAATACGCTCGCGCCTTTCCCTATCCAATGGCGACGGGTGCGACCGCGATTTACGAGCAGCTGACCGTCCTCCTGACCCTGGCCGCGGTCAGCCACCTGTTCAGCAAGCGGTTCCACCAGTCCACCCTGGTCGGGGAGATCTTCCTGGGCATCCTGATCGGCCAGAGCTTCCTCGGCAGGTTCGGGTTCTTCCAGTTCGACCCGACCTTCATCGAGACCTTCGCCGGGCTGGGCGCGATCTTCCTCCTCTTCCTGATCGGCCTGGAGAGCGACTTCCGCGAGGTCTACACTCGGAAGAACTTCCTGGTCGCCCTCGGGGGCGTCCTGTTCCCGTTCGCGTTCGGCTTCCTGACCGCCTGGTTCTTGGCCCCCATCGGCACGACCACGGTGGGGACCAATGGCACGCCGTTCCTCATGGCCCTCTTCGTGGGGGCGACCCTGACCGCGACGAGCACGGCGATCGCGGCCGCCGTCCTCCTTGAGCTCGGGCTCATGAAGGACGAGATCGGCCACACGGTCATCGGGGCGGCCGTGGTCGACGACATCCTGGGCCTCCTCATCCTGTCCATGGTCGTTGGGGTCGCCCACGGCAACCTCGACGCGGTTGGCGTGGGCCTCGTGATGGCCAAGGCCATCGCCTTCATCGTCGTGGGCATCCTCGTCGGCGTGTACCTGTTCAGCCCCATCGTGGTCCGGCTCCAAGTGGCGGGACTCAAGATGGGGATCAAGCACGGCGGGTTCATCATCGCTTTGGCCATCGCGTTCTTCTACTCGCTCATCGCGGAGACCATCGGGCTGTCCGCGATTATCGGAGCCTTCCTGGCGGGCACCATGTTCGCCCCCGCGCCGCTCAAGGAGGAGTTCGCGGAAGGCACGCGGTTCCTCGAGGCCATCTTCACGCCGATCTTCTTCATCTCCCTGGGCCTCGCGGTGAATGTCTGGGCGGTCTGGTCGACGCCGCCGATCTTCCTCTTCACCCTCGCCCTCGTCGTCGTCGCCATGGTCACCAAGGTCGCGGGCTGCGGCGTCGCCGCCTGGGGGCAGAAGATGTCCGCCGTCGAGTCCCTGGCGGTCGGCTGGGGGATGACACCCCGGGGCGAGGTCGGCCTCATCGTGGCCCTCACCGCGCTGACCACGGGGATCATTGCGGATGGACTGTTCAGCGTCATCGTCATCGTAATCATCGTCGTGAGCGTGGTGCCGGCTCCCTTGTTCCGGCAGGCCTTGAAGGCGGCCGAGCAGGAGCGGCGCGCGAAGGCCGCGAAGGCGGAGACCCGCTAGGCGCGCTCGACGAGCTTCCCGTTCACGACCTCGACGGCCAGGAGCGTCTGGATGGTCAGCCCCAGCTCCTTCTCCATGCGGGTCTTCTCGCGGGTCTTCTCGAACACGACGAGCGCCCCCGTGACCTCAGCTCCGATCTGCCGGAGTGCCCGGACGATCGCATAGAGCGTCCCGCCCGTGGAGATCACGTCGTCCACGAAGACCACCCGGTCCCCGCGGTGGATGTTGTTGATGAACATGTCCGTCCTGGAGTAGCCCGTGGTTTGCTTCAGGGACACCTCCCCGGGCAGTCCGTACTGCCGCTTCCGGATGAACACGTAGGGCTTGTGGACGCGCAGGGAGAGGCCCGAGGCCAGGGGGAAGCCCATGGACTCCGCGGTCACGATCTTGTCGCACCGTGCCCAGTCGCCGCGGGTCGCGAGCTCGTCGAGGACCTCGTCGAGGACCTCGGGGCGGCCCAAGGGGATGCCGTCCGTGATCGGGTGGACGAAGTAGTTGTAGTCGCCGAACTTCACGACGGGACATTCGGCGAGGCTCGCGCGGAGCTGGGTCAGGGCCATGGGCTCACTCCCGCGTGACGAGGTCGCGGGCCGCTTGGGCGGCCTTCTCGAGGATCTCCGCCTCGCCCTTCACGCGGCGCCCCTTCATGATGACCTGGCCGTCGCAGACCACCGTGTCCACTGCGTTGCCGTGGGCGGAGTACACCCAGTTGCTCAGATCGTCGTGGCGCGGCGTGAGCTCGGGGCGCCGCGGGTCAATCAGGATCAGGTCCGCGAGGCGCTCCGGCTGGATCAGGCCCGCGTCGATGCCCAGGGCCCGCGAGCCGCCGAGGGTCGCCATCTGGAACACCTCGGACGAGGGGAGGACCGTGGGGTCGCGGTGGGAGAACTTCTGGAGCAGGGTCGCGATCTTCATGGTCTCGAACAGGTCCAGGTTGTTGTTGCTCGCCGCGCCGTCCGTGCCGAGGCCCATGACCACACCCGCCTCCTTGAGCGCGGCGTAGGGCATGGCCTGCCCCGTGGCGAGCTTCATGTTGGACGTCGGGCAGTGGGCCACCTTGGTCCCCGTGCGCGCCAGGATCTCGATCTCCGCGGGATCGAGCCAGCAGCCGTGGGCCACGGTCACGTCCTTCGCGAGGAAACCGATATTGTCCAGATACGCCGCAGGCCGCATGCCGTGCTGCGCGACGCAGTCGTCCACCTCGCGCTTCGTCTCGCTCAGGTGGGTGTGAATTCGGTAGCCCTTCTTGTCCGCAATCTCCCGGAACCGCAGGAGGGAGGCCTCGGACACCGTGTAGATGGCGTGGGGCCCCAGGACCGGGGTGATCCGCGTGGACCGCAACGCCTCGATCTTGCGGTTCGCCTCCTCGGCGGCCTTGAACTGCTGCTCCGCGCGGCTCGGGACGCCCAGGTCGATGACGCCCTCCGCGAGGAACGCGCGGAGCCCCATCTCCTTGACCGCCTTGGCCACCTGGTCCATGTGGAAGTACATGTCCAGGAAGGTCGTCGTGCCCGTCTTGATCATCTCCAGGCACGCGAGCTTCGCGCCCCAGTAGCTGTCCTCGGGCCTCAGCTTGGCCTCCTGGGGCCAGACCTTCGTCTCGAGCCACTGCTGGAGCACGAGGTCGTCTCCGAACCCGCGGAGGAGGACCATGGGGGAGTGGGTGTGCAGGTTGACGAGGCCCGGGAGCGCGATCTTGCCCTTTCCCTCGAGGACCACGTCGGCCTCCCGCTTCTTCCCGATCTCGACGATTCGGTTCTCCTCGATGTAGATCTGGGTGATTTGGCCGTCGAGCTCCACATCGCGGATGAGGAGGCTCATGGGATCCGCTCCAAGGCCTGCTCGACGATGCCGCGGAGCGCGTCCGCGTTCCTCGCCTGGGTCGCGCGGATCTGCTCGAACGTGAGGGGACGCTCCACGATGCCGTTGCAGTAGTTGTCCACGGAGCAGATCGCGGCATAGGGGATGCCCAGTTCGCTGGCCAACGTGGCCTCCGAGGCCATGGTCATCCCGACCACGTCGCCCAGAGTGGCTAGATGGCGAATCTCCGCAGGCGTCTCGAGCCGCGGCCCCGAGGTCTGGACGTACACGCCGCGGGTGCGGACGGAGGCCCCCGCGGCCTTGCCACCGGTCACGAGCATGTCGCGGAGCCGGTCATCGAGCCCCGGAGTCGCATGGACCACGTCATCGTCGTGGAACGTCGGGATCGCCCAGAAGGCTACGTAATCGTGGGGTACGACGAAAGAACCCGGTCGGATGGCCTTCTTCAGGGAGCCCGTGGACGCGGTCGCCAGGATCGCGGTCGCACCGAGTTCCTTCACCACCCACAGGTTCGCGCGGTGGTTGAGCCGATGCGGCGGGATCCGATGCTCGGCGCCGTGGCGGGCGAGGAACACCACGGTCGTGGCCCCGTGGCGGCCGATGACGGGCGCGTCGCTGGGCCGTCCGTAGGGCGTGTCCAGGGCCCGGGGCTCCGGGGATTCGAGGAGGGAGGGCCCGCGGAGACCCGAGCCTCCGATGAGCGCGACCACGGACCCCGCCATGCGGGCGCGCAAGCGGCGGCCCGGGAATAAAGCTTCCGTCGCGGCGGTTTCCGCCGCCGTCTTCGCGCTTCCCCGAGAGATGAGTTTCAGCCCCGATACGGGCCCCGGTACGTATAAGAACGGACCTCCGGATGCGACGGCGACCAGCATGCTCCGAGGCCTCTGGCCGCTCCTCCTCGCCCACGAAGAGGACGACCTTCTCAAGTCGCTCCTGTTCGGAAAGCAGAAGGAGCTCGAGGAGGGCCGGACCTACCTCACGAAGGAGAGGAAGCCCGACCGCGCCCTCTCCTACTTCCAACGGGCCATCGAGGCGGGGTTCCGCCCGCTCATCGTGACCCGCCAGCATCCGAACCACGTGCTCCGGGCGCACGCGGGGAAGGAGATCCGTGTGGTCTGGCTCTCGACGACCCTGGGCAAGGATTACGTGGACCCGCACAACCTGAACAGCCTGACGAACCTGGTGACCAACTTCGTCTCGGACGAGCCCCGGGCGGTCATTCTCCTGGATGGCCTCGAGTACCTCATGATCAACAACGACTTCGCGCGGATCCTGCACTTCCTCGAGTACGTGAACGAGCAGGTGGCGATGAAGCGGGCCGTCCTACTCCTGAGCGTGGACGACCGTGCCTTCGAGCCCAAGGAGCTCGCCCTGATCGAGCGGAACACGGTCGCCCTGGAGTGACCCAGAGCCTTTATAGCGCGGGCTCCCATCGGCGCCTTCTCCATGTTCGAGATCCTCGAGCGCGGGGGCCTCGGCCGCACGGGACGCTGGACGTTCGAGGGCCACGAGATCCGCACGCCCGCCCTGTTCTTCGTCCACCGCGCCAGGGTCCCGGCTCCGGCGTTCGCCGAGGCGCTCTCGGTCGCGGAGCGCACGGAGGACCCGAGATTCCAGATCCGCGTGAGCGGGAGCTTCTTCGCGCCACGCGCTCCCATGGCGGCGGGGGATCTGCCCCCGGACAAAGGACTGCCGCGATCGGTGGCGGAGATCGAGGTGGACCAGAGCGCGGTCTCGGAGCGCCTGGCGGTTCTCACCTCGGAAGCCGACTTCGCGGAGGCTGCGACCGCCGAGGTCGTCTTCCTGGCCAACGGGCCCGAGTTCGCGCGCGATCCGCGGGACTTCGTCGCCTCGGTGGCCCGGGTGCGCGAGACGCTGGGCCCCGCGAAATTGCTCGGCGTGACAGGGCTCGCGACCCCCGCCAACTTGGCCGTCTTGGTGTACGCGGGCGTGGACCTGAGCGACTCGAGCCGCATGCTCCTGGACACTGCCCGCGGCATCTTCCACACGGCGGATGGCACCCTGCCCGTCGAAGAGGCGGACCGCATGGCCTGCGGCTGCGCTGCCTGTGCCGCGGGGCGGGAACTCCGGGCGCACAACGAGCTCGCGCTCCACCGCGAGATGCTCTTGGTACGCAACCACCTTCTCCATGGCCGTTTGCGGGAGCTGGTCGAGCGCCGACTCACGAACGCTCCGTGGAACACGGCCGTGGTCCGCCACCTGGATCTGCGGCAATCCGATCTCTTGGAGTCCTACACGCCCGTCGCGGGCGGCGAGATTCTCGCGTATTCCCACGAATCCCTGACGCGGCCCGAGGTGGTCCGCTTCCGCCGCCGGGTTCGCGAGCGGTACGCGAAACCGCCTTTGGCCAAGGTACTCCTCCTTATCCCGTGTTCCGCGCGCAAGCCGTATTCCGCGAGCCGCAGCCACCGCAAGTTCCGCGATGCCATCCTCGCGTGCGGCAACCCCTCCGTGGTCCACGAGGTCATCGTGACCTCGCCCCTGGGCCTGATTCCGCGGGAGCTCGAGCGTTTCTATCCCGCGCGCGCCTATGACATCCCGGTCACGGGTGACTGGAGCCGCGACGAGGCCGCCATGGTGACCGAGGACCTCCACGCTTTCGTGGAAGCGAATGCGTACGACACCGTGGTGGCCCATCTAGGCGCCGAAGAGTCGATCGTGCACGAGGCTCTCCCCGAGGCCATCCTGACGTCCAAGGGTCGCCCCACCTCGGACGAATCCCTCGCGAGCCTGACGCGAGCCCTCTCGGAAGCCACCGAATCCCAGAAGTCCGTCGGCCGAGGCAGGCGGTTCGCGGAAGAGATGGCGAACATCGCCCGCTTCCAGTTCGGGGACGCCGGCCGCCTCCTCACGGAGAGCGTGGAGTTCCGAGGGCGCTTTCCGAACGTGCAGATCCGAAAGGCGGGCACTCAGGTGGCCATGCACACGGAGCGGGGGATGCTTTCCCTCACCTTGGAAGGCGGCCTGCTCCTGTCGACGGCGAACGCGTACTGCGTCGAGATCGAGGATTTCATCCCGAAGGGAAACCTCTTCGCGATCGGCGTGACGGGGGCCAGCCCGGAGATCCGCGTCGGCGACGAGGTCGTCGTCCGCTGCGGTGCGGACGTGCGCGCGGTCGGGACGGCCCGGATGAACCCCCGCGAGATGGTCGACTCGGATCGCGGGGAGGCGGTCCACGTGCGGCATACGGTCCCCCCGAAGCCTTAAGAGGCTGCCCTCCTCCTCTCCCTTGGATGGCCCTCCTGGACCCAGTGACGGGGGCGCTCGCTGGTGTGGCAGCATTCCTCATCGTCCTGGGCGTCCTCGTCGTGTTTGTGGAGGCCGTCCGGCCGTCGCGCGTCGCGATTGCCGTTCTAGCCGCGGTGGTGGCCTCCGCCCTCCTCTGGGTCATGGGGGAGGTCGGGCTCGGCCTGGTGGCCCTCGCGTTCGGCGGCGCGGTCCTCGCGGATCACGTGTTCGACTGGCTCACGACGCGCTGAGGCTCGGAGTACTTTCGCTCCTCCAGGGAGTTACTTTCACTCACCTCCCCTCGGTCTCGCGCTTTATACGTCCTCAGGCATCGGAGGGTCGTGGCAAGTGCGGCAAACACGGTCGTGGTGGACGACATGATGAGCTACGAGGACACCAGCTGGCAGGACGTGTACGCGTCGTACGGGTGCTCCCTCTCGATGGACGCATCCGACGACGATGGCTAAGGCTCGCATCCATCCCATCTCGATCGGCGGGACGGGTCGCCTCGACGCGCCCGCCGGTCACCCTTATTTTTCGGACACTAGGGTGCGCTGCGAAGTTCGCTCGGAAAGGTTAAAACGAACCCGCTCGCTTGCGCCGTCTGCGCGCGGGTGGTCCAGCGGTAAGACCCAGGCCCTCCAAGCCTGAGACGCGGGTTCAACTCCCGCCCCGCGCACTGCGACCTACGCTTCTGCCTTGGCAGCTTCGTGTCGCACGCGGTTCGTACTCTCGTTCACGAGAGCGTCCAGCTCGTTGATCGCGTCGACCAGCTCGCTCACGTCCTCGCCCGCGTTCTCGAGGTCCCGGGCGATCCCGCGGACCTCCGCGAGGGTGTGTTGCCCGAGCCACGCGGCGGTCTCTCTCCGGAGCTTGACTGGGTCAATCGGTTGCTTCTTGGCCATGTGGTCCCATCCCTGTCCGACGACTGTCTGCCCGAACCCACCAGGGGCTATTTAGCCCCATCGCGCCCGCGGGCGCGTTGACAAACCTCGAGCACGGAAGGAATCAGCGGCCTGCGCGACGGCGGTGGAGGAGCACGAAAATCACGAAGACCACCGCGACGGGCACGAGGATCCAGAGGAGGAAGAGGGGCCACGCGGTGAAGTCGAGGGGCGGGTTGAGAGGCCCGGAGGACCACGAGAGCCCGTAGATGCCGTTCGAGGCGCCGGCGGTGACCTGGGCCACCAGGTAGGCCACGCTCGCCGCGGAAGGTGGAAGGATGAACGTAACCGGGTCATCCGCCGTGACCGTGGTGTTCCCGACGGGCAGAAGACTGGCGCTGTACATGGCGAGCCGTATTGTCTGGGCGGCCCCTCGCACCACGGACACCTCGACCTTGGGTCCCAAGGGCGCGAGGAAGGCCACCAGGATCGCGTTGACCGGGAAGTTCTCCACCGCGCCGTCCGTGAAGTCCCAGCCCAGGGCCGCGCGGCCATGGCCCGCGAGGGAAAGCGTGTAGTTGCCCGCGGGCAATGAGGCGAACGTGGACGTGGAGGCCGAGGCGTTCTCCAGGGCCACGAGGGATCCGTTGTACGTCAGGCTCGCGTTCACGAACGTGGATGCGTTCTCCGCGGCGACCGTGAGGTAGTAGGTTCCGCCGAGCGGCAGGGACAGGTTCTGCACCAGGCTCCCGTCCACGGAGAAGATGCCGGCTCCCAGGCTGACCTCAGCGGCGCGCGCGGGCCCCGGGAGCATTCCCACCGCGACCGTGACCGCGGAAATGAGCAGGGCCAGCGCGCTTCCCGCGATGATCCGTTTCGTCCCCCGGCGGTTCACGAGTGAGGCCACCTCGCGTTCCGTACCGGCTCCTCGCCCAAGTAGCTTCCTCCATCCCGCGGTCGGCGCGCCCGTTTGACGATAGATATAAAGAGGCCTTGCTCCATGTCGGCCATTTGTCAGACGTGCCCGGGTTCGGGGCGTCGCGGGATGGGATGATAGGGATGGCACTCCTCCCTGGCCTCCTCGATCGAGAGGGGCGGGTCCTCGACAAGGCCAAGCGACTGGCGGATTCGGGCGACGAGCTCGCGCAGCGCGGATCCACACGGCGTGCCGCGTCCGCCTACGAGCGCGCCCTAGGCGTGCTCGAGTCCTCGCAGGACGCCATCCGGCGCCGCGGAGACGATTGGTGCGAGGCGTACGCCCGCGTGAGCGGAGGGTTCCTCCGGCTCGGCGTGGTGGAGCAGGCCCAGACCGCGGCCGCGCGGGCGCTGACCTTGGACGGATCCAACATCCGCGCCCTCGCCGCCCAGGGAGACGTTTTGGTGGTCCAGGGGCGCGCGGGCGATGCGCTCCCTTACTACGACGCTGCGCTGCGCATCGCGCCGCGGTCCAAAGGTGTCTGGGAGCGGAAGGGCGATGCGCACGTTGCCCTGCAGCAATCCCAGGAGGCCATCCGCGCCTACGTCCAAGCGGTCAACCTAGATCCCGACGACGTCGACGGCTACGCGCGTCTCCTCGGACTCATCCCGAGCGATGTGGACATGTGGGTCCGCAAGGGGGACGCTCACCGGCACCTCGGCCAGCTCGAGGAGGCCAACGAGACGTACGACCATGCGCTCCATCTCGCCGCGGACCGCAAGGAGGCCCTCGAGGGGAAAGCCCAGGTCTACCTGGCCCGCAACCAGCCCGAGAGGGCGCTGCGGTGCCTCGACCGCATCCTCCAGGTGGACGCCTACGACCCGGACGCGTGGCGAACCCGCGGCGACGTGCTCGCGGCGAGCGACAAGCCGGAGGACGCCCTGCGGTCCTACGACGAGGCGCTCCGAATCCGGGACGGCGACCCGGCCACCTGGAAGGCGCGCGCGGATCTCCTGCGGAAGCTGGGCCGTCAGGTCGACGCCCTCCAGGCCTACGACCGCGCGATCGCGCTGACCCCAAGGGTCCTCGAGCTCCATGCTGGCCGCCTCGAATCCCTCCGTGCCCTGGCGAAGTGGGACGACGTGGCCAAGGAGTGCGGGCGCGTCCTCGCGCTCGATCCGCGGAACGCGAGCGCGCTCTACACCCGCGCGGAGGCGCTCCTCGCCGCGGGGCGGAAGGACGAGGCGCTCGTCGCGCTGGACGAGTTCCTTGCGGTCGAACCCCAGTCGTACGACGGGTACGACCAGAAGCGCCAGATCCTCCTGGGCGCGGAGCGGTGGTCCGAGCTCGTGACCACCTGCGACGCGATCCTCTCCCTGCAGCCGCACAACGTGCGCACGCTCAAGGACAAGGGCCGCGCCCTCCTTTCCCTGAACCGTCCCGAGGAGGCCCATGCGGCCTTCGACCAGGCCTTGGTCCTCGCGCCCGACGACGTGGACGCGATGCGAGGCCAACGGGACGCTCTCCGTCGTGCCAAGGCGCCTAAGGTCCTCCTCCGCATGTGCGATGCGATCCTGAGCCGCGACCCGAAGGACGCGGTCACCTGGTTCGTCAAGGGCGAGGCCCATGCCGCCCTCGACCAGAAGGCGGAGGCCCTCGCGGCGTACGAGAACGTCCTGCGCCTCGACCCGCGGAACGGCGGCGCCTGGACGCACAAGGCGTCTCTCCTCCTGGCTTTCGAGCGGTACGACGAGGCGGTGCGCGCCTACGAGGCCGCGCTGGACGCGAACCCGGCGGACCCCGACCTCTGGTACGAGAAGGCGCGCGCCCAGTACCACCTCCAGTCGTACGCGGACGCCGCGGACTCCTTGGACCGCGCCACGCGCTACGCGCCCAACGACGCGAAGTCCTGGCTGCTTCTGGGCCTCTCCCTCCAGGGGGCCAAGCGCTACGAGCAGGCCGTGGCCGCGTTCGACCGCACGCTCGCCCTGGATGCCAAGCACGTCCGCGCGTGGTACGGGAAGGGCGCATCCCTCCAGGCCCTGAAGCGCTACGAGGAGGCCGTCACCGCCTACGCCCAGGCGGCCACCCTGGATCCGACATTGCTCGCGGCGGCCACGAACCAGGGCAGTTGTCTCCTCACGCTCCACCGGTACGAGGAGGCGCTGACCGCGTTCTCCCGTGCCCTCGCGATCGACCCGAAGGATCCCGCGGCGGCCCTGGGGAGCTGCGACGCTCTGGAAGCTCTCGGCAAGTCCAAGGAGGCGCTCGAGGCCTGCACGCGCCTCACGGCGCTCGACCCCAAGGATGTGGAGGCCTGGGCGCGTCGGGCCCGCCTGGCCCATGCGTCGGGCAACCTGAAGGACGCGCTCGCCTCGATCAACCGGGCGACGAGCCTCGCGCCGGAACGTGTGGACCTCCTGCGCTTCAAGCGGGACGTCCTCGTGGCCTCCGACGCGCACAAAGCCGTGGTCGACGTCTGCGACCGCCTCCTGGAGATCGACCCGCGCGATGCGGACGCGGTCCGGGAGAAGGCCCTGGCCTACGAGCGCCTCGGCAAGACGGATCTCGCGCTGGAGACGTTCGACGCCGCGGCGCGGCTCGACCCAATGGACCGCCGCCTCTGGAACGCCCGCGGCACGACCCTGGTCCGCCTGGGTCGGCATGAGGACGCGCTCCAGGCGTTCGACCGCACGCTCTCCCTGAACCCGGGCGACCGTTACGCGATCGCGCAGAAGGGTCGGACCCTGCTGGAGCTCGGCCGGACGGGCGAGGCGCTCAAGGTCTTCGAGGACGGGCTCGTGCTGGAGCACGACAACCTGGAGTTCCTGAACGGCAAGGCGGCGTGTGCCGCGGAGCAGGGCCACTACGACGACGCCCTGTCCCTCCTAGCGGTGGTGTTCCAGAAGGATCCCAACAACTACGATGCGTACCGCACGAAGGGGCTGTGCCTCCTGAAGACGGACCACGCCGCGGACGCGCTCGTCTGCTTCGACATGGTCCTCCGGGCGCGTCCCAAGGACGCATGTGTCCTGACGTGGAAAGGCGAGGCCCTCGAGTCCTCGGAGCGTCACGCGGACGCCCTGAAGGCCTTCGAGGCCGCGCTCGATGCGGATCCGTCGTTCGCGGACGCCCTGCGCGGGAAAGGGCTTGTTCACCTGAAGCTGGAGCAGTTCGCCGAGGCCGCGGAGAGCCTGGGGAAGGCCACGGAGGTCCGCGCGACGGACAAGGCCCTCTGGTACATGCGCGGCTTCTGCGAGGAGCGCGCGGGGAACTGGGAGGCCGCGGCGGACTCCTACGACCACGCCACGCGCCTCGACGCGAGGGACAAGGCGTACTGGAACAGCAAGGCACTCGCCCTCCTGCACCTGAAGCGGTTCGACGAATCCCTCAAGGCCTTCGATGCCGCGCTCGCCCTCGATGCGAACTACGAGCCGGCGGTCCAGGGGCGGAAGACCGCGGAGATGCGGCTGCACCTGGCCCAGATCGAGGCCCATGCGGAACGCGTGGTGCGATACGAGCAGCAGATGCACCGGCCCGCGACCCGGGAGGAGATCTTCAAGTACTGCTCCGTGCCGCTGGAGACCCTCGACGAGGTGATCAAGTACGTCAACGAGCCCGCACCGCTGGCCCCTGACAACATCTCCTCGGAGGATCTGCGGAAGTACGAAGCGGTCGGCGCGAGCCTCTTGGCGCACCGCCCCGACTTGGACGCGATCCGCCTGACCGACGTGAGCGCAGCGCTGCCGCGCGTGGGGCTCGAGGAGGCGCGGGAAATCTGGGGCTACTTGGATTGGGTCCGCGACGCGCCCCTGGAGCCGACGCCCGAGTGGCACAACGACGACCTGATCCGCCAGGCCCTCGACCTGCCCAAGGACGAGTGGAACCTCGTGGACCTCGCGAAGGAGCTCCGTCTCGGACCGTATGAGGCGAAGAAGCTCGAGGTGTCCCTGAAGATCTTCGACGGCGGCGGGTACCGGATCACGACGAAACCCGCGCCCGAGGTGCCCAAGCGCAAGCAGGTGAAGCCCGAGACCAAGGCCGCGCCGGCGGTCCCTGGGAAGGCAGCGAAGCCCGACGACGAGGACGAAGAGCCGGGGGACGAACCCGCGGCCGAGGCCAAGCAGCCCGCGAAGGCGAAGCCGGAGGCCGACGACGTCCCTGTGCGCTGCTCGGTTCACAAGGCCCTGGGGACGAAGAAGCACGATTGCGGCACGTGGCTCTGCAAGGTCTGCTTGGAAGGCGGCGGGGAATGCCCCGGCTGCCACGAACCGCTCGGAGGGACGAAGCCCAAACCCGCAGAGAAGCGCGAGGCGGACCCGGCGAGGGACTTCAGCCGGCTCTGAGCCCATCCGATGGGAGGCGGCTTCTTCCTTCCACGCGGTCAAGCGGGGTCTAACAAGTTAGACCGCACGGCATCGGGCAGAACGCGTCGCCGGCAGTCCAACATGCTGGACCGGATCCTCAACGTGGACGGCGGAAGGCCTCGAGGGTCGCGCGGCTCACGGACACGGGTCCCATGGCCACGCGGACCCCTAGCCGCCGGACCCGTGCCGCGAGTTCGTCCGCGTCCCGAGGGGAAGGGTCAGCACGGATTGGCCCGCCCACACCACCCCCGGCCGGTGGATGAAACCCGCCTCCGATCTCACCCGACCGTCTCGGTCGACGCGGGTCCTCCTAAAGACGATCCGGCACACCTCTGCCGCAGCCCCGCGCAAACGCCCCGACGCGTCGTAGGAAAGCAGAATCCACTCAGGGCCGGCATATCCGTCCAGCGTCATATCCACCAGGATACATGTATGCACACGGCCATATAATAGCGTCTTCTCAGGAGGACAGCGAAACTACTCGCGCGCGGGGTCTAACATGTTAGACCGTGGTCGCCTTCGAGACCCTCACTCGAAGGTCCAGTGGTCCCTCTCCCTGAGCAGCTCGCGCAGGAGGCGCACGGCCTGCGCGTGGTCCATTCTCAGGAAGAACGCGCCCAGGTGCTTGCAGAAGAGCCTCGCCTTCGCGCGGTTCGTCTGGAAGTCCACGCAGTCGTGCTCGATTCGCCGCTCCTGCGTGTCGACCCGCACGGAGTAGTCCTTCACGGTCCCCGAGAGCAGGGTCGCGGAGGCCTTATCCACGGACACGAGCGACGGCGCGATCCCCTTGGCCGACGCCAGCCGATTCGTGCCGAGCAGGACGCTCAGGAGCTCGTCGAGGCTCATCGCGTCGATATCCTTGTTCAGGGGCACATCCGCCTGGATCGTGCCCGCCTCCTCCGTAATCTCCCCGCCCTTCACCTGGATCGCGACGCCGAACTTCTCGAGCGCCTCGTTGATTCGCTTGTCGATGAAGGCCTGCTCGTCCGGCGCGTACTTCGCCCGGTTGGTCTCCTTGTTGAAGTACCGCCGCGCGGCACGCGCGTGGAACGGCGTGTGCACGGGATACTTCCAGTTCGCGGGGTCCGCGTACTTCTCCGGGTCCTTGGGATAGCCTTCCGGCGGCCCGGCGCGGCCGTCCCGTTTCCGGGTAGGCTTCACGGGGCGGACCATGCTTCTGGGGATGGCCCCGCGGTGCATAAAGGGTTCCCGCGACACCCTCCGGGCCGAGTTACCTCCGAAACCATGGAATACCGGCGGTGGCTTCGAGGTGGCGGTCATCCATGGTGGCGCGCCCGGGGCGGTACCATCTCGTCGGCTGCCTGGTGGTCCTCGTCGTCTGCCTCGCTCTCCTCGCGGCTGTCTTCCCCGTCCTCGTGAGCCTCTTCATACCCAAAGCCTCGCGGCTCGCGGGACTGCGCGGCGAGGCAATCGACTTCCTCCTCATCTCCCTGGTCCCCGTCGTTGTGTGGCTCGTCCCGCCCGTGGTCCGCAGCCTCGCGCGGCTCACGCATCACGGTCACAGAGCCGTCCTCGGGAAGTCGGGCTTCTACGTCCGCTTCCTGACGAACCGACCCCTCCGCTTCCGGGACACCTTGGTCCGCGCGCTGAGCCCGTTCGCGATCGACCTCCTGGTGATCTCGGAGATCGAGTACTTCGTCAGCGGCGCGGACGTCAGCTCGTTCACCCGCGGCCTGTTCGCCTTCCCTTTCCTCCTCTTGGCGGGCATCGTGACCAGCCTGCTCCCGGGCCCGTGGCTCGTGGACGCCTTGGACCTGCGCCTCGTGAAGCCGGAGAAGGGGGAGCTTGTCCGCGAGGCGAGCGTGTTCGAGGGCCTCCTGGGTCCGCTCGGCGCCCTAGCCCTCCTGGTGAGTTTCATTACCCTAGCCAATATGGTGGGCGACTCGTACGAGCAGGGACTCGTGCTGCTCGGCGTATGGGCCGCCCGGATGTTCCCTGCCGTGCTCGTGGCAGTCGCCGTGTATCGGATCTTCATCGAGCCCGACGTCCTTCCGGACCTCCAGGAATGGGCTACACGGGAGGGTATTGAGGTGACGCCTTCCTTGGAGGGCGCCTTGGCCCGGCTCCGACCCTCGCCCACCGTTCCGCCCTCCGAACCCGCAGGTCCGGGACCCGCGGATGCCGCAGGGAGCCGCGAGCCGCCCGCCTAGACGCGGCCTCGAGTGCGCCCGAACCCGTACGCCACGAGCGCGGCCAAGACAGCGATGAACGCGAACGTTAGGATGACAACCAGGTTCGCCTGGGCCTCCGTGTACGTCGGTGGCGTGGGCGTCGTGGTGCCCGGGGGCTGCGGGACCGCGAGGGTGCGGAAGCTCACGACCGGGGACGTGACGGTCTGCCCGGATTCGTCCGCGGCCACGATCCATGCACGGTAGTCCGTGTCCGCCTTCAGCGGCACGGTCATCGCGGAGGCCACTCGGTCCGCAATCCAATAGGAGACGTTCGTGCCGCCGCCCGCCACCCAGAGCTCGAGGTGGTCCATGTCCGAATCGACCGTCCCCGTCCAGTTCAGCGTCGCGCCCTGGTAGGTCACGTCCCGCGCGGGCCCGAGGACGAGGAGGTGCGGCAGCAGGTCCACGGAGAGCGGCGTGACTAGGGACGGCGTCCCCAGGTACTTCCCGAAGTCCGCCAGGCTGGTCTGGTACGCCTGGATGCCCGCAATCCAGATCGTAAGCCCGAGGGAGAGGGCATACGTGAAGGTCGTTTCCATGGTGGAGGCGACGACGCTACCGTGCCCGTGCGCTCCTTGGACCACGAGACGCTGGGCGCCCCAGCTGGACCAGGCGACGTTCTCTTGCTCGACGGACGCCACGGCGGGATCCGCGGGACGCGAGGTGGAGTTGAGGCCGCTCTGAAGGTCCAAGCTCACGTCCACGATGCCAATCGTCGCGAACGAAAGTCCGGGGATGTAGTACGAATTGCGTCCGATCGGCGTCGTGTTGATCGTCGGGATGGCCACGTCGAACCCGAACAGGATGAGGATCATGGAGCAGGCCCCCGGCGCCGCGGAAATCGCGGTGCGGACCGTCTCGTTGTCGAGGAGCGCGAGCGGCTCTCCCGTGGTCGTGATGTCGCAGGACGCACGGAACGCGGCTACGTTCGGGATGAGGTTCTGCCCCGGGATCTCGAAATGCACGCTCTGGCTCACGAGCGGCGGCAGCGCGGCGGACGCGGGAGCGGGCAGGATGAACAACGCGGCGAGCAGCGTGACGAAGGCAAGGGCTTTCGTCAGAATCCCTCCGGGTAGACGAGCGGCCCGCGGGAATATCAAAGGTTCGTAGGGATACCCATTACCGGCCGACCTCGCGCACCGGCACGCGAGGTTCCACGGCCTCCCACATCTCCTGGCGCGTGTCGCGCAGCGTCGGCCGGAAGGCCCGCGCGATCTTCACGTCGCGCAGGTCGATCTCCGCGACGACGGTGTCCTCCACGAAGTCCTTCGCCCGACCCAGGTCCTCGCCTCGCGGCCCAATGGCCTGCGTGCCGCCCTGGAACACGATGTTCAGCTCGGTGCCCACGAGGTTCGCGTAGAGCACGTAGAGCGCGTTCTCGATGGCCCGCGCGGGGAGGATGCGATCGAAGAACGGTTTGGACGTCGCGGGGGATGCCGAAATGATTGCGAGGAGGTCCGCTCCCTTTAGCGCATACGCCTTCGCGAGCTCGGGGAAAAAGGAGTCGTAGCAGATCAGCAGGCCGATTTTCCCGAGCTTCGTGTCCACGAGGGGTAGCTCGTTCCCGCGGGCGAAGTACAGGCCCTCCTCGAAGGGCCCGAAGTTCGCAGGGTACACCTTGCGGTAGACGACTGCACGGCCGTCGGGGGCCACCAGCACGGAGGCATTGTACAGTCGCCGCGTCCCGGGCTCGCGTTCGGGCATGCCGAAGGCGATGTGCGCGGAGTGCTCCTCGGCCATGCCGCGGACCGCCTTCACGGACGGACCGTCCACGGGTTCGGCGAGCCGCGCGAACGCATCCCGGGCCATGTAGCCCGTGAGGTAGAGTTCGCCTGCCAGGACGAGGTCCGCGCCGCTCTTCGCGACCGCCTTCTCGAGCTTCCGCAGGTTCTTCTCCTTATCTCCGACGGTCGGCGCGAGCTGGGCGAGGGCCGCCTTCATGCCTTCTCCTCCTCGGGCTTTCGGGCGGCAATCTCCGCGAGCACCCGCTTCCGGATCGCGCCGAAGCCCCACGAGGACAGGGCGATGGACACGGCGAGGACGCCGACGAAGATCAGGATCCGTGAGAGCACGTCCTGGAACGGTCCCGCGATGAATACGGCCGCAGCCGCGAGGAGGACCGCACCGGCGGCGTAGCTCTGCCAAGGGCGATGGAAGTCCATGCGCTCCGCGGAGTGCCCGCACCGGGTGCAGACATCCCGCTCCGCCCACACGTTCGTGGACACGGCACCGCAGGCGTGGCAGTAGACGATCCGCACGGAGGAGGCGAGGGTCCGCGGGGATGAAAAAGGTTCGCTCCCCCGCGTGAGAAATGCCTCGTCTCGCAACCTTTATGTCGCACGTACCCTTAGCGCGCTTTCGCGCTCCGGTAGTCTAGTGGCCAAGGATAGAAGCCTCTCGAGCTTCTGACACGGGTTCAAATCCCGTCCGGAGCATCCCACACCCATAGGCCGGAACCCCCGCGGGGGTTTTGGCATACTCAGTTTTGGGGCTTGATACGCGCGGGCCGCGTGAGGGCGCGCTCGACCTCATGGAACGCGTCATCGGCGCGGATTCGCGCGTAGTAGACCTCGGTAGTGCGTGTCGAGTGATGCCGCAGGGCGCGACTCACGGCCTCGGTCCTCGCTCCGCGGTCAATCGCGATCTGCACGAAGGTCGCGCGGAACGTCTTTAGCGAGAACGTGACGCCGCTCCGCTTCGCAAGCTCTCCTTTCAGTTGGCCGAGCACCACGTCGGACCACGGCCCGATCTCCCCGCTCACGCGACGGTACGGAACGAGCCACTCGCTTTCCGCACCATCGAGGTACGCGGCCCGCTCCGCGAGCTAGTCCTCGACCGTCGGACGCACGAACGCGGGAACGGGCGCGTAGTCGGGCGCGGCCCAGGAGCCTTCGCCCTTCGGATGCGAGACGAGGATTCGCCCGCGAGCGAGGTCCAGATCCTTCAACCTCGCGAGTCGAAGCTCCTTGCGTCGAAGTCCCGTGTTCGGGAGAAACGCGAGGATAAACCTCGCGACACTTCCGGGCCATCCGTCGATGGTCTCTGCCGCGGCGCGAAGCCGCTCATCGTCCGCGGAGTCAAGGATGCGAATCGGCTTGGCGATAGGTCGAGGGAGCCGGACGTGGGGCAGGCGCTTCATCCTTGCGATCACGGGATTCCCGCACCACGCGAGGAAGCCATCGAGGTCCGCGAGATACTTCGCTTGCGTCGCGGGGTCTAGGCCTCTACCGTAGCGGCTCGGCCGCTCGCGCCATCGCACAAGGAGATTCTCGATGTCTCGTTCCGTGAGAGCCGCGGGCGCTCTGTCGATTCCCAAAGCCCTGAGGTCCGAGGACACCACGCGCAGGTTCCGCCGTTTTCGTGTCAGAGTCCCTTCGCAGAGGTATGGGCACATCGCGTCGAGATACGCACTCACGGCTTGCAGGAAGGACGTGCGGGCCATTCCGGCACGCGCGGGGCGTTGGTGACGAGGAAGAGGCACAAGCCCCTTACTCCGCCTCGCGGTCCTGCCGGGGCTCGCGCGAGCCGCCGATGTCGTGAGAGATCTCCGAGCCTTGCCCCCGGGGAGGTTGGTCCCGGCGAAGCCGGGGTCTCGGGAGTCGTGTTGCTTTCCTGCTGACGAGTTGTCGCCTGTCTCGTCACCGTCAGGGATTTGCCCCTCCGGGATGATAGGGGTTTCGGCATGGCTATCCGGCTCACAAGGGATTTGCTCGCGGTCATCGTCACCTCGGTGTTCCTCGGATGGGTTATCGTGACGTTCTTCGGCCTCTCCCTTTTCCTCACCTACATCGACCCCCAGCTTTACATCGACGCGCAGGGATGGATGAGGCTCGCAGCGTTGGATGTCCTGGTCGCGGTATCGTGCGCCATCGCCTACGTGCTGGGCCGCACGAGAATTCCAGCGACGACGCGTGCCCAAACCAGGTGATTCCGGCACGGTCAATCCAGGCCTCCATCTCTCCCTTGCGCCGAGCCGTTTTCCGAGAAGCCTTTTTGGTACAGCCTCCGGACGCTTGTTCGCGGGAGGGAATGCTTGGAAGCCAATGAGCCCCAGGATGCGCCCTGCGCGCGTTCCTGGGCGATCTGGGCCGGGGAGACGGCCTACGACTTGGTCCTCCCGACGTGCTTCCCTTGCGCCCTGGCCCTCGCGAGGCCCGGCATGAGGGGACAGGGCTCGGAGACCGTAGTGCGTACCGCGGTGCGATGCGACCGCGCTATGCCGAATTCCCCCGCCGGGGAAGTGGCCTATGGGTCGAGTGAACCCCGTCCGGAGCATCCGACCCATCGAGCCAACATCAGTTTGGGCATTTCGGTGTCGCCCTAGCGAAGGGTCATCCTCACGTCCGGGCGCGTGAAGACGGCGTTGCGTTCACGGTTAGAATCGGATCCATCGCGTTCCAGTCTCGATGTCCGTGATTCCCCGCCGGCAGGGCTTTGCCGTACCATGGCGATCGGGGTCTCGGCATGGCTGCGCCAAGCGGCCCCCTGTATCCTCCCCGACACATGCCAGGGGAGGCCATCGAGGAGGAGGCCAGGGAGCGTCTCGGCATCAGGTTCTAGACGAGCGATGAGTTCCGCACGCGGTGGGCCGTGGGGGCGATTCTGGTCGCGCTCCTGGTCCTGGATGTCTTCGCCTTCTTCTCCTTGGCGGCATCGCTCCGCGACCACCTGGGCTGGTTCTTGCTGGGCTCCTTGACGGCGTCGTTTGGAGCTGCTGCGGTCATCTCGTGACCGCGTCGGGGCAGGTGAGCCCGCGCGATTCTCCGTGAATCCGTCAAACAATCACGGGCGGTCGGCGGAGGAATGGAGCGTGCTTTAGGTCCCCCGAAAGACCAAATAGGGCCGGCTGCGTGGCGGATGGGTCATGTCCATGCGGACGTGCCCGGAATGCGGCTCGAGCGTGAAGCTCGAGAACATGAAGCGGCACTACGCGAACGTCCACCCCGGCAAGGACGCCTCCGCGGCGATCACGGAGGAGGAGCACCGGGAGGTGGTGCGTGCGATGCGGACTCCGCCGCGGTCCATCGTGTCCCGGACGTGGTTCAAGGTAGCCGTGGTCGCCGTCGTACTCGTGGCGGTAGGCTATGTAGGCCTGCCCTACATTCTGGGCG
>CAZJIP010000024.1:0-19621 GCA_964546105.1 uncultured Methanomassiliicoccales archaeon
CCTCCGCCGGACTGGTGGATCAGGGCTTGTTGCTTGAGCGATTCGAAGATTCCAACGAGGCTGTCATCGACGGGCAGGACGAAGCAAGCACTCAGCTGTTGCAGATCGAGGCCCGCGTTCATGAGCGTCGGGCTGTTGGGCAGGAACTCGAGGCCCGCTATGAGGCGGTAGAACCGTACCGCGGACTCCTCGACCGCCTTCTGGTCGCCGCCGTAGTATCGGTCCGCCTGGGCGAGGTTCCAGGCGACGCGCATGAACAGCTCCTTGGGGGTTTCCGTGACCCGGTTCTTGTCGTCACGTTTGAGGTACCGCTTCTCGAGTACGCGGAGGGCGTTCTCGGTCAGCCTGGGATCGGGCTCACGGGCGAGGACGTCGATGCCCTTGGATTCCACCTTTATCTGCTCCATGGAAGGACCCTCTCCAGATGGGATTCCGGCACGGACAAGCCAAACGTCCCGGACCATCCCTGGGGGTGAGCGCGGCGAACGAGACCTGGGGGTATAGTTCTTTTTGAAACATGTCTGTTACCAGCAGCGCCGCAATCGTTTACCATCTTTGTTACCAGACCATCCGGATAATGCCTTCGGCCACTATAAGCCTGCTCCCGGGCGGTTTCGGTCACCCGAAATCCCTCCATAGGAAGGGCGTTCAGAGGAAGGGGAGACGGACCACTTGGGCGGGATGCGGCGCACCGCGGATGTCGACGTCGAGGTTCGTGCCCGCGGCGGCGTACGCGTGGTCGACCGATGCTAGGGCGACACCCACGCGCAGGGACGGGGAAAGCGTCCCGCTGGTTACGGTCCCGACGCGGGTGCCGCCCGAAAGGACGGCGCACTCGTGGCGGGGGATTCCACGGTCGGTCATCCTCAGACCGACAAGGCGGGGGTAGTCCCCGGAGGCTTTCTGTGCCTGGAGCGCCTCGCGACTGAGGAAGGGGCGGTCCCACTTGACGATCCATGCGCTGTTGACCTCCAGGGGCGTCTGAGTCCCCGTGAAGTCCTGGCCCGAGAGGAGGTATCCCTTCTCCAGCCGCAGGGTGTCCCGGGCCCCCAGACCTACCGGCTTGACGCCTAGGTCTTGGCCGTAGGCCATGAGGACCTCCCAGAGCCGACGCCCCGGCGCCTCGGGTGGGAACAGCTCGAAACCGGGTTCGCCTGTGTAGCCCGTGTGGGTGGCCAGGAACCGCGGTCCACCGGAAACCGTGGTGGGCGCGAGGTAGGAGGAGGCCGCCATTAGGGGGTCCTCAGCGGGCCACCCCCACCCCTCCATTTCCGATGGAGTGACGACAGGGACGGCCTTGCCCGCGGGGGAGCCCACCTCAAGGACAGCGCCCCAGAACGGGCGGATGGCCGAAAGATCGGCCGAGGTGAGCCGTTGCAGGAGTTCCGGGGCGCGGGGTCCCTGAACCGCGATGCAGAGGTGACTGAAGGTCAGATCGTCGATTCGCACGTCCGGCGGCCGACGCGCCCCGAGCCAGGCCAGGACTGTGGGCCGTGGACCCGCGTTGCAGACGGCGAAGAACTGCGTGGACGACAGGCAGGTGATGATGAGGTCGTCGATGATCGTCCCATCCTCGCGCAGCAGCTGCGTATAGCGCGCCCGGCCCGAGGTGGTCGGTATGTCGTTGGCGCTGAGCCCGTCGAGGAACGCGTGGGCGGACGGACCTTGGACGAGGAGCTTGCCCATGTGGCTCACATCGAACAGGCCGACCGCACGTCGGACCGTGAGATGCTCCTCCACGATGCTTGAGTACTGGAGGGGCATTTCCCAACCGCCGAACTCGATGAGGCGTGCGCCCGTGGCCTCGTGCCATGCGAACAACGGCGTGCGGAGGGCCATGGAACCGATGCGTACATGGGGAGACGGAGGTTCAACCTTGGGTTCCTGCGAGCAAAGCTTATGACGGTCGCTCCCATAGCCGCGCCAAATGGGCCTCCTCCGCAACCTACGGTACGAGCTGAGCACCTTGGTATTCGGCTTGGGCATCCTGAGCATGATCCTCTCCTTCACCTACTGGGTCATCCCGGGCCAGACGCCGGACTGGCTGCGCAACATCAACGACACGATCGGGAACTGGATGATTTGGGTCGCCTTCCTGGGCTTCCTGGCCCTCCTAGGCGGCGGCTACTACTTCGTCGACACGATCCGCAAGGAGCGGGAATTCGACCGGCTCGTGACCACGGCCTCCAAGGAAATCTTCGTGAAGAACCAGGGACGGATCGAGGAGCTCGTGTACTACCACCTCCCCTCCTCCTACGAGAAGCGCTACCAGCAGAAGCGGAAGGAGTTCCGGATCAAAGGCTGAGGTCCGTCCGGACCACGACCTCGCCGAGCGTCTCCACCGCGGAAGCGTCCTGCGGTCGACACCGCACGGCCGCCTCGATGCGCCGCGCCCCGTGGACGACGGAGAGGACGTCCGTGTGCTCGTGAAGCCAATGGAGCTTCCCCTCGCTCTCCGGGTCCAGGGGCAGGACGAGGTGGATTTCGATTGGGAAGGCGAAGGTCTCCTGGATCGTGGTCCGCAGGTCGTCCAGACCCTCCCCCGTGCGGGCGCTCAGCAGGAGCGGCGGACGATGGAACTCGGATTCTGTCAGGACCTGGACCTTGCCCGCGAGGGTCTCTTCCGGCAGGAGGTCCACCTTGGTCAGGACGGGGAGAATCGCCTCCACGGCCACCCGTGGCAGCAGCGTGCGCGCGGCGAGCCGCACCTTGCGGCGGATCTCTTCCACGGAGTCGGACGCGTCCACGAGGAGGAGGACCAAGTCCGCTTGGAAGATCTCCTCCAGGGTCGCGTTGAACGCCTCGATCATCCAGAAAGGGACGCCGTCCACGAACCCGACCGTGTCCGTCAGGAGGATCCGGCGGTGCGTTCCGGGCAGCGTGCGCGTGGTCGTGGAGAGGGTGGAGAACATGCGGGCGTCGACGAGGACATGCTCCTTCGCCAAGACGTTGAGGAGGGAGGACTTGCCTGCGTTCGCATAGCCCGCGAGGGCCACGAGATGGTACCCCCGTTCCTTCCGGAGCTGCCGCCGCACGTCCCGCTCGCGGCGGATCGTCTCCAGCTCGTCCTTGATCTTCTTCAGGCGACGCTTCACGGTCTCGTAGTACGCGTCGACGCGGAGCTCGCCGCCGGCCATGAACCCCGGACGCTCGCCGATGTCCGCAACGTGGATCCATTCGCGGAGGAGGGGGACTTCGTACTGGAGCAGGGCGAGTTCGACTTGGAGCTTGGCCTCCCGCGTCGCCGCGCGCTGCGCGAAGAGCTCGAGGAGGACCCGCAGGCGGTCGTAGCACTCGACTTGAAGCTCCTGCTCCAGGTGGTAGTGCATCGTGGGCCGCAGCTCACCGTTGAACACAACCAGCGACACGTCCCCGCGGTCCAGGCGGTCCTTGATCTCTTCGAGCTTCCCGCGGCCCACGAAGGTCTGGGGGTCCGGGTGGTCCCGACGCTGAACGATGCGGTCCGCGACGCGGTGTCCCGCGGAGTCCAGGAGGGCCGCGATCTCGTCCGTGTCCGGAGTGAGGGAGACCAAGAGGATGTCCAACGCCCCGTCGAAGGGGGGCGGGGCCGATAAGGGTTTCCACCGGAAATGGAGGGGTGGGGGTTCACGGGAGGCGATCGGGCTCTCTCACGTTAACCTTAAGTAAGGTTAACCGGATGGACGCGCCATGCAGGTGGGCTGCGGCCTCACAACCAAAATGATTCGCGGGCGCCCCTACCTCTATTTCTGGCATTACGAGGAGCACGGGGGCCGCCGAGTGCAGGTATTCCAGTACATCGGCTCGCCCCGGTCACCCGAGGCCCGCCCTCGGCTCGAGGCCGCCATCGCCGCGTACTACGAACGCGTCACGGCCGAGCTCCGGGACCGCCGCCTCGCGCTCCTCGCGAGGATCCCGCCGACCTGAGGCACAAAGCCCAAATGCGCCCGCCGGCATCGTCGCTGGGATGCGCCTCCGGGTCCTGCTCTTCGCCGCCTACCGCGAGATCGTGGGCGAGGAGGAAATCGCGTGGTCCGCGGACCCGGGCACCACGGTGGACGTGTTCCTGGCCGCCTTCCTCCGCAGGTACCCGCGGCTTAAGCCCCACCGTGGCTCCATGATGGTCGCGGTGAACCATGCGTTCGCGGAGCCGGACGCCGCCCTCCGGGACGGAGACGAGGTCGCCCTGCTTCCCCCCGTGAGTGGGGGTGCGCTGTGATCGAGATCACGCGTCGCCGGATCGACGTGGCCGCGGTGGTCAACAGCGTTCGCCGGGACGACGCCGGGGCCGTCGTGCTTTTCCTCGGGTCGGTCCGCGCGGAGGATGGGGTCGCGGCGCTCGATTACGAGGTCTACGTCCCCATGGCGAAGAGGGTCCTCACGGACCTCGCCGAGCACGCGAAGGCGAAGTTCCATGCGCACCACGTGTCCATCGTCCACCGCGTAGGTCGCGTCCCCGTCGGCGGGGATTCCGTGGCGATTGCCTGCTCGGCGGCCCACCGCCGCGAGGCGTTCGACGCCTGCGCGTGGATCATGGACGAGGTCAAGCGGATCGTGCCCATCTGGAAGTCGCAGCCCCCGCGCCCCCGTCGGCGGTCCCGCTGAGGAAAAGAAATCGATGCCCGGGGCCCGAGGCCCCAGGCCGCGTCCCCGGAGGGATAAGGGGGTTCAGTGTTCCTGGCCCGTGTGGGAGTGCGTCAGGAAGAACGGCACGGCCGCCGGGTTGTCGCTTGCGTGGCCGTTCGCGTGCCCCTGAGCGTTCGCCCCCGCGGTCTGCGCGCACTGGCCGCGGTACCAGTTGGCTCCCTGGTACTGGGCCGTTCCCTGCACATGCGAGTTCGCCGGCAGGCAGACCACGTGCTTGGGCCCTTCGCTGTTCTTGCCGTGGAGCTTCGGCAGCCGCACGTGGTCCGACGTCGGCGGTGTCGACGTCGTGGACCCGCTGCTCGTGCCGGTCCCGGTGGTCGTCCCGCTGCCCGGGGTCGTCGGCGTCTGCGGCTGGTTCACCACGATGGACTCGTTCGTCGGGCCCGCGCGAGGTACCAGCACGTAGGCGACGAGGCCCAAGGCCACAGCGACGGCCAGGCTCACGCCCACGATCTTTCTCAGGTTTCCCATGTCCTTCGCCTCTCGTCATGCCGCCCGGCCCCGGAGCCGTACGCGGACCGCTCGGCCGGCCGGGCAACGCGGCGGGGACGCGGTGAAGGAATCGCCTTGTCGGGAGCCCGTCGCGGGGCGTCCCGTCCCATCCCTTCGTGCGCGCCTTGTCCCATCCGCACGAGCTCGCCTCAGCGGCCGGCACCGTAGTTAAGGGCTCCGGCGTCCGACGCGTCGACTTGACAATGCCCCGCGCGCGCGATGGCCCGGACGCGCGGCGCGTGTCCGACGCGGGCGCGTGCGTTGACAATGTCCGATGCCCAACAAGCGTGAAATAGGCCCGCCTCCGTGGCAGGGACCATGGCGCGGATGGTGGACATCCGGGCGAAGCCCGACGTGCCCCGGCGAGCCGTGGCCTCGGGGACGATCCGCCTGCGGCCGAGGACGATCGCCGCCATCCGCGCACGCCGCATCGAGAAAGGCGACCCCATCGCGGCGGCCGAGGTCGCGGGTCTCCAGGCGATTAAGTCCACCTGGCTGACCCTGCCCCACTGTCATCCCATCCCGCTGACGTCCGCCACGGTGGAGTTCGAGGTAGGAAGGGACCGCGTCGCGTGCACGACGACGGTCGAGGCGACGTACAAGACGGGCGTGGAGATGGAAGCGCTCTATGGCGTCTCCGTGGCCCTGCTCACGATCTGGGACATGGTCAAGTCCCTCGAGAAGGACGCCCGCGGGCAATACCCCGCCGCGCGAATCGAAGGGATTCGAGTGGTGTCCAAGGAGAAGGGGGCGCCTCGCAAAGGCTAGTGCCTAGGCCACGTTCCCCCGCAGGCGAAATGGACTACCCTTTTGGGGCCGTTTCCGGTCTCGAGGGTTTGGAATGGCAGAAGAGCGAAAACTCAGCGTGGCGGAGGTGCGCAAGACGATTGCGACGTCGTTGGCCTCGGCCTTCGGCTTCGTGATTGCACTGCTGTGGAACCAGGTGGTTCAGGGCGGTCTGGCTGTAGCCAAGATTAGCACTACTGCCCCTTCCAATCTGACGGATTGGGCCGTCTTTCTCGTGACCGCGATCGTCCTGACTGTCGTGATGATCGTCTTCATTATCCTCATCAGCCGATTGGCGGGGAAGGAACCGGAGAAGAAGGCGGCGGCGTAAGCCCGCCTCGGCCGAAGCCCTTTTATCGCCAGGGCGGCATGATTCGCGACCCATGAAGGTCGTGATCCTGGACGGCTACGTAGACGAGCCGTCCAACTTCGGCGTGCCGCCCTACATCTCCCCGTATCCGCGGTACCTCGCGGGCGCGGTCAATGAGGCAGGCCACGCCTGGGAGTATGTCACGATCGACCAGGTCCGCGCAGGCCATCCCCTGAAGGGTGACCTCCTCGCCATCATCTCGGGCCCCATCGTCCCGGGCAAGTACCTCCGCGGGCTGCCCATCAGCGAGAATGAGATCCTCCGCCATGCGGCCGCGTTTCAGGGGCCGCGGGTCTTCGGCGGCCCGCTCGCCCGATTCCGTTTCTTCGATGAGACCTTGACAGAGCCGTTCGACCATGTCGCGATCCGTGACCTCGACGCGTGCGTGTACGACCATCTGACGCGCGACGAGTGGGAGAACCGCGACCGGACAATGGCGGAGTGGGACCGCTGGGGTCTCCTCGGCGCGGAGGCGGTCCGCCACCACCCTGATTTCCCGGAGCCGCTCATTGTCGAGCTCGACACGACGAAGGGCTGCGTCCGCTATGTGAACGGCGGCTGCAGCTTCTGCATCGAACCCCAGTACGGCATCACGAAGTTCCGTCCCTCGGAGGGGATCTTGGCCGAGGTCCGGCGGCTCGCGGAGCTGGGCGTCGTGAACTTCCGCCTCGGAGGTCAGGCGGACTTCTTCAGCTACCAGGCCCGAGGCCTCGGGGCCTCGCCGACGCCCGAGATCAACGTGCCCGCCCTCGAATCCCTCCTGCGTGGGATCCACGAGGCCGCACCGCGTCTCCAGATTCTGCACACGGACAACGGGGATCCCGCGATGATGGTCGCCCATCCCGACGAAGCCACGGAGGGTCTGCGGCTCCTGGTGCGGTACACCTCCCCGGGCAATCTGCTCTCCTTCGGGCTCGAGTCCGCGGACCCCGCGGTCATGGAAGCGAACAACCTGAACATCGGCGCGGACGGCTGCCTCGAGGCGATCCGGATGGTCAACGCAATCGGGCGAGACCGGGGCGAGAACGGCATGCCGCGTCTCCTCCCGGGTCTCAACTTCGTGGCGGGGCTCACCGGGGAGACGAAGAAGACGTACGACCTGAATCGCGCGTTCCTCCGCCGCCTCCTGGAGGAGGATCTCTGGGTACGCCGCGTGAACCTCCGCCAGGTGCGCCCGGTGCGTCGGGCCTTCGAGCCTACGGGTCTCCATGCAGAGTTCCGGCGCTTCAAGGAGTCCGTGCGGACGGGCTTCGACCACGAGATGCTCCGCCGCGTCGTCCCCGAGGGGACCGTGTTGACCCGTGTGTATCTGGAGATCCTACAAGGCCATGTGACGTACGGACGCCAGATCGGTACGTATCCCATCCTCGTGGGCCTCCCCTATCGGACCGACCTCGATCGGTTCGTCGACGTACGCGTCCTGAGCCACGGTCAGCGATCCTTGACGGGCGTCGAATACCCGCTCGACGTGAACGCCGCGCCGCTGGGCGCTCTCTCCGCCCTGCCCGGGATCGGCGCGAAGCGGGCTGCGCGAATCGTCCGCGGCCGGCCGTTCGCCTCGTTCCCGGCCTTCGCCGCCTCGTTGGACGAGGCAGCCGCCGCGGAGCGCGTGGCCCCGTTCCTGCGGTTCGCATCGTGACGCCCTCCGTCGGAGACCATCGCGCGCGTCCGCGCGCCCGTGCCAAGTTAACCTTGTTTAAGGTTGCTTTCCTGGACCAACCTTTTCCGGCCCGCCGGTCTTCCCCCGCCGCCCATGGCCGTCCCCCGAGAGCACAAGGAGCACGCACCCACCTCCGTGAAGTGCGGTGTCATCACGAGCTCGGACAGCCGCAGCCCGGAGACGGACGAGTCGGGCAAGCTGATCAAGGACCTCCTGCTCAAGGTGGGACATACCGTGCTCTTCTACGCGGTCATCAAGGACGAGGCTAAGGCGATCGTGGACGCGGTCGAGCAGGCGTCCTGGACCTGCGATGCAATCATCACGAACGGTGGGACGGGACTCGCGAGGCGCGACGTGACTGTCTCGACCCTCGCACCCCTGTTCGAGCGCACGCTCCCCGGTTTCGGCGAACTCTTTCGCCGCCTCTCGTACGACAGCATCGGTAGCGCGGCGTGGCTCTCGGGCGCTCTGGCCGGCGTGTACCATGGCCGTCTCGTCTTCTGCCTGCCCGGCTCCCCCGACGCCTGCCGCCTCGCGATGGAGAAGCTCATCCTTCCCGAGCTCTCCCACGCGGTCGGAGTGATGAACCGATGAGCTCCGCGGCCGCCCGCCGCGGCACCGGCCATCGGGAGGCCCACGGGATGCGCCCGCTCCCGGCGCTCCTGCCACTCGACGAGGCGCTCACCCGGTGCCTCGAACTCGCGGTCCCCATCCGCCGACGCGAGACCGTGGCCCTCGCCGACGCCCTGCGTCGCGTGGTGGCGGAAGGTGTCCGCGCATCCCTCGACGTGCCGCCGGCGGAGCGGGCGACCATGGACGGCTACGCGGTCCTCGCGCGGGACACATCCCACGCAGGCAAGTCCTCGCCCACAGTCCTCCGAGTCCAGGAGAACGTCCACGCGGGCGATGTGCCGAGGAAGCCCGCAGCGAAGGGCCGGTGCACGCAAATCGCGACCGGAGCGACGATGCCTCGCGGCGCCGACGCGGTCGTCATAGTGGAGGACACGGAACGCGACGGGGACATCCTGAAGGTGTTCCGCCCCGCCCGCCCGCGGGAGAACGTGTCCGCCCGAGGTTCGGACATCCGAAAGGGATCCTTGGTCCTCGCCCGGGGCCAAGTGCTCACCCCGGCCAAGGTGGGGGCCCTCGCCGCGATCGGCCGGGACGCCGTCTCCGTGTACGCGCGTCCCCGGGTCGCTCTTCTGGTCACGGGCGACGAGGTCGTGCCTCCGGGGTCCCCGCTCCGCCCCGGTCAGGTGTACGACATCAACTCGGCCACGATGGCGGCCGCGGTGCGGGAGGCCGGCGGGGAGCCCGTCCCCCTGGGCCGCGTCCCGGACCGGTTCGAGGCCCTGCGCGACGCGTTCGCGGCCGCCGTGCAGGAGGATCTCGTCGTGTTCAGCGGCGGCTCCAGCGTCGGCGAGAAGGATCTGGTCATCGACACCCTGCGGTCCCTGGGCAATCTCCTCTTCCACGGGATTGCCATCAAGCCCGGCCGGCCCACGGTTCTCGGCCGCGTCGGCGGGAAAGGCGTCCTCGGGATGCCCGGGAACCCCACGTCGTGCCTGAGCAACTGCTACGTCCTCCTCGCGCCCATGCTGCGCAGGATGGCCCGCCTGCCGCCGCCCGCCGGGCACGTCCTCGACGTCCCGCTCGCCGCCCCGATTCGCAGCCCGCGGGACAAGGTGGAGGTGCACACGGTCCGCCTCCTCGACGGCCGCGCGGTGCCCGCGTTCAAGGAGAGCGGGGCGATCACCTCCATGGCCCACGCGGACGGATACATCGTCATCCCCACGGGTGTGGACCTCGTCGAGCGGGGCGAGGTCGTCCGCGTCACGCTCTTCTGAGGGCTCGCGCGCAAGCCTTATACGGGTGTCCCGACTCGCGGACTTCCCATGGTGCTCGTGGAGCGCGCCGCACCCCCCGATCGTATCGACATCGAACGCCTGATTGCGGCCTACCATGCCTCGGAGGGGGTGAAGCCCAGACCCGAGCGGATCACCTGGGCCGTGCAGCAACTCCTCGGGAACCGGGTGGGCGGAGTCCTCCTCGTCGCGCGGGAGAAGCGCGCCGTTGTGGGCGTGGCGCTCGCGATCTACCAGCCGTCCGCGGAGCTCGGCCGCATGCTCGTCCTGAACGACTTCTTCGTCGAACCGGCTTTGCGTCGCAAGGGGGTCGGCCGCGCCATGGCCGCGAAGCTCCTGGAGGAGGCCAAGGCGATGCGCATCGACCAGATTGACCTCGAGGTCCTTCCGACCAACGCGGTCGCCGCGGCCTTCTGGAAGTCCATGGGCTTCCGGAACACGGGACGTGCGATCTACAGTCGCGTATTCCCCTGATGGCCGTGGACCACGGCGCGGTGGGCCTGGTACACGTCCTGCCCGAACTCCTTGCCGCACTCGGGGCACCGGACCCGGGGTCGCGCGCGGTTCGGATCCTGGTGAGTGAGGGCGCCGAGAATCTGGGCCATCTCGAAGGCGATGGCCTCGGACTCCGCCTCGGATCCGTGGAAGCTGCTGTGGGCGTTCTCCCGCAGGAAGTCGATGTGCAGGTCGAGCTCCGCGCCGCGCGGGACGCTCTCGAGGCCGTGCGTCTCGAGCCGCGTGTGGAACCGCCGCCCCCTCCGGAGCGTCTTGAATGCGACCAAGTCGAACGTCTCCCGCTTCACCTGGTACCCGAGGGTCAGGAAGGCGGCCTCGATGGCGTGGAGGGTCATGCGCCGCGGGAGGGAGGCTTTCATGGTCCGTCCTTCAGTCCGCGTAGGCGACGCGCGCGGGGGCGATGTCGTACCCGAGAGGGCAGTCCAGCTCGCGTCCGATCCGCAGGATCCGTAGCCGGGCTCCCCGCTCGATTCCGACAGGGTGGCAGAGGCGGAAGTTGGGGCAGGCCGCGTTCGCGCAGACGAGGGGATCGTACGCGACGAGGGCGCCCTCGACCGCTCCGCGAACCGGGAGGCTGCACTCGGGCGGTGCGGCCTCCACCTCGACCACGCGGGCGTGCTCCTCGTTGAGCAAGCACGGATGGGCCACTTCCCGCACCCGGGCGACCCGGTACCGCCGGCCGACCTCCTGGTTCAGGCACACGGCCTTCACGCGGCACTCGCGGCACTCCGGCTGGGGTCCGCGGTACACGAACTCGTGGCCCTCGACCGCTTGCCTCTCCCCCACCAAGGTGATCTGGGCCACGGGGCTCCCCGCCGGCCTAACCCTCGGTCAGACTTAAGGACGATGCCCGCTGCAACGCGGTCGGCCTCGGAGCGGCACCTTCATCTAGGGGCCGTGGCATCGGCGAGACGGTCCTGTGGACCAGGAGGTTCCCGGCGATGATGTCCGAACGAGTTTTCCGAGCCGCGCCGGGAGCTCTGTGAGACCGTCCTCGGCTCTCCGGCGCTCGTGAGCTGGCATGGGCGAACGCCGTCAACGATTGCATCGAGAGTCAAGGAATGCCGAACCAGCCGTACCTGGACGCGAGCGTCCGGTGGCGCATCAAGGCGGGAACCCTCGACCTGCACGAGTCCGGGTACCGTGCCACGACCGAGACCATCCTCTCCTGCGGCCTGGCCACGGAGGTCGTCGGTCTGATTAGCGCGGGCAAGGAGGCGGATGTCTACCTCGCCCGGTACCGGGGAGCGCCGATTGCGATCAAGGTGTACCGCCTCTACCGCACGTCCCACCGCGGCGGCGGGCCCGTCAAGGCGGACACGCTCGGCTGGCGCGCAGCCCACGAGTACGAGATTACCCGGCAGGCTTGGAAAGGAGGCGCGCGCGTGCCCGCACCCGCCCGACGCGTCGAGAACATGTTCTCCATGCGCTACCTCGGAGGCAACGACGGACCCGCGCCGCGGCTCCACGACGTCCGCCTCGAAGAGCCCGAACCGTTCCTGGCCGCGGTCCTCGAGGGGATCGAATCCCTGGCCCGCGCGGGCGTCGTCCACGGCGACCTGAGCGCCTTCAATATCCTCGTCCACGAGGGGCAGGCATGGTGGATCGACTTCTCCGAAGGGTTCCGGATTGACCGGGTCGGGGCCTCTTCGTGGGTCCGCCTCACGGAGGCGAGGGAGGCGCTCCGACACGGAATGGCGGCGCTGGGCGCCTACTTCCGCCGATACGGCCTCACCCTGGACGCGGAACCATTCATCGCACGCCTCATCGACGCGCACGACAAGTTCGGCGTGCTCAGATGACCTTTGTGATTCGAGCGAGCCGCTCCGCGGCTTCCTCCGTCAGGCCCGTATCCCCGAGGATCGTGTAGCGGTCCTTGGCGATCTCGTGCGCGTGGACAAGGGCCTGGACGACCTCGTCGTCCGTCACGCCGAGCGCGTGGGCCGTGGTCGGCGCGCCGATGGCCAGGAGGGCGTCCCGCACCTCCTCCCAGTTCCCCGCGTGGAGGTACATCATCATGATCGTGCCGACGCCGCACTGCTCCCCGTGCAGCGCGGGCTTCTTCGCGACCCGGTCCAGCGCGTGGGAGAACTTGTGCTCGCTTCCCGAAGCGGGCCGCGAGGAGCCGGCAATCGACATGGCTACCCCGCTGGAGACCAGGGCCTTGCAGACAAACCAGGCGCTCTCCTCGAGGCGCGGCTTGATCGTCGGCGCGTTCTCGATCACGAGGCGTGCGGCGAGTTCGCTGAGTGCCGCAGCGTACGACGAATAGTACTCGTTCCTCAGGTTCCGCGCGAGGGCCCAGTCCTTGACCGCGGTCAGGTTGGAGATGATATCGCCGCAGCCCGCGGCGAGGAGTCGGAACGGCGATTCGGCGATGATCCCCGTGTCCATGATTACCGCGATGGGCGTCTGGGCGGCGAGGCTCACCTTCTCCCCGCCCTTCGTGATGGACGCGCGCGCGGACACGACGCCGTCGTGGCTGGCCGCCGTGGGCACGCTCACAAACGGCACGCCCGCGTTGAACGACGCGCACTTGGCCACATCGATGGGCCGGCCGCCCCCGACGCCCAGGGCGAAGTCGAAATCGCCTTTGCGAATTCGGTCCTCGGCCGCGCGGACTTCCTGCCACGTGGCGTCCGGGATGAGGAACTCCTCGGTCTTGATCCGCTTCTTCGCGAGGGAGGCGACCACGGTCGCCCCAGCGACTTTCATCGTGATCTCGTCCGCCACGAGGAGTGCCCTGCGACCGAGCTTGAGGGACGCGCAGACCTCGCCGGTCTGCAGGATGCCGTCGTGGCCGACCACCACGTTGCGCGGCAACTCCATGGCCTTCGTTTTCGAGAAGGGCTCTACGTCGAAGGTGGTCACGCGCCCGCCTGGGGCGGGACCAAGGGGGTGTCACTACATAAATCTGAGTCCGCGCCACTCCTGATGGTCTCAGGAAAGAGCCCCACCGCGGAATGTTTAAGCCCGCCTTTCTGGATGGAAGCCCTCCATGTCCTCGCCCGCTAAGGACCTCGCCCGCGGGGAGGCCGAGTTCCTCCGCGGCAACGAGCTCTGCGACGCGCGCCGGTACGAGGACGCCCTCGAGGCGTACGATCGCGCGGAGGCCCTGGGCTACGAGGATCACGTGCTTTGGAACAACCGCGGCGTGGCCCTCGACGGTCTCGGCCGGGACGAGGATGCGGTCCGCGCGTACACCAAGGCGCTGGACCTGGAATCGGACTACGAGACCGCCTGGTACAACCTCGGGAACGCCCGCGCCCACCTGGGACAGTTCGAAGCCGCGATCGAGGCCTACGACCGTGCGCTCGCCCTGCGCCCCGATTATGCCGACGTCCTGTTCGACAAGGCCGTGGCCCTGGCCCACCTAGGCCGGACGAAGCCGGCCCTCGCCCTCTACGACGACTTCCTCCAGACGAACCCGAGGCACGCGGCCGCGTGGGTGCGCAAGGGCCGACTCCTGCTCGACCTGGATCGGCCTGAGGAGGCTGTCGAGGCGCTCGATGCCGCGGTGAGTCTGGACGACCGCGACAAAGCCGCGTGGTCCACCCTGGGGGACGCGCGTTTCGCGCTCGAGCGGTACGAGGAGGCCATCGAGGCCTACGACCGCGCAATCGCCATCGATCCGGACAACGCGCCCGCGTGGAACAACAAGGGATTCACGTTCTTCATGCTCGGCATCCACGACGAGGCCCTGCGGTGCTACGACCACGCGATCGCGTTGGACCCGCACTACAAGGCCGCGTGGTACAACAAGGGCTACACCCTCCACGGGATCGACCGTCTCGAGGAGGCCGTCGTCTGCTACAAGAAGGCCATTGAGCTCGATGCGGGGGATGAGGTCCTCTGGAACAACCTGGGCAACGCCCTCTACAACCTCGGCCGCTACGACGAATCCATCCCGTACTTCGAGAAGGCCCTCGAGGTCAATCCGCGCTACGAGGTCGCCTGGAACAACATCGGAAACGCGCTGAACAAGATGGGCAAGTGGGAGGAGTCGCTGAAGTACCACGACAAGTCCCTCGAGGTCAAGCCGGACTTCGACTACGCCCTGTACGCCAAGGGCGAGAGCCTGGACAAACTCGGGCGGCACGAGGAGGGACTGGAGCTCATCACCCAGAGCCTCGAGCTGAATCCCAACTACGACCACGCCTGGATGGCGAAGGCCGAAGCGTTGCACGCCCTGGGCCGCCTCGAGGAATGCCGGGACGCGCTGAACAACGCCCTGATCCTGAACCCGGGCTACGAGGAGGCCTGGATCTTTCGTGGGAAGGTCCTCGAGGAGATTGGGAACTCCCTCGAGGCGGAACGCTGCTACGACGAGGCGCTGCACTGCTTCGACGCCGGGCTGGAGATGGATCCGTTCGACACGGCCCTCGCGCTGCGCAAGGCGCAGCTCTTGGACGACCTGGAGCGGACCGAGGAGGCGCTTGCGGTGTACGCATCCGCTGCAGGCCACGCCACGGACCCTGCGGCCTGCGTGGCCCTCGCGGACGCGCTGCTCCGGGCGGGCCGCGTCTCGGACGCCCTCGCGCCTGCGGAGGAGGCCCGGACGCGGTTCCCCGCGGATCCGCGGGGCTGGCACGCCGTGGCCCGCGTCCGGCTCGCGCGAGGGGAGCCCGCGCAGGCCCTTCCGCTCCTCGACGAGGTCTTGTCCCGGGGCGGCGGTCCCCCGGTCCAGCTGGACCGCGCCCGTGCGCTGTTCGCCTTGGGCCGTCTGGAGGAAGCGCTGGCAGCTCTTGCCGAGGCCGACGAATCGGACTCCGCCGCACTGCTCCTGAAAGCGGATCTCCTCCAGTCCCTGGGGCGTACGGACGCCGCCCTCGAGGCGTGCGATGCGGCCGTCCGGGCGGACCCCGCGGCGAGCGATGTGGCCTACCACCGGAAGGGGAAGCTGCTCCTTGCCGCAGGACGCGCCAAGGAGGCCACTGCCGCCCTCGACTCCGCGCTGGGCATGAATCCCCGCGACCCGGAGGTCTGGTGCGACGCCGCCGTGGCCTGGAGGACCTGCGGCCACGAGGCCAAGGCGCGGCGACTCCTGGACCGCGCCCTGGAGCTGGACCCCCGCATGGACCGCGCCCTCCGCCTGCGGGACCTGCCCTCCTCGCCCTCGTCTTGATATTTATACTCATAACGAAATAGAAATCAGCGGGCCGAACCCGGGCAAGGGTTATCCGTCGCGGGTCCATGGGGTCGGGCGATGGTCCTCAAAGTCCGCCACCGGACGCGGCTCCGGCGGAAGGAGGTGGATGCCTGGTTCCGCCGCCTCGCCTCGGAGTTCGGCATGGCTCTGCCTGCGGACGAGACGCCCGTGGACGTGGCCGAGGCGGGGGAGCTCCGCTTGCTGATCCGGGACGAGGAGGCCATCGCCCTGGTAATCGGCGAGGCCATCGCCCCCACAGTCCGGGGGCTCCTCGCCTTTCCGGCCCCCAAGCGGTACGTCACGGTCGACATGGGAGCGGTACCGTTCGTCTACAACGGGGCCGACGTCATGGCCCCCGGCATCGTGGACGCGGATCCCGGGATCCGGCCAGGCGACTTGGTCTGGGTGCGGGACGAGAGGAACCGCCGGCCGCTCGCCGTGGGGCGGGCGATCATGGACGGGCCGACCATGGCGCGCGAGGAGCGCGGCAAGGCCATCGAGACGATCCACCACGTAGGGGACGATCTCTGGCGGCTCGGCGAGGAGGACGCCTGAGGTGGCGCGGCTCCGGCCCCTCACGCCCAGTACGGGGACTTGAGGTACTTGTACACGGACATGACCGCAGTCACGGCCTCGCCGCACGCGGCGACGATCCGCTTGTCCTTCCCGGGATATGAGACGATGTCCCCGCACGCGTAGACGCCGGACACGGACGTGGACATGTCCGCCTTCACCTTGATGAGCCGCTCGCCCTCCAGGGCGATCCCCCACTTTGGGAGCGGCGTGATCCGAGGCTCGAAGCCGATGTTGATCAGGACCGCGTCTATGTCGAAGACACTCTTCTTCAGGGTGCGGTTGTCGTAGACGACCGCGCGCTCCACGTGCCCATCTCCCTCGATGGAGGTGAGCTCCGCGTTGAAGATCACCTGGATGGGCGCCTTGTTCACCGCCTCCACGTTCTTCTCCATGGCCCGGAACTCGCCGCGGCGATGGACTAGGGTAACCTCCTTCGCGGAGGCCACGATCTCCAGCGCGTACTCCAGGGCGCTGTCCCCGCCGCCCACGATGAGGACGCGCTTGCCGCGGAACTCGTGGCGGTCCTTGACTTGGTACGTGACGCCTTTGCTCTCGAGCTCGGCTTCCCCCGGGATATCCAAGCGCTTGGGCTCGAAGAGACCCATGCCCATGGCGAGAATCACGGCACGGGCCTCGTAGGTCTTGCCGTCCCGTGTGATGAGGTGGAAGAGCTGGCCCTCTCGCTTCAGGTCGACGACCTCCCCGGCCGCCATCTCGGCCCCGCTCTCCCGCGTGTGCATCGTGAAGAGTTCGGCCAGCTCGCCGCCCTCGATGGCGATGTAGCTCGGGTAGTCGTACACGGACTTCGTGGGGTAAAGCCATGCGAGCTGCCCCCCCATGGCCTGGGCCTCGAGGATCAGGGTGGACAGACTCCGGGTCCTCGCGTAGATTCCGGCCGTCAGGCCGGCGGGGCCGCCCCCCACGACGACCACATCGTATGCCATGGCGTGGGGCGACAAAGTCCCCTCCCTTAAGAATCTTGTGACGAGAGTATACCCAGGACCCTGGCGTGGCAGTAAAGGTCATAGTTATCATACAGCCATTCCAATTTTTATCGCCATTCTGTCAACGCGAGGGGCCGCATTCACGATACTTTTAAATTCTCCCTTCGGAATATGCCGGGACCAGAAGGGATCTGGGATGGCCTTCATCAAGAAGCCGTTCAAACGTCTCGCCGAGGGTGGCTCCGCGGCCGAGGCCGATACGTACATCGACCTGGGGGAGCTGACCTTCGACACGGAAGGCGGAGCGCTCGGAGAACCGGTGGAACACCTCGTCAAGGTCGCGGAAATCTACCGCTACGAGGACGTAGCCGACCTGACGACCCACGTGTACAACGGGAACATCCTGCTCATCGACTTCACGAGCCTGGCGAGCGACGAACTGGCCCTGAAGCGGATCACGGCCGAACTGAAGAGCGCCGTGCGGGACTGCGGCGGCGACGTCGCCGTCGTGGGCAAGAACGTCCTCATGGCCACGCCTGCCGGGATCAAGATCGACCGGGCCAAGATCAAGGGCAACTTCTGAGCCGCCTCAGACGCGCCGTCCCCAGCGGCGTGGTTTCGGTGCCTCGTAAGGCCTCGCCGCGAACCCTTCCGGACCGTACTCCAGGACGAAGTAGTCCCGGGAATGGTTCGTGTGCCGCATCTTCGCGATCCGGATGAGCAGCTGGACCTTCCCCTCACCGACTCCGGAGAAGCGCAGCTCGAAGACGCCATCCGCCAGGAACGTGACGTCGTGGTCCACGCCGGGCCGCGCGGGATCCTGCTCCGCGAGCACGAACGACGTCGCACCCAGGTTCCGCAGGAAATGGAAGAAGTGGAAGAGCTCCGTCCGCACGTCCGCCACGCGCGTGAGGGCCGCCAGGGCGTCCAGGGAGTCGATCACGATGACGCTGAGGGGGTCGCGCTCCTTCCGGCGGCTCAGGTAGTCCTCGAGGACCCGCACCCAGTCTCGGATTTCCTCGGCTCCCGCGTAGTCCAGGCGGAGCCGGCTGATGTCCACGACGAAGTCCTCCGCGTCGCCCAGCCCGAGCCGGTGCATGGTCTGGACGATGGAGTCCCGGCTTTCCTCGATCGTGATGAACACGCCGCGGGCGCCCGCCGCGCGGTTCCGGACGAGCGTGTACAGGGCCAAGGAGGTCTTCATCGAGCCGCCGGGTCCCACGATACCCACGACGTGTCCTCGGGGGACGCCACCCTGGAGCGCCGCATCCAGCCCCTTCACATGGGTGGGCGTGCGGACGTCCTCCGTCCTGGACCGGGCCGCCAGGGCGGCCACCTGCTCCCGAAGACGGCGGACCTCGTCCCGGAGGGATCGGATCTCCGACTCCTCGGTCGGGACTGCGCCGGGGGCGGTCCCCCGCTCCTCCACGCCCGACTCCGTGGGCTCCGTTCCATCCCCGCCTGGTAACATTCCCGGTGTGACATGACGCGGCGTCGCATTACTCTTTGGACGACGCGCTCCTGACGTGGCCGCAAGGATGCCGCGGAAGAAACGTGAGAATCATCTTGCCCTTCGGCCGACAGAATGCTTATATAGCCCTTAGCCCAAGTAGTACTCCTCCAGGGCGACCCATGTCCGTGAAGGCTAGGCCTGAGCGGGGACCAGCGGGGACCATCACCGTGGATGACCTCACCCGCGCGATCAAGAACTCGATTGACCGCACAGGGATGAAGGAGGAGGAGGCCCGCGCCATGGCGACCCACGTCCTCAACTTCTTCGGATACTCCGAGCGTATCATCGACAACGTCCTCGAGCCCGAGGACCGCGACGCCTTCTACATGCTCGAGGATTCGGGCATCCTGACCACGGAGCGGGAGGAGACCACGCTCTACGACGGCCGGGAGTGGCGGATCCACTACTGGATGTTCCGCAAGGACCGGATCTACGACCTCGCCGAGGCCCAGCGCGCCAAGGAAGAGGCGGAGGCCGGACAGACCGTCTACGACGACGTGCCCGAGGACCTCTGGGCGGCCCGCCGCGAGAAGCCTACGGGAGAGCCCAAGTAGGCTTTCCGTTCAGCCGAACGCGAGCTGGATCGTGCCGCCGCCGTGGCGCACGAGGTCGACGGCCAAGGAGTGGGGCAGGTACATGCGCCCACCCCGGTATGGGAAGGCGGGGCCGAACGACTCCACCGCGCGCAGCGCTTGCGCGGCGAGTTCCTCGGAGACATAGGCGCTGTCCGCCAAGTCGCCCGTGACGAAGACGGTGATCGGGAGGCGGAGCGCCTCCGCGTCCCGATCGCTCAGGACCCGCGCCAGCCGCTCGAGGGCCGCGGGGTCGAACGCATGCTCCTCGCCCTCCCGCGTGCGGCACGTCGGACGCGTCTCGCGCCGCAGCTGGGCGAGGCTTTTCCGCTCCACGACGAGCCCGGCGTTGAGGCGCCCGAGCTCGAGGGAGATCCAGCGGTCGATGGCGCCCGGCGAGACCATGCGACCTACTCAGGTCTCGCCCGGTGAAAAAGCCTTCGGACCGCCCGCGAAAGGTTTTTCCCGGTACCCCTCCTTCGGCTCGCTCGGAGGCTTTTTCCTGTCCGCTCCCCTCGCCTGCCCGCGTTGCGGCTACCAGAACCAGCCCGG
>CAZJIP010000025.1:0-19401 GCA_964546105.1 uncultured Methanomassiliicoccales archaeon
GGATCGCCACGGAGATCGCGAAGTTTGACGTGATCCAGGATGTCTTCCTGGTCACGGGGGACACGGACATCGTCGCGAAGGCCCGGTTCAAGAACTACAAGGGCCTGAAGGACTTCGTCCTCACGAACCTCGCGCCGATCGCCGGGATCAAGGACACGAAGACGCTCATGGTGGTGACCACCTACAAGGAAGGTGGACAGGCGAGGTCGCAAGGTTGAGGACACGGGTCGGGGCCTGGAGGTGGTGGTATGGACAGCGAAACGAAGCTCAAACAAGTGGTGGACGTCCTCGATTCAATCGCGGAGGACACCTCCGTCCCGCGCAACATCCGGCGCGGGGCCGCCGACGCGAAGGCCCGACTCTCGAAGAAAGGTGAGGCGCTCGACCTGCGGGTCACGAGCGCCATCATGATCATGGACGACCTGGCGAACGATCCGAACATCCCGCTCCACGGCCGGACGCTGATCTGGAACGTGATTTCCCAGCTCGAGACGGTCACGAAGCCCTGAAGCATTCTCGCTCCCGTCCGAGCGAATGGGAAAAATACCACCGCGCCACTGGGGTGCGGCGCGCGAGGCTAGTCTAATGGTAGGACAGAAGCTTCCCAAGCTTCTAACGCGGGTTCGATTCCCGCGCCTCGCACTCCGCCGCTAGCCCCGGGTCATCAACCTCATGACGGCGGCCCACCTTGGCGGGCCTATGGTCCGCTCGATCCTCCTCCCCGGCTACAACCCGTATCGGAACGCTCCGGACTACAACCCGACCGGCGTCCTGGCCCGGGGGCTGGACGGTCGGCGGGTCGGGAGCGCGTGGATCCACGGCGCGGAGATTCCCGTCGCCCTGGAGGATGCGGGTCCTGCCTTGCGGCGGCTGTTGGGCCACGTGAATCCGGATGCGGCCCTCGCGCTGGGCGTGGCCCCCGGACGGCCGCGGATCAGCGTGGAGCGCGTCGCGGTCAACGTGCTCGACTTCTCCGTCCCCGACAACCGAGGCCGCAGGTACCGCGACCGCCCGATCCGGAAGGGCGGCCCCGCGGCCTACTTCTCCACCCTTCCCGTGCGCCCTATCCTCGCGGCCCTGCGCAACGAGCGGATCCCCGCAGAGCTTTCGGACACCGCGGGCACGTACCTCTGCAACCTCGCCATGTTCACCCTGCTCGACGCCTTCGCAGTGGACGGGAAGACGGGCCCCGCGGGCTTCATCCACGTCCCCCAGGTGCCCGAGGCGAGCCTGGACAAGCCGGGCCAACCCTCGATGGACTACGCGACGATCCGCCGCGGCATCCTGGACGCGCTCCGGGGGATCGAGAAGGTTATCCCGCGCCCGCGGCCGCGCCGATCCGGCGCAGGGCCATGAGGGCCTCCGCGACGCGGCGCAGGCGGGTCGCCGTGTCCGGGATTTCCAGGATCTCCTGCTTCGCGTCCTCGCCCACGGGGAGCACGGAGGCCACCTTGTAGGAGAGGGACCGCGCGTCCAGGTCCTTCCAGGTCTCATCGACGACCGCCTGCCCGGAGAGCTCGATGGACTCCAGGACCCCCTCGAACAGCTTGGCCACGGCCTCCGCGAGGTCCGAGTCCACCGCGCCGTCCAACTCCTCGAGGAAGCGCACGTCCGCGCGGAGGTAGGGGCGCGTTCGGTCCAGCGCCATGACCTCGAAGCGCCGGCGGCCTTCGACGACAATGTCGTAGCGCCCGTCGCGATACCGCTGCGCGGCGATGATCCCCGCCTCCGTGCCCACCCGGTGAGGGATCGCGGCCGATCCGACCTCTTCCCCTTCGAGGATCAGGCAGATCCCGAATGGCTCCTCGTGCTCGAGGCAGCGGCCGATCATCTCCCGGTACCGCGGCTCGAAGACATGGAGCGGCAGGGTGGCTCCCGGGAACAGGACGGTCTGGAGGGGGAACAGGGGGAGGCGCACGCCCTCGCGATTCCGCGAGAGGAAATAAAGCCTCACTCGGGGTGGATGTCCACGCCCACGGACCAGGACGTCTGGCATCCGGGGCACGCCACGGTCCGCTTCAGCGAGTCGCCTGCGTCCTCGAGCTTGAAGGTGAAGAACAGGGGAGTGTTGCACCGCGGACAGTTGAAGTTGATGCCGCCGACGGTCATCGGGTGGCCTCGAAGCCCGCGGCCCCCCTTAAGCTTGCGCCCCCCGAACGCGTTCGGGGCATTCTCTTGAATCGGCGGCGGCATGGCCCCCTCCATGACCGAGCCCTCCGACATCCTGCGGGAAGAGCACGAAGTGATCGAGCATCTCCTCCATGTCCTCGGCGCGATGGCGAAGCGTGTCGACCACGGGGAGGCGGTCGCTCGGACCGACGTCGACGGGGCTCTCGAGGTCGTCGTGAACTTCGCGGACAAATGCCACCACGCCAAGGAGGAGAAGGCCCTCTTCCCTGCCCTGCGCCGGGCGTCCCCGAAGGAGGGTGCGGAGCTCGTGCATCGGCTTGAGGGCGACCACGCCGCGGGGCGGCATCTGGTTGCGGCCCTGCGATCCGAAGTACCGGCCGTGGAATCCGGCGATGCGAAGGCACGCGCCCAGTTCGCGAAGGACGCACGGTCGTACGTGGCCCTCCTCACGCAGCACATCGACGCGGAGACGAAGCTCCTCCTTCCGCTGATCGACCGCTCCTTGTCCCCCAAGGAGCGTACCGCCCTCGCGGTGGAGTTTGATCGCATCGAGCGGGAGGAGACGGGGGCCGGGGTCCACGAGAAGTACGAGGGGACGATCCACCGCCTCGCCGACCGATACGTCCATCCCACGCCGCACGGGCACTAGCCTCGGCCAGCGCGATTCGGGCGGCAAGTTTATGGCGCGCACTCGCCTGCCGAGGCGCGCATGCGCGTCGAGGCCCTCGTCGTGCCGCCTTTGGACAACAACGCCTACCTGGTGATCGACGAGGCGAGCCAGCAGGCCGCCGTGGTCGACCCGAGTCTCGTGGGCAAGGACCTCCTTGCCCGGGCCCAGAGCCTCGGCGTCAATATCGTCACGATCCTGAACACCCACGGTCACCCGGACCACACGGCGGATGACGCCCCGCTCAAGAGCGCCACGGGCGCCAAGCTCGCCATCTTCGAGGTCGACTCGTACCGCCTCGAGCGCAATGCGAAGGAGTCCCGGTGGTTCCTCCCTGCCCCGCCACCCCTCGCGACTCCGGATCTCCTCCTCAAGGAAGGGACCTCGGTCCAGATCGGCGGCATCACCTTGGTCACGATCCACACGCCCGGGCACACGGAGGGCAGCTGCTGTTTCTACGACGAGGCGGACGGCCTCCTGTTCTCCGGGGACACCCTGTTTGCCGGCTCTTGCGGCCGCACGGACACCCTGGGCGCGAGTCCCGCCAAGATGAAGACGAGCCTGCAACGGCTGGCCCAGCTCCCGTCCGGGACGCGGGTCTTGCCCGGCCACGGCCGGGAGACCACGATCGCGAAGGAGACCTGGATCGCGGACCTCACGTACCCGGTCGTCTGATCAGCGCCGGCCCACGCCGCTTCCCGTGGGCCGCCAATGCTTCACCGGCGGTGGTGTCCGCAGCACCCGGATCGCCTTGGGATGCCGCCGACCGAGGCCCAGCCCCAGGCGGCGGTACACGACCTTCATGCTGAAGACCACCCCGAGGAAGTACGTGTACAGGATGGCGAGGGTGGCGGGCCAGTAGTACTGCCACACGATGGCGACCAGGGCGATGGCCGTCAGGGTGCCGACCACAATGCGCAGGACGAAGGTCTCGATCGTGGAGCGGCTGTACGGCCCGCCATCCATCCCGTAGTTCGTGTGCCGTACGGGTTCCTGGAACGTCCGGCGCGCGGCCGCGTACACCGCGAAGATGATCAGGGGCGACACGCTGGCCAACGCCAGGTGCGCCGCGTCGCGGGTGATCGTGAGGTCGATGATCCAAGCCGAGTACAGGATCAGGGCCGCCTGGAGGAACCGGCGCTTGCGGTAGATCGGGAGCATGCTCGGCATGACCACCGTGCGCAGGGTCCGTTTCACGAGGTCCGCGCCGAACATGATGGACTTCGGGAGGCGCCGCGAGAGGGCCTTGGCCAGGCGGTCCGAACGCACCATGAGGAGGGGTGCGAGGCTGCTCATGACGATGGAGAGGATGCCCGTGAACGGCGTGAGGTACGTCCCCGCGTAGTTGTTGGAGAGGTTCGGGTTGTTCCGGATGGACCGCGTGCCGACGGTCGCGTAGAGGATGGCCTCCTCGTTGCGGGCGATGAAACTCGTGCCGATGGCCATGGCGGCCTTCGAGGAGAACCCGATCATGTACGCCAGGCTCGCGGTCAGGAGCATGTCGCTCATCAGGATCAGGGGCACCGCGAGCAGGAGCATGGGGAGGACCATGGGCAGTGCGGACGGATCGATGAGCATGCCGAAGCTCAGGAAGAACATGGCCACGAAGGCGTCCCGCAGCGACTCCATCTTGGTCTTCATGCGCTGGGCGAGCTTCGTGTCCGCGAAGACCATCCCCATGAAGAAGGCCCCGATGATGGCGGGCACGCGGAACGCCTGGGCGAGGGCCGCGGCCAGGAACACGAGGGCCATGGCGAAGAGGATGAACAGCTCGTCGCTTTTGATCCGCTCGAACATCTTGACCGTGTTGGGGATCACGAGGACCGCGAGGAAGGTGAAGAACCCCAGGAAGATCCCGATCCCCGCGAACAAGGACACCGGGTCCACGGGTGCGCCGTCGGCGGAGATGACGATGCCGTTCACGAGGGTGAGGATGATCATCGCGAGGAAGGACTCGAGGATCACCATCCCCAGGATGAACTCCGTCTCCGCGTTCCCGAGCCGCTTCAAGTCGATGAGCGCCTTGGCCGTGATGGCCGTGCTCGACATGCTGATGACGCCGGCCATAAAGATCGTGTCGATGAGGGGCCACCCCATCCACGCGCCGATGACGAATCCGGCGAACATGTCCACGGCGAGGTTCGTGACCGCCAGGATGGCCGCGGCTTCCTTGGTCTTCTTCAGCTTCGTGATGCTGAATTCCAGACCGACAAAGAACAGGAGCAGGACGAGGCCGAGCTGGGAGATTTCCTGGATGAACTCGCTGTTCGTGAGCACGCCGTTGTACGAGACGCCGAAGAGCGTGAGGTGGATATTCGGCCCGATGAGCATCCCCGCGACGATGTAGCCGATGACCACGGAGATCTTGGCGCGGCTCGCGATGGCGGCTCCGAGGAACCCCACGGCGGCGATGACGCCGAGCTCGAACATGATGGAATTCGTGTCGATCACGCGCGCGCCGTCCCGGGAGTCAACCGGTCGGCGCGGAGCGTGGCCGCTCGCCCGTCCGGCGAGAAGACGATGTTGCCCATCCCGCGCGTCGAATCGAGGGCGGGCCTACAAATACCTACTGTCAAGACGACAGCCTCATACCGCAAGTCCGCGCACCCTGCGCGTCCACCGGGTGAGTTAATAATGGCTCGGCCCATCCGCGGCTCCATGCCGGAGGCCTGGCACGCGGTCGACGTGGAGACCCTGTTCGAGCGCCAAGCCTCGTCCCCCACGGGTTTGTCCAAGCGCGAGGCCGCGGAGCGTCTCGCGAAGACAGGCCCCAACGAGCTGGTGCAGACCGCTCGAATCAGCCCGCTGCGGATCCTCTTCGAGCAGTTCACGGACGTGCTCGTGATCATCCTGATCATCGCCGCGGTGATCTCAGGCTACCTCGGGATCTCCAAAGGCGAGTCCACGGAGCTGTGGGACGCGATCCTGATCGCGATCATCGTGGTCCTGAACTCCGTCCTCGGGTTCATCCAGGAATTCCGGGCCGAGAAGTCCCTCCAGGCCCTCAAGGCCCTGGCCGCGCCCAAGGCCCACGTCGTCCGCGAGGGCGAGGGCCTCGCGATCCCCGCGCGGGAGCTGGTCCCCGGCGACGCCGTTGTGCTCGCTGCGGGAGACAAGGTGCCCGCGGACCTGCGGCTGTTCGAGGCCGCGAGCCTCCGGACGAACGAGGCGTCCCTGACGGGGGAGTCGACGCCCGTGACCAAGGCAACCGCCGTGCTCCCCCAAGACGCGTTCCTCGGAGACCGCAAGAACATGGCCTTCATGGGCACCACGGTGGAGGGGGGCCGCGGGAAGGGCCTCGTGGTCGCCACGGGCATGGCCACGGAACTCGGCAAGATCGCCGGGCTCGTCCAGCAGGAGACCAAGGAGGAGACTCCGCTCCAGAGGCAACTGGACCGCCTCGGTAGGCAGATTGGTGCGATCATCCTGGGGATCGCGGCCGCGGTCTTCGTGATCATGTTCCTCAAGGAGGCCGACGCCATGGGCAACCTCGAGCTGCTCTTCCTCACGGCGGTCGGCCTCGCGGTGGCCGCCATCCCGGAGGGTCTGCCCGCGGTGGTCACGATCAGCCTGGCGCTCGGGCTGCAGCGGATGATCCGGCGGCACGCTCTGATCCGTAAGCTGCCTGCCGTGGAGGCCCTCGGGGCCGCGACGGTCATCTGCTCCGACAAGACGGGCACGCTCACGAAGGGCGAGATGAACGTTCGATCTTTCTTCGTCGACGGTCGCACGTACGAGGTCCGCGGCGAGGGGTTCGATCCCTCAGGCGATTTCGTCCTAGACGGCCAGGAGGTTGACTTGGCGGCCCACCCGGATCTCCGGGAGGCCCTCGTCTGCGGCGTCTTGTGCAACGATGCGAGCATTCGCCGCGAGGGCGAGCGGTGGGTCTGCGAGGGCGATCCGACCGAGGGAGCGCTCGTGGTCTCCGCGATGCGGGCGGGACTCGACGCGGACATCCTGCGCTCGGAACAGCCCCGCGTGGCCGAGATCGCCTTCACCTCGGAGCGGAAGATGATGTCGACCCTCCATGCCCCGCTCTCGGCCGTGGCGCTCCACGAGATCCTCGCCGTGTCCGAGGACCGGCGCCACCTGTCCCTCGCCGAGGTCGGGGCCAAGATGCTCTACGTGAAAGGCGCCCCGGAACGGATCGTTGCGGCATGCACGCACCACCTCGTCCAGGGGGAGCGGAAACCCCTCACGGAGTACGACCGCAAGCAGTACCTCTTCCAGAACCAGGAGATGGCAACCCGTGCCCTCCGAGTCCTCGGCTTGGCCAGCCGCTCGTTCCCCGGGGAACTTCCTCCGATCCGGGACCGCGGCCTCGAGGAGGGGCTCACGTTCCTGGGGCTCGTCGGGATGATGGACGCCCCGCGCCTCGACGCCATGAAGGCGATCGACCGCTGCAAGAAGGCGGGGATCCAGGTGGTCATGATCACGGGAGACCACAAGCTGACGGCCATGGCGGTCGCGCGGGAGATGGGGATCCTCGCGGAGGGCGAACGCGCGCTGACGGGCGAGGAGCTCGACCGGGTCCCCCCGGAGGAGCTGCTCCGGGATGTGGAGCACATCAAGGTCTATGCGCGCGTCAGCCCGGAGCACAAGATGCGAATCGTGGACGCCTGGAAGAAGAAGGGCCACCTCGTCGCGATGACCGGCGATGGCGTGAACGACGCGCCCGCCCTGAAGCGCGCCGCCCTCGGCGTCGCCATGGGAATCACCGGGACGGACGTCGCGAAGGAGAGCGCGGACATGGTCCTCCTGGACGACAACTTCGCGTCCATCGTCGCGGCGGTGGAGGAAGGCCGCGGGATCTACGAGAACATCCGGAAGTTCGTGGCCTACCTGCTTTCCGCGAACGCCGGCGAGGTCCTCATCATGCTCCTCGCGACCCTGTTCGTCACGAACCCAGACTTCCTTCCGTTCTTCACCCCGGTCCAGCTCCTCTGGATCAACCTCGTGACGGACGGCCTTCCGGCCCTGGCCCTGGGCGTTGACCCGTATCCCACGGACATCATGAACCGGAGGCCGCGGGATCCCAAGGAAGGTGTGCTCTCCAGGGATATCGCGTTCCTCATCGTCGTCGTGGCGGTCATCCTTACCGTGGGCACTCTGGGAATCTTCGCTTGGGAGTGGGCGGACGGCTCGGAGCCGGTACGGACTCAGACCGTGGCCTTCACGACGATCGTCTTCTTCGAGCTGTTCCTGGTCTTCGCCATCCGATCTCCCCGCCAGACGCTCTGGCAGATTGGCTTCCTGACGAACAAGAAGCTCATCTACGCCGTGCTCTTGTCCATGGCGCTGCAGATCTCGGTCATCTACGCGCCCTTCTTCCAGTCGGCCTTCCACACACAGCCCCTCACCCCCTTCGACTGGGTGCGGACCCTCGTGATTTCCCTGTCCGCGTTCCTCATCGTCGAACTCCTCAAGGTCCTCCGGCAGCGCGCCGCGAAGACCGCAAGCCCGACGAAGGCTGCCCCGACATGATCGAGATCGATGGCTCGCACGGGGAAGGCGGAGGCCAGCTCCTGCGGACGGCAGTGGCCCTCTCCGCGCTTACCCGCAAGTCCGTGACCGTGAACCGGATCCGAGAGGGTCGTCCGAACCCGGGTCTGGCGGCGCAGCACGTTACCGCGCTCCGGGCCGTCGCGGAGCTCGCGTCGGCGCAGGTGAGCGGCCTCGAAGTGGGTTCGTCCCGGGTCGTGTTCGAACCCGGCGAACTCCGAGGCGGGGACCATGCGTTTGACGTCGGCACGGCCGGGAGCGTCACCCTCGTCCTCCAAGCCTGTCTTCCCGTCGCCTTCGCGGCAAAGGAGGCCACGCGCCTGCGCATCGTGGGCGGGACGGACGTCCAGTGGTCTCCGCCGCTCGACTACTTCGCGCGCGTCTTCCTGCCGTTGGTCCGCCGGATGGGCGGCCAGGCCGACCTCCTGTCCCACCGCCGCGGATACTATCCAAGGGGAGGCGGCGAAGTCGAGTTTGTAATCCAGCCCACCTCCTCATGGTCTCCGCTCGTGATCTCAGAGCCCGGCGCGGTCGAGCGGGTGCGGGGCATCGCGCACGTCTCCAACCTGCCCGCGGAAATCCCCAAGCGGATGAAGCAGGCCGTGACCCGCGGCCTCCATGGCATCTCGGACGTCAAGATCGAGGAGCGCGTCTATCCGAGCGAGGACGCGGTCGGCCAGGGGGGCGCGGTCGTCCTTTGGGTCGAGCGCGAGCATGCACTCCTCGGCGCGAGTTCTCTCGCGGAGCGGGGCAAGTCCTCCGAGCGGGTGGGTGAGGAGGCGGCCGCCGCCCTCGAGGCGGAAATCCTGTCCAACGCCACCGTGGACGTGCATGCCGCGGATCAGATCGTGACCTACCTGGCGCTCGCGGACCGCCCCTCCTCGTTCCTCGTGCGCGAGGTCAGTCTCCATCTGAGGACCATGGCGTGGCTCGTGCCCCAGTTCCTCGGACGGACGATCGAGTTCCAGAGCATTGGCGACCTGTCGCGAGTCAAAGTCGCAGGTCCGTCCGCCTAACCGTACATGCTCGGCCGCGCGGGCTCCGTGCCCGGTTTCTTGACCGCGTCGGCTTGGTGGTGGATTGACTTGAGCTGCATCTCGATGCGCTCCGCCTCCTCGTAGAGGGGCTTCGCGTCGAGTTCCGTGTGCAGGAGGAGTGCGTCGATGATCTCGATGGCCCTTGCGGCCGCGCGGGCGTCGGGGTAGTCCGGATGGGCCTCGCTCAGGAGCGTGATCACGTCGAAGTCACGCTTTCGCCCTTCGTTCAGAAGGACGCCCGCCACGCCCGTGATGACGCCTTCCTCGAACACGGTGACCTTGTGCCGCCGGAGCATGTCCATGGCCTTGTCCGTGGAGCCGATGCCGTAGACCTCGACTTGGCGGTCCTCGGAGTCGTCCTCCTTGGTGTCCACGATGAGGCCTTCGGGGCACACGAGGAGGTTGCACCGCGCGTCCTGAGCCCAGTCGAGGACCGTGGCCGCAATGGCCTTGATGAGGTTGGGCGGCGGCTGGAACTCGCTGATGAAGACGACGACCTGGTCCGTGCCCTCGCGCTTGGGCCCCGCGTAGATCCGGACGGGGTTCATGGGCTGGCCGTCGCGCACCAGGGCGACGGTCGGGAAGTACACGGAGTCCATGATTCCGATCTGGGTGAGGTTCAGGGCGTTGATCAGGTAGTTCGCGACGATGGAGCTGACCAATCCCACGGAGGGGAATCCGTCGATCACGGTGGCCCCTCGGAGATCCATCCGCTTGAGCTCGTAGATCTGGATTCCTTCCATGAGCGGCGACCCATCTCGGGCGAGTTACTTAAAGATAGCCGCTGTATGTCTCAGGGCTGAGAACACTCACTTCGGCGGCAGGATCTCCCAGGTATTCTCCCACGTCACGCCGCCACGGCGGAGCATGGTCCCCACGGAGCAGTACTTCTCCGTCGACAGCTCGATGGCCCGCTTCACCGCGGAATCCTTGAGCTTCTCCCCGTAGACCCGATAGTGCAGGTGAATCTTGGTGAAGACTTGGGGTTCCGTCTTGGCCCGCTCCGCATCGGCCTCGATTTCGAGGCCGGTCAAGGCCATCCGCTGTTTTCGCAGGATGTATACGACGTCCGACGCCGTGCAGCCCATGGCCGCCATGAGGACGGCCTGCATCGGGGACGGCCCCTCGCGGGCCTCGCGCTTCTCGGGCACGTGGAGGGTGACCTCCGGGCCTCCATCGACGTTCGCGTGGAACTTCATGTCCTGGATTTGGCTGAGGTGAGCCTTCATGATCTCGCTCGGGTCGTCGGACGGGACCGCGCTACAAGAATCTTGGGTACGGATGACACCACAAGGTTGTTATTCGCTCGCCCCGTTCGTGCCCTCCGTGCGGCCCCGCGTCCTTATCAACGCGGCGATGAGCGTCGACGGCAAGATTGCCTTCGCGGACGCCCGCCCGGCCAAGCTGAGCAACGAGGAGGACGTCGCCCGCGTTCAACGCCTCCGGGCGGAAGCGGACGCCATCCTTGTGGGCGTTGGCACGGTCCTGAAGGACGATCCCAAGCTCACTGTGAAACCGGAGTTCGCCCATGGCCGCCAGCCGCTCCGCATCGTCCTCGACTCCGACGGGAAGACGCCGGACCATGCGCACGTGCTCGACGGCAGCGCGGAGACGCTAATCGCGACCAGCCAAGACTGCACCCACGAGTTCGCCAAGGCTCAGGTCTTCCGCGCGGGCAGGGACGAGGTGGACCTCGTCGCGTTCTTGGATCACCTGTCCCAGCGCGGCGTCAAGACGCTTCTGGTTGAGGGCGGCAGCACGGTAATCTGGTCCTTCCTGCGCCAGCGGCTGGCCGACGAACTCACGGTCTTCGTTGCGAGCCTCGTCCTCGGCGGGCACGCCGCGCCTACCTTGGCTGGGGGCCCGGGAGTCCACGCACTTCCGGAGGCGTTCCACCTTCGGCTCGAAAAGGCAGATCGGCTCGGGGACGGTCTGCTCCTGACGTACACGGTGGTCAAGTGACCGTGGACGATCCGATCTTCGAGCCCCGCGACTTCATCCGGTACTTCCGCTCGACCCGTCCTCGAATGCGCAGTGAGATCCACCTCCCTCCGAGGGTCGTGCTTGTCTGCGGCACATGGTTCTTCCGAGTCTGCTCGAAGGCGCTACGCGCGCAGGTCGTACGCTGGAATCCCAACATATCGTTGGGGCATGCGGGGAGGCATCCGGTCGCGGTCGTCCGCACCACCATCGGTGCCCCGGCGGCTGCCATCGACTTAGAGGAATCCATCGCGCTTGGCGCGCAGACTTTCGTCGTATTCGGTGCCTGCGGGTCGCTTCAGAAAGATCTTCCGATTGGGCGGACGGTCCTTCCCACCACGGCGCTCTCCGACGAGGGGACGTCGAAGCATTACGGGGGGTTCCGCCCCGCCCATCCCGACGCTCGCCTCGTCCGCCGGCTCCGTGCGGCGTGCCGGCGAAGATCCCTCCCGGTCCAAGAGGGTCCCGTCTGGACGACGGATGCCGTGTACCGCGAGAGGCGTTCCGGGATACGCTCGCTCGCGCGTCGTGGAGTCCTGGGCGTGGAGATGGAGGCCTCCGCGCTTTTCACGGTCGCCCGGTATCGCCGCGTGCCGATGGCAAGCCTCATGGTCGTTTCCGACGAGGTCGGGGGAGATGCGTGGAGGCCCGGATTCCAGGATCCCACATTCCGGGACGGGGTCCGGCGCAGCCTCCGGGTCGTGGTCGACGTGATGGCCGGAGCGCTTCCATGAACCTCCTCTGCGACCACATGCTCGGTACGCTCGCGAAGTGGCTGCGGTTCATGGGCTACGATACCGCGTACCCCGGGCCGCTCGGGGACACGGAGATGCTCGCGCTCGCGGAACGGGAGGACCGCATCCTCCTGACGCGGGACAAGGAGCTCGCGGGTCGGTCCTCTCGCGCGCTCCGCGTGCGCAGCGACGACCTAGAGGAGCAGATTCGGGAGGTCGCCTCGGCCTTGGGCCTGAGGCTCATCGACCCGCTCTCCCGATGTTCGCTCTGCAACACGCCTCTCGTGGCGGCCAAGCTCGAGGAGGTGGGCGACCTGGTGCCCGAGGGCGTGCGTGCCCGGCACACGTTGTTCTGGCAGTGCCCCGGTTGCCACAAGGTGTATTGGCAGGGCAGCCACTGGGACAAGATGGTCGAGCGGCTGAACCGGTTCCCCGTGCGGCCGGGCTGAGGGTTCGCGCGGTCAGTCTCCGCGGCGAGCCACAAGGAAACCGGCTCCCAGGAGGATTGCCCCGAGTGCCGCCAGGATCGCGCCGGAGATCCAGTTCCCCAACAGCAGAAGGATTGCGCCCACGATGAGTCCGAGGATACCCACGATGGCGGCCACGCCTCCATACAGGAACGGATCCGCATAGTCGGCCTTCACGGACCGGGGATGTTTGATTGAGTTCGGAATCGGTTCTCTGGCCACGGTTCAGGGAGCGCGCAGCGGTTCCTTAAGAGTGCCGGCAGCGCGCTCCGGAACACAAACTCTAATAAACACAGGCGGAAATCGGGTGAGGGTCCAACGGATGGAAGGCAGCCTCGTCCTGGAGGACGGCACGGTCATCCGGGGGTCGTTTTTCGGTTCCTCGAAGACAGCGTTCGGTGAACTCGTCTTCAATACGAACATGACAGGCTACACGGAGGCCCTGACGGACCCATCGTATCGCGGCCAGATTCTCCTCATGACCTATCCCCTGATCGGCAACTACGGGGTGGATCCCGCCTGGATGGAATCCGATGAGATCCAAGTCACGGGCTTCGTCGTCCGGGAGGCGTGCGCGGCCCCCAGCCATGTGCGCAGCCAGAAGGCCATCGGCCCGTTCCTGGAGGAGTACGGCGTGCCCGGGCTCCAGGGAGCCGACACGCGCGAACTCACGATCCGCATCCGGAGCCGGGGGACGATGAAGGCCGCTCTGGTCCCCCAGGGCGAGAACCTCCCGGCGGCCGCGAAGGAGGTGCGGACGATGCCCTACCCGGATCGCCGCAACCTCGTGGCCGAGGTCAGCTGCCGGAGGAATATCCGGTATCCGGGCAACGGGAAGCGCACCCTGGTCGTCGTGGACTGCGGCGTGAAGCGGAACATCCTGCGCGAGGCCCAGCGCTTCGCCGACGTGGTCCGCGTCCCGTGGGACACGCCCGCGGACGAGATCCTCGCCCTGAAGCCCAGCGGAGTCATCGTGTCCAACGGTCCCGGGGACCCCGCGCAGCCCGAGCTAGTGCGGAAGACGGTCCCCGCGGTGCGCGAGCTGGCGGACCGCGTCCCCCTCCTCGGGATCTGTCTCGGCCACCAGATCCTCGCCCTCGCCTTTGGCGGGAAGACGTTCAAGCTGAAGTTCGGCCACCGCGGGGGGAACCAGCCCGTGAAGGACCTCCGCACGGGGCGCGTCCACATCACCTCCCAGAACCACGGCTTCGCGGTGGACGCGGACTCCCTGGATCCATCCGAGTTCGAGATCACCCACCTGAACCTGAACGATCGCACGGTCGAGGGGATCGTCCACCGCACGCGGCCCATCTTCTCCGTTCAGTACCACCCGGAGGCCCACCCAGGTCCCTGGGACAACGAATACATCTTCCGCGACTTCGTCGCCCAGGTCCGGGAGTCGTAGCATGCGGGGAGGTGGTCGTCGTCCCCAAGCGCGGTGACCTGACGACGGTCATGGTCATCGGGTCCGGTCCCATCGTCATCGGCCAGGCCGCCGAGTTCGACTACTCCGGGTCCCAGGCATGCCGCTCCCTGCGCGCCGAGGGCCTGCGGGTCGTCCTCGTGAACAGCAACCCCGCGACGATCCAGACGGATCCCGAGATGGCCGACGCGGTGTACATCGAGCCGCTCACCGCGGAGTTCCTCGAGAAGGTGATTGCGAAAGAACGGCCGCAAGGCATCCTGAGCGGGATGGGCGGGCAGACGGGGCTCAACCTGTCCAGCGAGCTCGCGGAGCGCGGCGTCCTGCGGAAGTACGGCGTGGAGCTCCTGGGGACGAAGCTCGAGGCCATCCAGGCGGGCGAGGACCGGGAGAAGTTCGCGGCCCTCATGCGAGTCATCGGCGAACCCGTGCCCCGGAGCCGCGCGGTCTCCGACGTCGCCGCGGCCGCGGAGTTCGCGGCCGAGGTCGGCTTTCCCCTGATCGTCCGTGCGGCGTACACCCTAGGAGGAAGCGGCAGCGGAGTGGCCCGCAATCCCGAGGAGCTCGAGCGCATCGTGGGTCTCGGCGTGGCCTACTCGCGGATCAAGCAGGTGCTCGTCGAGGAGAGCGTGCTCGGCTGGAAGGAGTTCGAGTACGAGGTCATGCGGGACGCCGCGGACAACTGCATCACGATCTGCAACATGGAGAACCTGGACCCCATGGGTATCCACACGGGCGAATCCATCGTCGTGGCACCCGCGCAGACCCTGAGCGACGCGGACCACCAGACCCTCCGGTCCGCCGCCCTGCGGATCATCCGCGCCCTGGGCATCGAGGGCGGCTGCAACATCCAGTTCGCGGTGCATCCGAAGACGGGCGAGTACCGCGTGATCGAGGTGAATCCCCGCGTGTCCCGCTCCTCGGCCTTGGCCTCGAAGGCCACCGGATACCCGATTGCGCGAATCGCCGCGAAGATCGCGATCGGCCTCACGCTGGACGAAATCCCGAATCCTGTCACAGGGAAGACTCTGGCCTCGTTCGAGCCCACGCTCGACTACGTGGTCACGAAGATCCCGCGGTGGCCCTTCGACAAGTTCCGGACTGCGGACCGCCGGATCGGCACCTCCATGAAGAGCACGGGCGAGGTCATGGCCATCGGGCGCACGTTCGAGGAGTCGCTCCTCAAGGCGGTCCGCTCCCTGGAGGTGGGCCACGTCGGGCTGGAGGCGGATTCTCGCTCGGACGCGGAACTCCGGGAGGATCTCGAGCACCCGACGGACCGCAGGCTGTTCGCGATTGCCGAGGCGTTGCGGCGGGGATGGGGCGTGGAGAAAGTCGCCGAACTCACGGCCTGGGATTCGTTCTTCCTCCGCAAGATTCGCGACCTCGTGGACACGGAGAGCCGGTTGGGGGCGACCCGCCTTTCCAAGGCGGCCATCGCCACGGCGAAGCGCCTCGGGATCTCCGATGCGGAGCTCGCGAGGCTCGCGAAGTTGCCTGAAGCCCGGGTTCGTCGGTCGCATCCGCCTGTGGCGTACAAGATGGTCGACACCTGCGGCGGGGAGTTCGAGGCCGAGACCCCGTACTTCTACTCCACCTACGAGCCGACCTCGGAGACCCGGGAGATTCCCCGCCGCAAAGTGCTCATCGTTGGAGCGGGGCCCATCCGAATCGGCCAAGGGGTCGAGTTCGACTATTGCTGCGTCCAGGGGATCTTCGCCCTGCGGGAGCAAGGCGTGGCCGCCATCATCGCGAACAACAACCCGGAGACCGTGTCCACGGACTTCGACATCTCGGACCGTCTGTACTTCGAGCCCCTCCTCCTCGAGGACGTGCTGAACATCATCGAGGTGGAGAAACCCGACGGCGTCATCGTGCAGTTCGGAGGCCAGACCTCCATCAACCTGGCCGTCCCGCTCCAGCACGAGCTGACGCGCCGCCGATCCCGGACGAAGATCCTGGGCACGCCGGCCGACTTCATCGACCTCGCGGAGGACCGCCGGCGCTTCGCCGCCCTGATGGGCCGCATGAAGATTCCCCAGCCTCCGGGGGCCTCGGGGTTCAGCTTCACCGAGGTCCGCGAGGCCGCGCAGCGGATTGGGTATCCCGTCCTCGTGCGCCCCTCCTACGTCCTCGGCGGCCGCGGGATGGAGATCGTCCACGGGGAGGACGAGCTCCGGGAGTTCATGGAGGCCGCGACCCGAGTGTCCAAGGATCATCCCGTGCTCGTCGACAAGTACCTCTCCCATGCCACCGAGATTGATGTGGACGTCGTGGCGGACGGGCACGACGTCTTCATCGGCGGCATCCAAGAACACATCGAGGAGGCGGGCATCCACTCCGGGGACGCCGCATGCGTGCTCCCGAGCCAGACTCTCTCCGCGGACACCCTGCGCCAGATCCGCTCGATCACCCGGAGGATCTGCAAGGCGTTGCACATCGTCGGCCTCATGAACCTTCAGCTCGCGGTCAAGGACGGCACGGTCTACGTGCTCGAGGCGAACCCGCGGGCCAGCCGGACTGTGCCTTACGTGTCCAAGGCCATCGGCATCAGCCTCGCCAAGGTAGCGACCCAGGTCATGCTTGGCGCCTCCCTGAAGAGCCTGGGCCTCGGGAGCGAGCCGCGCATCGATCACGTGGCCGTCAAGGCGCCCGTGTTCCCCTTCCAGCGGCTCACGGGCGTCGACGCGGTCCTCGGCCCCGAGATGAAGAGCACGGGCGAGGTCATGGGAATGGACCGTACCCTGGGTCGAGCGTATGCCAAGGCGATGATTGCCGCGGGCAACGCCCTGCCCACGGCGGGAGGCGTGTACCTCACGGTCCGTGACGAGGACAAACCGGCCATCCTGCCGGTCGCGAGTCGTCTGGTCCAACTCGGCCTCCGCCTGTATGCGACGCGGGGGACCGCCCAGTTCCTCCACGAGCACGGCGTGGACGTGACCACCGTGTACCGGATCAGCGAGAACCAATCCCCGGACGCTCTCGGCCTGATGCGTCGCGGGGAGATTCAGCTCGTGATCAACACGCCCACGAATTCGAGCGGTGCGCGCCGCGACGGGTACATGATGCGTCGTCTCGCGGTCGACCTGAACATCCCCTTCATACCGACCGTCCAGGCGGCGGTGGCCGCGGCCCAGGCGATCGAGGAGATGCGTCAGGGGGACCTCGATGTCCGGTCTCTCCAGTCCTACGGTTCCTCCTTGATTCCCACGAGGGCAAAGCTTTAGCGACGTCCGCAGATGGACGAGGCCGTGCGCTTGGTGCGGTTGCTCGGTCCCGCGGTATTCCTCGCAGGCGTCGTCTCCCTCGCGGTGGGCTTTCTCGAGAACCAAGCGACCCTGAGCCTGTTCGTGATCTTCCCTGTGGTCACCGCGACGGGCCCTTGGTCGATCCTCGGCATCGTCCTGATGATCGTGGGGTTCTTCCTGTTCTTCCTCACATGGTCCGCACCGGTCGAGATGCCACCTCCCCCGAGTCCCTCGCTCCCCCCGCCCACGGGCGTTCTCCCAGTTCCCGCGACGAGCGCGCGTCGGTGGGGCGGCGTGGTCTTCCTCGGACCCATCCCCGTCGTCTTCGGGTCCGATCAGAAGGTCACCCAGTGGATGCTGATCCTGGGCGTGGCCCTCTTCGTGGCTCTCCTGGTCCTTACTGTCATTGCGCTATGGGGCGTCTGAGTTTTTATCCGTGGCCGTGCTTGGGTGACCCGATACCATGCGGGTCCTCATCACGGACGGGCTGGAGGCGGAGGCCATCGCTTCGCTTAAGAAGGTCCACCAGGTCGACGTCGCGGAGTTCGATGCGAAGCAGCTCCTGGAGCAGATTCCCCCATACCACGCCCTCATCGTTCGCGGCCGCACCAAGGTGACCAAGGAGGTCCTCGCCAAGGCGACCAACCTCAAGGTCGTGGGCCGCGCCGGGGTCGGCGTGGACAACATCGACATGGACGACGCCACGGCGCGCAAGGTCGTTGTCGTGAACGCGCCGACGGCGAGCACGGTCAGCGTGGCGGAGCTCGCCCTAGGTCATATGATCTCCTGGTGCCGCTTCCTGCCCCAGGCGGACCGGAGCATCAAGGAAGGCAAGTGGGAGAAGAAGCAGTTCGAGGGGCACGAGATCTACGGGAAGACCCTGGGCCTGATTGGATCGGGCCGCATCGGCGCGGAGGTCGCGAAGCGCGCGCAAGCCTTCGGCATGCGCGTCATTTCGTTCGATCCTTACCTCCCGCCGGAGGTTGCGGAGAGGATCAACGTGGCCCTGGTCTCCAAGGAAACCGTCCTGCGAGAGTCGGACTTCATCAGCATCCACGCCGCCCTCACGCCGGAGACCCGTGGGATGATCGGCGCCCCGGAACTCGCGATGATGAAGAAGACCGCGGTGCTCGTGAACTGCGCCCGCGGCGAGATCGTCCAGGAGGCGGCCCTCGCGGACGCATTGAAGAACGGCGTCATCGCGGGCGCCGCGCTCGACGTGTTCGAGAAGGAGCCGCCCGCTGGCAGCCCGCTGGTCTCCGCGCCCCACGTGGTCTTCACGCCCCACCTGGGCGCGTCGACCCACGAGGCCCAGACCCGCGCGGGCGCCATCATCGCGGACCAAGTGATGAAGGTCCTCGACGGCAAGAGCCCGGACTTCCTCGTGAACCCCAAAGTCTACGGCTGACCCGCCAGGATACGGGCGGCTTCCCGCAAAGAGACCTTGTGCTCCTTCGCGGCCTCCCGCACCCGCGACACCAGATCGACGTAGTCCTGGTAGGTGCCTCCATGCCTCCGCACGGAGCGACCCAGGGACTGTTCGAAGGTCTCGGTGCTCGGATACGCCAGCGCGTCCTTCAGGACGCGGGAGGGAGAGACCTTCAGGGGCACAGGTGCGGATGGCCCGGCCGCGATAAAACGCCGCTCAGCGCTCGCAGGCCTTCAGGAAGTTGCGGAAGATGTCGTACCCGTGTTCCGTGTTCTCCACTTCGGGATGGAACTGGAGGCCGAACAGGAGTCGCTTCGTGCTCCGCATGGCCTGGACCGCGCAGTTCGCGGAGCTCGCGAGGGAGACGAAATCCTTCGGCAGTGCACTCACCTCGTCGTTGTGGGATTCCCACACCTCGAAGGAGGGCGGCAAGCCTTCGAACAGGACGTCAGGCTGCGTCACCGTCAGGATGGCCTTGCCGAACTCGGGGACCACCGAGGGTGCGGCCTCACCGCCGAAATGCTTCGCCATGAATTGGTGGCCCGCGCAGATCCCCAGGATGGGTGTCTCGATCTCGTCCAGGTATTCGCCGTTCCGCCCCATCTTGCCGGGGTCGATGCCCACGCGAGGCGCGCCGCCCGAGAGGACGAGGCCGTCCACGTCCTTGAGCTTCTCCGCGGGCGTGTCGTTGGGGACGATCTGCGTGTCCGCGCCCAGGTACTTCAGGACCCTCCATTCCCGGTGGGTCCACTGGCCGCCGTTGTCCACGACGTAGACGCGCATG
>CAZJIP010000026.1:0-19339 GCA_964546105.1 uncultured Methanomassiliicoccales archaeon
GTGTACACCTCGTGGGGGTCGTAGCCGAACAGGGCGAGGTGGCTCGTGTCGCTCCCGGGCCGCACACCGGGCGCAATGGGATCGAGGAGACCGTTCGTCCCGTTCGCGGCGAACCAGTCCAAGTTGGGCTTCGGCGCGGACTCCAGCGGGGTCTTGTGCCCCAGCTCCGTGACCGGGCGGTCCCCCAGCCCGTCGAAGATCAGGAGCAGGATGCGGCGTCGGTCCATGGGTGTCCCGCGGGTAGCGCGGGTCTCCAAATAGATTTTGGCCTTGGCTGGCTCACGACCGTCGCAGGGTGACCGGGAGGCCCGGGCTGATGTGAAGATGGAAGGCCGCGTTCCCCTCCCGACGGGCGACCTCCAGGAAGCCGCTCGAGGAGAACGTGGCGAGGAACTCGCCCGCGGGCACCTCGCCATACGTGGACACGAGCGGGAGGGACGCCTCATAGCCTCCGAGGCCGACGTGGATCGAGCCGCCGACTTTCCACGACCGCTCGACGATATCGCGCGGGATGTTCGTGATGATGTTCCCGAACCGGTCCGTCGTGAGCACGGTCCCCTCGAGGCCATCCTTCGTCGTCCGCGGCGTGTCGAAGTCGAGGTCCACGAAGTCCTTTACGATGGGGCCGACGTCCTTGACCTTGGTCCCAGTCATGAGGTGGGCGGCCACGGGCGCGAAGAGGTCGCGGCCGTGGAACGTGGACGACACGTCCTTCGCCATGAGCTTCCGGTTCGTGATTTCCCGCACCCCCTTCATGCCGAGATGCCGCGCGGCGGGGATGAGGAGTCCGTTGTCGGGTCCGAGGAGCAGGGCCCCCTCGCAGACCACCACGAGGGCGCGCCGCGCCGTGCCGACGCCGGGATCCACGATGCCCAGGTGGATCGCAAAGGGGAAGTGGGGCACTGCGGCACGCAGCACGTACGCTCCGTGGCGGATGTCCTGCGGCCGGATGTTGTGGTCGATGTCGACGATCGTGGCCTCGGAATCTAGGGACAGCAGCACGCCCTTCATCGCGCCCACGTACTCCCCCGGCCCGAAGTCCGTCGTCAACGTGTAGATGTGCGACAAGCCTGCTCCCTCCCTAAGCTGCGTGTTCTCGACTACATCCTTCAGCGCAGGCGGCGCAGCCCCGCTTTGATCCGTGCGAGCTCCTGCTTCTTGCGCTCCAGATCCGCCTCGGCTTTCGCGAGACGGGCCTCGCCTTCCTTGAGCTTGGCTTCGCGCGCCTTTAGCTCGGCCCGAGACTCCTGGACCGCGGTCCGCTCGGCCGAAAGCCGATCGCGCAGGGCGGCCAGCTTCGCCGCGCGGTCCTCCATGACCTGGCGGCGCCCATCCAGGGTCTCCTGGCGTCGCTTGGAGTCGGAGGCCAGCCGGTCCTCCCGGGACGCGACCGCCGTCTCGCGTCCCTCGACTTCTGCGGTGCGTGCGGCAAGCGCCCTCTCCCGTTCCTGCAGGAGCTTCTCGTGCTCCTCCATCTCGGCCTCGCGCTCGTCGAGCGAGGCGGTCCGCCGGTCCACCTGCGCCTTGCCGCGCGTCTGCGCTGCGGCAACCGACTCCTCGCGCTTCGCGAGCTTCTCCTGGGCTTTGCCGAGCTCCGCCTCGGACCGTTCCAAGGAGGCCTTCCGGGCCTCGATATCTCGGAGGTCTTCCAAGAACGCGGTTTCCTGCTCGTCCAGGGTGGCCTTCAAGGATTCGAGGGTCTCGCCCTCCGAGGTGACGGCCTTCTCCTTTGCGGCGACCTCGCGCTCGCGGCGATCGAGTTCGTTCCTCTGCGCACGGAGCGCCTCCTCGGCCGCCGAACCGCGGTTCTTCAGATCGTCCTCGGCCACCTCGAGCTCGTCCGTGCGCTCGAGGAGCCGCGCGGCCTCCGCCTCGACGGACTTCTCGCGCTTCTCCACCGCGGATTCACGCCGCGCGAGCGCGGTCTCCCGCCTCGCCTGCTCGCGGTCCACGGCCTCCAGGTCCGCGAGCCGCTCCTGGGATGCCTTCTCGGCCCGCAGGAGCTTGAGTGCCTGATCCTTGAGACGGGAGCGTTGCACCTCGAGCTCTTCCTCGATGGCCCGCACGGCACGCTCGCGCCGTTCCAGCTCCTTGGTCCGAGTTGCGAGCTCTCGCTGTCCGCGGCGCAGGTCGACCTGCCGCTCGCGCGCCTCGCGCTCCTCCTCGGCGACCTTCTTGTCCTTCGCCGCGAGGCCCTTCGCGAGCTTCTCGAGCTTCTTCGTCGCGCGGCCGAGCTCCTCCCGGCGGTCTTCCAGGGATTCGTCCCGGGTCTCGACGTCGGCGGCCTTCCGCTCGAGCTCCGTCGCGTGCTCCGCCAGGCGGGCTTCGCGGTCCTCTAGGTCCTTGAGCTTCTCTGCGACCTCCTTTTCGCCTTCCGCGAGCGCGGCCTCCCGCTCGCCCAGGGAGGCATCGTGCTCCTTCATCTGGGCTTCCCAGTCCCGGGTGGACTGCTCCCTCAGGGTCAGTTCGCGGTCCCGCTTCTCCGCCTCGGCCACGCGCTCGTCGAACGCCTTGCGGGCCGCGGCGATCTTGTCGAGCTCCTTCTGCAGGTCGATGTACATGCCGTTGAGCTGCTTGCGCTCCCCCTCGAACGACGTGGCTCGTCCCTCCAGAGAGGCGAGGCGCTCGTTCAGGAGGTTCTCGCGGGCGGTCAGTTCGCGCTCGCGTTCCGCGAGCTTGGCCTCGTGCTCGGTGAGGGCCTTGCGCTGGGCCTCCGCGTCCGCGCGCGTCTTCTCCGCCTCGATCGCGAGGAGCTTCTTCTGGGACTCGATCTCCACGTCGGCTTGGGCGCGGCGCTCTTCGAGGCGGCTCATGAGCATGCCGCTGGCCTCCTTGACCGCGGACAGCTCGGACCGCAACCCCTCGAGCTCCCGCTGCCGCACCGCGGAGCGCTGGTACTCCTGCTCGAGCTCCCATTTGCGCTGGTAGAGCTCCTCCTCCTTGTCGATGAGCTTCTTCTCCTGCTCGCGGCGGGCCGTGAGGTCCCTCAGGTACGCTTCGCGCTCCTGGGTGGCCTCCGCGACGATCTGGGCAAGGAGGGGCTCGGGTTCGCCGAGGCCCGGGATAGCCGCCTCGGGGTAGCTCTTCTGCAGCTGCTCTACACTGATCGAGGAATGACCGTAGTCGTACGTGCGGACCTCGAGCTGGGCCCGCTCGCTGGACGCGTCCCGGAGGATCTCGGGCACCGCGCTGGGGCCTTCCAGGTCTTCCGCGGACCGGTGCTGGGCGAGGACGCCGTCCCCGCCGCGGAACACGAGGAGGCCCTGGGACGGCACGTCGCCGCGGAACACGGAGGTCTTCAGGATGCCGTTGAACTTCGTGGCGCGGAGGTCCGCCAAGATGGTCCGGATGGCCTCCGTCCCGCCGTCCGAGATGCGTTCCACTCGTCCCGGGGGCACTTCCATGCCGCGCGGGACGCGGTTATCATGTCAAATAGCTTGCGCTGCGAGTGTAATTCGATGAGACTGACAAGTCCCCGGCCGCGGCAAGCGTTTTCTAGGGGCAAGGCGTTGGGACGAAGGCGTTTGTGATGACAAGAGGGTCAGCCGACCTCACGGTGTGACGACCTCTATGAGTGCTGAAACGCCGGTCCGAATTCTCTCCATGGGAGGACCGTAGCCGCGGAACATTCGCCCTCGGAGCATTTCTGACGTACCGCGCTTGAAGGAATCCATAATGTGGCCCACGTGCCATTCCAGACCGCGACAGCGTGGGAGCGACTAGCGCGCAGTTCCAGCTCGGCATAGCCTTCGTTGCAATCGGAGTTCTGCTTGCGGCGGTGCCCTTAACCGCGGTCCTCTGGCAGGCCTCCCAGCCGTGGCATCCCTTGCGCCCCGACCGCGTGGAATCTGTTGTGCTGTGTCCCGGCCCACCACCGTCGGGAAACCCGGCCGCCGAGCAAGGCTATCGGGAGATGTATGCTAGGGTCGTGAATGAGACGGGCTGCGGGTCCTGGGCCGTGAGCATGTCCATCGACGTCGGTCTGCTGTCCCCCGCCATGGAGTACCGCCTCGCCTGGTCGATCCAGATCCCGCGGTATGCCGGATCCCATGTTTTCCTCGTAGTGGGCCATTCTGCGGCCGCGACGATCGTGATCGATGAGACGGGCAATGTCACGGGGCTCGACCCCGTGTGGCTTGAAGTCCTCCTCCCGCCGCCCCCCGCCGGCAGCCTCGAGGGAGACACCGTGGTCCTCTCCGGACAGACGCCCACCCGCTACAGGGAGTTTTTCCTGGAATTCGCGAACCGGAACTACGGCTCGGGGGATCCTGCTCTCCAGAACCAAACGGTCGGCATCGCATATGCCGTCCAGCAGTATGAACGACCCTCTCTCGACGCCGTCGTCGGCATGCCTGCGGGGAGATTCATCCTCTTCTTCTCTGTCGCTGCTGGCATTGCTCTCGTCCCGGGTGTCACCCTGATCATTCGGGTTCGACGTCTCGGCCGCGACTCCAGGGAGCCCTCGGATGTCTCCCAGGGCCGCAATCATCTTTGATATCCGTCTCCCAAGGGCTATTACGGCCCACTCGGGTCCGCCCTGCGGGGAGGACTTCCATGGAATCCTTCTCGAGGTTGCGCACCGCTGCCGCAATGCTGCTCGTGGCGGGGCTTGTCGTCGGCTCCCTCCTGGCGTTCGCTCCGCGGGCCCGCGCGGGCGCAGCGATCATCTTCAGCGACGGGTTCGAGACCGGCGCCCTGAGCCCGCGGTGGGCCACGAACGACTCGAACCCAGCCTCGGGCATCGATGAGTGGGGCGTGTCCACGTACCGGCCGCACAGCGGCAACTACAGCGCGTGGGGTGCGCAGGTGGGCAACCAGTCCGCGGGCCCGTACGTGGGGCAGAACAACTCCGCGGTCCACGAGTACGACGACAACATGCAGGCCGATTTCTACCTGAACCTGTCCGTCAACGGGTACAGCAGCCTCTTCCTGTCGTTCTACTACTGGGTGCGTACGGAGAACGGCGGCGGGGACTGGCTCCAGGCCGCGTACGTCGCCGGGGGCGTAACGACGATCCTGTTCCAGGAGGGCGGTTCCTCGGGGAACGCGTGGCAGCCTGCGAACGTCTCCGTCCCCACGAACATCGAGCAGCTCATCTTCCGGTTCCACAGCGACACGGCGAACCACGGCTTCGAGGGGGCCTACGTGGACGACCTCGTCCTCACGGGCATCGAGAACGTCCCGCCGACCTCCTCGGTCTCCTCGTTGCCGCAGTACACGAACCAGGACCCCTACGCGATCCCCTACACCGCCGCCGACAACGCGAACGCGAGCGGCGTGGCCTACGTGCAGCTGTGGTACCGCACAGCCACCACCGGGGCCTTCACGCAGTACACCACGGTCCAGAACCCGCAAGGTCGGTGGACCAGCCCCACGATTCCCTTCGACGCACAATCCGCGGACGGCGACGGCTACTACGAGTTCTACACGGTCGCGGTGGACCATGCAGGCAATGTGGAGGCGGCGCCCGCTTCCCCGGACACGAATCTGACCGTGGACACGGTCGCGCCCTCCGTGACGATCAACGAACCCGCGGCGGGTGCCCTCCTGAACAGCTCGACCGTGGCAGTCTCCTGGCAGGCCTCGGATGCCGTGTCGGGCGTGTCCCAGTACGCCGCGGCCCTGGATGGCGGCGCGTTCGTCCCCACGGCGGGCGGCGGCTCGGCGACGTTCAGCGGCTTGGCCGAGGGCGCGCATCGGATTACTGTGGAGGCGACGGACCGCGCAGGGAACGTCGCGCAGCGGAACGTGACGTTCACGGTAGACACGGATGGACCGGTTCTCACAATCACGAACCCCGCGGCGGGTGTCTATCTCCACACCGACGGCTACGCCTTCCAGTGGGTCGCGTACGACAACACGAGCGGCATCGACCATTACGTGGCGTGGCTGGACGACGGCACGCCGGTCTCCATCGGAGACACCGTGCTCACGGTCACGGCCATCCCGGACGGTGCGCACACGTTCCACGTCCAGGCCGTGGACCGCGCGGGGAACGTGGTCTCCGCGAGCGTGTCGTTCAACGTGGACCGGAACCCCTTCAGCCTCACGGGGCCGTATGGCGGAATCCCGCTGTTCCTGCTGCTGGGCCTCATCTTGGCGTTCTTGCTGATCCTGCTGTTCCTTTGGCGGCGGCGGAAGGAAAACGAGGCGGAACGTGAAGCGCTCGAGCGCGAGGAACAAGCCAACGATCCTGAGCCCACAACTCCATCCGATCCCGAAAGTCCCGCGGTCCCGAAGCGTCCGGACTCACCGTAGCCAGTCGAATCCAAGAAAAGGTAAGGGGGTGGCCCGCCAGGGCCACCGCATGCCGCAGGGTTCAGGAGACCCAGGTGGTCGCGATCATCTCCGGCAGGTCCGCAGACGGCGACGACCCGGAGGCGCCTGAGTTCATGTTCCCGTTCAGAGCGCCATTCCCACGCTGGACACCGACAAACCACGGAGCCTTCAGCGTGACGCCGTCGCACGTCGCCACAAGGTCGCCGTAGTAGAACCCGCTGCCAAGCCCGAAGCCACCGTTTAGCTTCAGGGTGACCTTCGCGGTGCCGCCAACGCCCATACTAAGCGAGCTTCCGGATAGGCTCAGGCCCGGGTCCGTCGTAGCGCTCGAAATCGAGAGGCTGCAGCTCAGCGCGCCCGCACCCTGGTTCGTGAACGTCACGTCCATCGAGGCGACGACGGGCTTCCCGCCGGTCCAGACACCGAAGCTCACGGACGACGGGTACAGCGTGGCGGGTGTGCCCGTCGCGCTGGCCACGTTGATGCGGCCGCCGCCCACGCGGTTCGGGTAGGGATCTGGCGCGCCGGTGCTGCTGCGACCCACCGGCCGGTCTGCCGTGTTCACGAGGGCCGATTTCACCTCGGCCGGGGTCCAGTCCGGATGCGCCGCCAGGAGAAGCGCCGCGGATCCTGCGACGTGCGGTGTGGCCATCGAGGTTCCCTGGAAGAACGAGTAGTTGAAGTACAGGTTCCCCGCGTTGTCCCTTTCCCAAACGCTCGAGAGCACGTTCACGCCCGGCGCCGTCACGTCCGGCTTGATCAGGAACGTGTACGGGGTCGGGCCCCAGCTGGAGAAGCCGGCCAGGATGTCTTGGCCGTTCGTGACAATCTCCTTGATGGCCGTCCCGTCCACCGTGATCTGCGCCCCGTCGTGGGCTTTCAGGACCGCACCGTCGACCTTGGAGACCATGACCGCGGGGATCGTCGGGAAGTGGACCCCATCCGCGCCCATGGAGCTCGGGTCTCCGGCCACGTTGTTCACGATGATTGCGCCGAGGGCTCCCGCGTCCTGCGCGTTTTGGATCTTCGTCCCGAAGGTGCAGTTGCCTCGGTCGATGATGGCAATCTTGCCAGAGACGTCCGAGGTAATTGCCGTGCACGCCTCCCGCGGGGTGGCCTTCGCGATGTTCGCGGTCATGGCGGGGTCGAAGTTCTCGAAGTCCCCTAGGGCCGCGCCGATCGTGGTCCCGCTGAGGCCCCCGAACGCGGCATCGTCGAGGGTCACTGTGATCCCGAGGTAGTGGGGGTTCGTGCTCGCGCCCGCGGTGATCGCGCCTGCTGCCGTCCCAGGAGATTCCACGGTCATGGTCCCCGGCCCGGAGTTGCCCGCGGCCACAGCCGCCACGACGCCCGCATTCACGGCCGCATCGATTGCGTCCGCTAGGAGGTCGTGGGGTCCCTGGACGCCGCCGCCGATGCTCAGGTTGATTACGTCCATGCCGTCGATCACGGCCTGCTCTACGGCCCGCATGATGTCATGGCTGAACGCGGCCCCGCCTTGCATGTAGTAGCCGACGCCCATGCCCGGGAACACGTTGTAGTCGTACAGCGTCACCCCGGGCGCCACACCGCTAAGGAACCCCGTCGTCTTGTCGGCCGATGCCGGGGCGAGGTCGACCATGGTCCCGTCGATGCTGACGGGTCCCGTCACCTTGCACCCGCCAATCGTCCCCGCGACGTGCGTCCCGTGGGTGTTCACGTACAGCGTCCCGAAGGGAAGACCGCTGAAATAGGGTCCGCGGTGGACCACGGGGTTGTTCGCGCGGCAGCTGTCGATGAACGGGTGGTCGGGGATGATCCCGGAGTCGATGACGCCCACCTTGATCTGGGCGAGGTCCCCGTAGTCCGGGGTGCTCGAGCTCAGGTCGACGCCGAGGTCGCTCCAGACATCGGTTGCGTGGATGAGCGGGACGGAGACGTCCATCGAGGGCTTGTACAGCCAGTCCTTCGTCACCTCGGCCGCCTTGGGGCCATTCAGCAAGGAATTCGAAGAGGCTCCGTGCAGGAGTACCGCGAACCCGTTGAACGTGATCAGGTACTCGCTCACGATCTCCGCCCGGGGTGCGTTGGCCTTGAGCCACGCGCGGTAGTTCGCGTGCTCCATCCCCAGGTAGCCCTCGTACTTCACCACGGGTCCCGAGGCGAGGTCGAGCTTATGCCCACCGTTCGGTTTCGTGGCGAGATAGCCTGCGATGCCACCCGTGTAGTCCGCGACAGGCGGGTCCGAGAAGCGCACGAGGACGTAGTCCGTGGTCTGCTGTCCCGTCGCATTCCCGTTGGGCGCTGCGGCCGCCACGAAGCCGAAGAGCCCGCTGAGCACGACGGCCATTCCGAGTGCCAGCACACACCATGCCAGAAATCGATGCCTCAGGGTAGTCCCTCCTCTCTCCAAGCGACGGCCAACGGCGGCCGTCCCCGAACGCGCCCAGCGGGATGTGGAACCTAAAGCGTTGTGTCCTTACTCTACACGGGATGTTCTCGGAGATGATAGCGAGAACAACGTCTGGCGCGAATCACTCGGAGGCATCCGGCTCGTCGACGATGCGGTGGATCTCCACTACGACGCCCGGCGCTCCGTAGTCCTTCGAGGCGCGGATGTCGATGACTTGGCTGTCATCCGCGAACACGACGTAGGTGAGCGCGTCTAAGACGGCCCGGGTAAGTTTGTCCAAATCCGGACGCTTGTCCGGCCAGACGCGCTTCCGCTTGGGCGCCGATTTCGGTTTCGGCAAACCGAAGTGCAGCTCGATGCCCACGGGCCCCTCCCAGGGTTCCTTGGGCGCGTAGTTCTGGGCGACGTCCGCGACGAGCCGCCGCCATGTCGTCAGTCCCTTGGCCGAGCTCGTGATGATCGGTTTGCCGTTCACGACCCAGGCGCGCGTCGAACCTTGGGGGATCGGGAGGCCGTGGACCTGAAAGCTGATCACGGTGTCCGTGCGGATTGCACGCGTTTCGAGGGACGGTGTCTCGAGTGTCCTAGGCGCGGCAGCCGGAGCGGGAGCCACGTTGCGAGAACCCCTTCGAGCTATTGCCACGGTCCCATCCCGTCCTCGAGGCGCTGACAGTTGTCCGACAACGGTCGGCCGGTTCTTAACCTTGCCGCTCGCACGACGACCATGAGGGCCATGAGGGATAGGGGGAGGATGCTTTCGGCGGGTTGGGTGAAAGTGTCCTCCGTCGCTGGCCTGATCCCGTTTTCGTCTCGGCGTTTCATGCAAACACACGAGACCGCAGGCGGGGCGGTCTCACTTCAGCGCGACCTTCGCTTTCTCCATGTCGTCGACGACCAGGGCGATTTCCGTCCGGCCGTTCTTCGAGCCGAGGATGTAGATGGAGTGCACGTCGATCCCGGCACGCGCGAGGCGTCGGGACACCTTCGCCAGCTCCCCCGGTCGGTCCAGCAGCTCCAGGTTCAGGATCTCGTTGAGCTCGTACTTGAGGCCCGCGTTCGTGAGTGCTTTCTCCGTTGTCGCCACGTCCGAGGTCACGATGCGGAGAAAGGAGGCGTCGTGCTTCGACTCGCTCGCGATCGCGCGGATGTTCACCGCGGCCGCGGACAGGGCTTCCGTAACGCGCGCCAGTTCACCCGGACGGTCCGCCACGAAAACTCGAAACTCCTTCATCGTGTCTCCCCACCACGTCGGGAGGGTCAAGGCCGCCGGGCTTACTAAACCTTGCCTCGGATTCTCACGGCACGAGGCGCACGCGATCCCGCGGGAACAGGATGGCCTCGCGGACGTTGGCCAGGTCGAGGAGCTTCTGGACGAACCGGTCGACGCCGAAGCCCCAGCCGCCGTGCGGGGGCATGCCGTACCGGAACGCCTTGAGATAGAACTCGAAGCCCTCCGGGTTCAGCCCCTTCTCGCGGATCCTCGCGACGAGGACGTCATAGCGGTGCTCGCGCTGTCCGCCCGAGGCCATCTCGTCCCCCTTGTACTCCAGGTCGAAGGAGAAGGAGACGTCGGGCTCGTCGGGCTTGGCCATGATGTAGAAGGGCTTGATCGCAGTGGGGTACTCCGACAGGAAGTAGAGCTCGATGCCCTCCTCCGCGAGGGCGGTCCCGAGGAGCTTCTCCGCCTCCGTGTCGATGTCCTCCCCATCGCGGACCTTCTTGCCACGACTCCGGAGTATCTCCAGGGCCTCGCCGTACGGGAGCCGTCGCAAGGGGAGCCGCGGCACTCTGGGCTCCGCGTGAAGCTGGGCCAGGGCGTCCTTCGCGTCGGTCCGCACGCGGTCCAGGGCGTGGGCCACCGCGCCCTCGAGGAACCCGAAGACGTCCTCCTGGCTCTCGATCCACGAGACCTCCGCGTCGAAGGAGGTGAACTCGGTCACATGACGGACCGTGTCCGAGGGCTCGGCACGGAACGCGGGGGCGATCTCGTAGACGCGGTCGATCCCCGTGGACATGAGGATCTGCTTGTAGAGCTGCGGGCTCTGGCTCAGGTAGGCCTTGCGGCCGAAGTACGCGGTCTCGAAGAGGGTTGCGCCTCCCTCGGCCCCGGCACCCGCGAGCTTGGGTGTATGGACCTCGACGAACCCTTGAGAGGCCAGGTGCTCGCGGAGCGCCGCGAGGACCACGGAGCGCACTTGGAAGATTGCGCGGCGCTCGGGCTTCCGGAGGTCGAGGAAGCGGTTGTCGAAGCGGGTGTCCATCTCCGCGCCGACCTTGTCGGTCACGGGGAGCGGGAGAGGCGCCGCTGCGGGGCTCAGGACGTCCACGGCGGCCGCGACCAGCTCCCAGCCGTTCCGTACTTGGGGATTCGGCTGCACCGTGCCCCGCACCGCCACGACGCTCTCCCGGATGATCTTGGAGACTGCGTCAAAGAGGGCTTCGTTCCCCTTCTTCTTCACGGTGGCTTGGAAGGTCCCGTTCCGCTGGCGAAGGATCAGGAACGCGATGCCGCCGAGGTTTCGGACATCCTCGACCCAGCCCGCGAGGACCGCGGGCTTCCCGTGGTCGGCGGGGCCGATCGAGGAGAAGGCGCGCGACAGGGGCGTCACGGGGGCGCGGAGACCCCATGCGCGTAATAAAGGATGCGGTGGTCAGCGCACGACGGGAACGGGCTGCACCGCGGGCGGAGCCGGGGCGGTCAACCGCAGGTCCGGGCGCTGGTTCGTGCGGGCCAAGATCTCTTTGACAATCCGCGTCTTGTACGTTGCGCGCTCGAAGACGGGGCAGAAGTAGACCAGAGTCAGGTCGATCCCCACGTCCCGGACGTTCCAGAGGACCGTCGGCTCCTCCGCAACGTAGTCGCGGAGGTCCTCGAACTCGTACTTGTTCCGGATGCGCGCGGTGTTGTCGCGCATCATGGGACCGACGACCTCCTCGGCCGCAGCGAGGAGGATGGCCTCCGCGGCCTTCGCGTCGCTCTGGTACGGAACCGTGACGGTGACCTGGTCCCAGACGAAGGGCGTGTCCTTCGTCGCGTTGAATACGTTCCCTCGCAGGATCTGGCTGTTCGGGATCGTGACGTACCTTCCCGTGTGGATGTCGCCCGAGACATTCCCGCCGAACTCGCGCACGGTCGTATTCAGCGGCGTAATGCCGACCACGTAGCCGCGGGTGTTGTTGATCTCGATACGGTCCCCGAGCTTGTAGACGCGCATCGTAACGAGGACCACCCAGCCGACCAGGGAGAGCAGGGGCTCGCCCATGATGTAGACTAGGGCGCCGCCGATCAGGCCCACGCTGAACCACGCGGAGGCCGATTGGCCGACGCCCGAGCCCAGGAGAATGTACGCGACCAGGACGAGCGCCGTGGCCCAGACCACGTAGGACACGAGCTTGAAGTGGGCGAAGATGTCCGCCTCGAACCGGACGTGGCTCCGGAGGGCGGCCCGGAACAAGGGCCGCAGGACCTCGAGCAACGCCTTCGTCGCGAGGAGGATGAGGATCGCGAAGACCCAGTCTCGGTAGGCGCTCAGATCCACCTCGGTGGGCGGCAGACCCGGGATTGCAAGGGCCCCCGTGAAGAAGAGGAGCGCAACGATGAAGAGGACGGTCACGAGGACCCAGAGGAGGGCTCGCGCTTTCTTCCAGCTCTCCTGGTTCACGGAGCGCGGCGAGCCGAGTCCTTCCCTATAATGCCCCCGCCGTCATTATCGGGCCTGAAAGGGCCCTCTCTGCCGGCAGCGCCGTCACTCCCGGGGCGGCGCGGGACGCCGGATGTGGAGGCCCTCCTCGCGAATCCCTTCCTCGGAGAGCTTCTTCTTCCAGGCGTTGTGGATGTCGCCGCGGGAAAGGTAACCCACGAGCCGGCCGCGGTCGTCCACGACGGGCAGGTGCCCGACGTGCCGCCAGACCATCTTCCGGAGTGCTGCGTAGATGGAATCGTCCGGGTGCACGGTCACGGGATCCTTGGTGCCAACATCGAGGACCGTCTTCCCCTCCAGGCGGTCCCGCTCTCGGAACAGATCGCTGCGCGTAATCACGGCAACGACCTGGCCCGCGGCGTCCAAGACGGGGAAGCTCCGCATGTGGTACTCGGGCTTGTCGATGTCCGCGATGAGCGCGCGCAACTCGATGGCGGGCAGTGTCGCCGGGACGAATCGGGGTTTGCGGGCCATGACCTCCGACACGAGGACCATGTCCAGGAGGTTGGCCTCGTACTCGTGCTTGACGCGGATCCCACGGCGCGCGAGCTTTCCCGTCATCACGGTCTCGTCGCCCATCACGTAGATGGCCACCGCGTCCGCCACGACGCAGCCAATCGCAATCGGAATGAAGGCCTCCAGGCGCGACGGGGTCAGATAGATCCCCGAGACCTCGGCCCCGAACAGAATCGAGGCGAACGTGGCCCGCGAGGCCGCCGCGAACACCGCGCTCATGCCGACGATCGCGAAGGCGCTGATCGTGATCCCCGTCGCGGGATCCGCGGTGTTGATCAGGATGCCGCAGAACCCTCCGAAGGCAGCGCCCACCGTGAACAAGGGGGCGAGCGTGCCGCCCGAGGATCCGGAGGAGAGCGCGACGATCCAGGCGAAGGCCTTCGCTGCGAAGAGGATCGCGAGGAAAGCAAGCGTCCAGGTGATGGTCCCATTCATGGTCCCTGGAGTCGCCACGGATCCGTTCAGGACGCCCGTGATGAGGTCGTACCCCGTACCTAGGATGTCCGGCTGGACGAAGGCCACGCCGCCGACGATGAGGCCGCCCACGACCGGGATGAAGAACCGGGGGACCGGAATCCGCTGGAAGACGTCCTCCATGCCGTAGAGGCCGCGCACGAGGACCGCAGCGAATAGTCCGGCCGCCATGCCGAGGACCGCGAAGAACGGGAGGCCCGCGAGCCCGAAGAGTTCCCCTCCGAAGCTCACGGGGACCGTGACGGGCAGCAGGGGACCCGGGGCGATGAGCACGTAGTGCAGGACGCCGCCAATTGCGCTCGCAACGGCCACGGGGATAAAGGAACGCGGACGGAACTCAAACAGGAGGAGTTCAATGACAAGGAGGATCCCTGCAATCGGCGTGCCCAGGATCGCGGCCATGCCCGCGGCCGCGCCCGAGGCGAGCAGGATCTTGCGTTCCGCCGTGGTCACGCGCAGGACCTGGCCCATCAGGCTGCCCACGGCCCCGCCCGTCTGGATGATGGGCCCCTCCGCACCGAACGGTCCCCCGGATCCGATGGTGACCGCCGCGGACACGGGTTTCAGCAGCCCGACCCGGGGCTGGATCCGGCTGCGGCTCGTGAGGATGGCCTCGATGGTCTCCGGCTCGCCGTGGCCCGAGATCTTCGGGCTTCCGTAGCGAATCATGACTGCGACCAGGAGGCCGCCGAGCGCGGGAATCAGGATGAGCAGGAAGCGGTATGGGGAGTCGACCAAGGGCGCGTCGAACGGATTCACGAAGTTCGCGTCGAGCCGGCCGTAGAAGAGCGCGTTCGTGACCAAGCCGATCATGTGGTACAGGATCCACGCGACGGCGCCGCCCGCGAACCCGAGGACGGCAGCCACTACGGAAAGGAAGACAATTTCGCGGAAGTCTTGCCGTCGCTCGTTCCCCCGGTCCGCCGCCATTCCACCCCGGCCTTCGGGTACGCCCAGTTCCACGGGGTATTTACGGGTTGTCTTTCGGCGGCAATGGATCCGAAGAAATTAGGTGGACCGAAGACGTAAGGGCGAGAAAGGACGCAAGCCGGGGATTTCGCGTCCTCACTCCGCGAGCGCCTTGAGAATCCGCTCGCGCATCGTGGGGATGTCCGCGTCTGCGGTGCCCACGCCAATGGCCGCCGCGGCCGCGGTCACCTTCTCGTCGGACGCCGTGTCGACGGCTCGCGCGATGTCGATCTTGAGCTGCACGTTACCCTTGCCCGCGGTGGCTAGGCCGAGGGCCGCCGCGACCCGTTCCTCCCGCGACCGGACATCCGTGGCGGGGAGCTGGGCGAACTGTCCCCGGATCTCCCGCTCGATTTCCATGCGACCGCGCTGAAACTCCCCGAGCGCGCGGCCGACGCCGCGGGCGAGCTCAGGCAGCTTCTGGGGGCCGAACAGGAAGAGGGCCGCGAGGATGATCAGGAGGATAATCCACTCGATCCCCTCGATCTGCGCCGTGATGTTTTGCAGGTCCGGTAGGACCATGGACGGGCCTCCCGCGTTCTCCTTGCCCACTGTAAGGGCGGACCCGGATAAGGTTTTGCGGGGCAGGGGGAGGCGGACCGCCCTCCCGTAAGGGTACGTACGAATTCCTTTTCCACCTCCGAAGAGCATTACGTCCCGGCCTGAGGAGGGGATGCGGCCCGCGGGGGTGGGGCGACCTCGCGAGCGTTCGGCGCGTGCCGCGCCGGCAGGGTGCACGGTCCTCCCTTCCTCCACACGGTCCGTTCCCTCTGCGGATGCTCTGGAGGAAGGACATCGATGACGCCGCAGGAATGGGTCGACCTTGTGTACCTTGTGTATGCCGTGGGTGCAGCGCTGTTCATGATCTGGTTCGCGCGGAGGATCACGCGCGCGAAGAGGTGATGGCCATGGAACGCGCGGAGAAGCGATGGCTCCTGATTCTGGCTGCCGTCGCGATCGCGTTCAACGCGCTCACGCTCTCGCCCCTGGTTCCGTGGGAGCGCTGGATGGTCTGGTCGCCGCCGGAACCCGTGCAGGAGTTCCAGATCGCCGTGAGCAACTACACCTTCCGCCTGCCCGCGGGTGGGATCCACGCCCCCGTGGGGCAACCCGTGCGGTTCGTCGCGACGTCGAACGACGTGACCTACGGGTTCGGCGTCTTCCGGAAGGACGGAGGCATGGTTTTCCAGATGCAGGTCATTCCGGGATACCGGAATTCCATCATCTGGGTCTTCGAGGAGAAGGGAAGCTACGACGTTCGATCGACGGAGTACTCGGGGCCGCTCCACCCCACGATGTTCGTCCCCGACGCGGTCCAGGTGGTCTGAATGCGGGTCTACCGCATCAGCCCAGAGCGCCTCACCCTGCGCTACGTCCTCTTGGCCATGGGCGCCCTCGCCGTCGCGGGGATTGAGGGCCTCCTCATGCGCACCCAGCTCCTCAACGTCCCGCTCGTCACGGACGAGCACTGGTACGCCATCCTGACTGCCCACCCGCTCGTCGGGATCTATGGCTGGGCGTACCTCGCCGTCATGGGGGCGTTCCTGTACCTCGTCCCGAAGCTGCTCAACAAGCCGCTCTACAGTCCGCGCCTGGCCACGCTCACGATGTGGACGATCGTCGCCGGCCTCGCCCTCGCATGGTCCTCGGGGTTCTTCCTGCGCTTCGCCGCCCTGTACACGGTATACTGGCCGCTGCCCGTGGCGCGCTTTCCGCCGGTCACGGTCACGATGTTCGCGGTCGGCCTCGCCCTCGTCGAGATCGGCGTGCTGTTCTTCGTCGCGAACATCGCCGCGACGGTCCTCCGGAGGCCGAAGGAGGCGAAGGCCGCGAAGCCCACGGGCGCCCTCCTGCTCTCCGCGTTCGGGATCGACGTGGCCGTCGTCTACGTCGCGAACCGCATCGCTCGATGGCGGCATCGACCGGAGGAGGCCGCCGATGGCGGCGCCGCGACGAAGGTGAAGAGCGCTCAGCTCCCGGTCTTCGTGGTCTCCGTGATGCGCGGCAGCGTGGACGCGGTCATCAACGCCGTCGTGCTCGCGGGGGCCGGAGTGCTCATGCTCGTCTTCGCGCTGCCCGCCCTCCTCGCGGGCATATCGATGAACCCGCTGACCGTGGACCCGCTCGTCTACAAGAACGTGTTCTGGTGGGGGCTCGACATGGTCGCCGACGGGGACGTCCTCATCTGGGTCGCGGGCAGCCTCTACCTGCTGGCGCCGCTTCTCGTCGGCGGGAAGCTGTTCGGGGAGAACGTTGTGCGCTGGGTGATCCTCGCGGACCTCATCGTCTCCATGGGCGTATGGAGCCACCATCTGATGTCGGACCTGCCCCAGCCGCTCTTCATGCGCCTCGTCTCCGGGCAGTTCATCACGTGGGGCGAGTTCTTCACGATGGGCCTGTCCTTCTTCGCCGCCCTGATGACCGTGTGGCTCGCGCGGCCCGTGAAGATGACCATGCCCCTGAAGTTCATGCTCGGTGGGATCTTCGGCTTCCTCCTCGGCGGCTTCTCCGGGCTACTTCAGGCGAACTCCGCGTTGAACGTGATCATGCACAACACCCAGTGGGTTCCGGGCTTCCACGTGCACGAGATGATCTTGGTCGGGCTGGGGAACATTATCTTCGCCGTCGTGTACGCGCTCCTTCCGATGCTCACAGGCACCGGGCTCAAGAGCGACCGCCTGAGCAACGCCCACTTCTGGCTGTGGACGATCGGTGGCGTGGGCATGGCGTTCTCCATGGGCCTCTCATGGAGCGTGGGCGCCCTCCGCCGCATGCTGTATCCGAGCACGGACATGTACATCCCCTATCAGGTGAGCGCGATGGTCTTCGGGATCATCCTGGCGGCCGGGTTCGCGGCGTTCGTCGTGAACCTCGTGCGGACGTACGGGCTGAAGACCCTTGTGGGACTGTTCGGGCCCGAGCCGGAGGCCGCGCCGAAGGCCTGAGGCGGCCCGGAGGGGAACTTCATGGCTGATGCCGGAGCAACGTGGGACGGAGCCGAGCTCGTCGTTCGCAGGGAGACCGAGCGCGCGACGACCGCTGGCCACCGCAGGAACGCGCTCCTCGCCTACGTCGAGCTGACGAAACCTAAGAGTGTCGGCCTCCTGGTTTTCACAGCGTTCGCGGGGATGGTCCTCGCGTCCGCGACGCTCCTCATCCCGCTGACTCCGGCCTCCCTCGCGGTGGGCCTCGCGGCGATCATCGCGGGCTGCGCTGGGTGCAACGCGATGACCTGCTACATCGACCGCGACATCGACGCGCTCATGGAGAGGACTCGGCATCGTCCCCTTCCCGAGGGCCGGATTGAACCAGCAAGCCGTGCCGCACTCTTCGCGGGCGTTCTCCTCGTGGCCTCGCTCGGCCTCGCCTGGATGGGGAGCGCGCTTGCGGCGGTGTTCATGGCTCTGGGAATCGTGGACAACGTGGTCGTCTACAGCCTGTGGCTGAAGCGGTCGAGCTCCTGGAACATCGTCCTCGGGAGTGTGAGCGGCGGCATGCCTGTGGCATTTGGGTGGGCCTTCGTCTCGGGGACCCTGGGGCCTGCGGCGGTTCTGGCCGCGGCCCTCGTGGTCGTCTGGACGCCGACCCACATCTGGAGCCTCGCCCTGCGGTACCGAGAGGACTACGCGCGGGCGAGGATACCCATGCTCCCCGTCGTCTCCCGCGAGGCGGTGGCCTTGCGATGCATGGTCTCTACCGCGGCTCTCCTTGTCCCCCTCAGCCTAGCCTTGCCTTTGGCCACCCCCGTGCTCGGGACGGGCTACGTTGCGGTGGCCACGGGCTTCGGGGTCCCCGTCGTGGCGATGGACCTCCGGCTCTGGATGCGGCCCTCTCGCGAGCGCGCATGGACCACGTTCAAGTTCTCGAGCCCGTACCTCGCGGTCGTCTTCCTAGCCGCGATCCTGGACGCGATGCTTTAGGGACGAGCCCGCTCAGATGAACTCCGCGAACTTCTCGACGAGCCCGGGGTTGTGCTCCTTCAGCACTCGGAGGATCGCGCGGACGCTGAGCTTGTGCACGCCCACGTCGGCGAGGATCTTGACGATGTCGTCGAACTCCTTGTCCGTCAAGGTGACGAGTTTGTTCTTGGCGAGCCAGTTCCGGTACAGGTTCTCCTCCATCTTGGCCCGCCAGGCCTTCTCGTAGGGCTGGAGCGCGGCCTCCGAGAAGTCGTTCTTCTCGTTGCACTCCCCGAGGGTCTTGCCCAGGCACATGCCCGCGTACATCCCGTTCCCGATGCCGCCGCCCGTGATCGGATCGATCATCCGGCCCGCGTCGCCCACGAGGGCGATGGCGTTGCCCGTTACCTTCTTGAGCGGCGCGCACGTGGACACGCCGCCCGTGACCATGTCGAGGGGCTGCGCGTCCTTCATCCGCGGCTGGGTTGCGATCCAGCGATCCAAGAAGCCCTTGATGTCCTGGCGCGCGTGGAGGCGGTCCAGGGAGATGCCGATGCCCACGTTCGCGGTGGTCTCGTCCTTGGGGAAGACCCAGATGTATCCCGCGGGCGCGATGGATCCGAGCCAGAACTCGCAGTAGTTGGGGAAGTCGTAACCGGCCCCGATGTTCGTCATGCGGTACTGGAGCGTTCCCGTGACGTCCCCCGCCTTGAGCAGCGTGCGGAAGCCGGCCCAGCGACCCACCTGGCTCTCGTAGCCGTCCGCCGCGACCACGCACTTCGCGTTGATGTTGAACTCGTCCTCGAGCTGCTTCACGCGGACGCCCGTGATTTTGCCATCCTCCTTGAGGACCGCGGTGGCCGTCGTCTTGAGGAGGATTCGCGCGCCCTCCTTCGCGGCCTCCTTGGCCACGTGCTTGTCGAACTGGTCGCGCTCCAGGACGATGCCCACCTCGTTGCCCGCGGACGCCTCCTCGATGGTCAGCTCCGTGCCGTTCGGGGAGAAGATCTTGGCCCCCTTGACCTCCGCCGCGATCCATTTGCGGTTGTAGGGCAGCTTCGTGTCCTCGACGAAGTGACGCGCAAGGCCCTCGCCGCAGCGCACGGGCG
>CAZJIP010000027.1:0-18381 GCA_964546105.1 uncultured Methanomassiliicoccales archaeon
GGTCCGCCATCGTGGCCAGCCGCGCCAGCTGGTCGTTCACCTTGGGGCTGTACTTCATCGTGCAGGTCCCCTGGCCCACGTCGATGTTGAGGTCCGCTCCGAGGTTCTCCTGAGATAGCCGCAGGTAGTGGCGGAGGACGCGATTCTGCGAAATCTCCGGGAGAGCCGGGCGCGCCTTGCGGAGGACGGACGGAGGCAGGGACTCCGTTGCATTGCCCACGGATCTGCGGATGCCCGGCTCGACCTCGGGCACCGCGACGCCGCGTTCCCCCTCGGCGCTCAGTTCGAAGAGGATGGGCTCGTCCCATCGAGCCTGGTGGAACTGCCGGAGCCGAGGGATCCCGTTCGAACTCCGGGCTGCCGAGATGTCCTTCATGCCACCACCTCGCGCACGGAGTCGGCGAGTCGGTCGAGGTCCTCCTGGCTGTGGACCTCAGTGACGCAGTACAGGGCGCAACCCCGCAACTCGGGGAACTCCGCCGACAGGTCCTTGCCTCCGAAGATGCCGCGGCGGAGGAGCGCTCGGTTCACCTGTGCGACGCTCTTGCCCGTGCGGCTTACGTCCACGACGAACTCGTGGAAGAACGGTCCGCGGAAACGAGGCGACCGGACCCGCGGGACGCGGGAGAGCCGCCGGGCTGCGTAGTGGGAGCGGGCCAGCATAGACTCGCCCAGCTCGCGCATTCCCTCGGGACCCATGAGGGCGAGGTAGACGCCCGCGGTGATTCCCCAGAGGGCTGCCGCGGTCCCCACCCACTCCTTGCCGCCCTCCCGCTTGGCGAAGGACGTGCGATCGTACGCGACGTCGCCAAAGCCATACTCGCCGTCCACGGAGGTCGACGTGATTCCGAACAGACGGGACGGGAATTCCATCACGAACCGGGGCTCGTCCCGGGTGGCGATGAAACCCGCATGGCCGCCACCGAACTGCATGTGCATCCCGAGCGGTTGCAGGTCCCCGACGACGATGTCCGCGCCGTACTCCGCAGGGGGCGCAAGGACGCCGAGCGTGCTTGGGTCCACGCCTACGACGGATAGCGCGCCTGCGGCGTGGGCCAAGTCGGAAATCCGCTGGCCCTGGGACGCAATCACGCCGAGGTAGGACGGATTCTCGAAGTAGATAGCGGCGGTCTGCGCGCCTGCGAGGCTCTCAATCGAGGCGAAGTCCGGCTCTCCCGTGGACGGATCGTAGTCGAACAACCGGACCGAGAGGCGGGGCTTCGCGTAGTCCCGGATCTTGGACAGCTTGTCCGCCGCGATCGCCCGGGAGACCAGGAGCTCGTTCCGTCCCGTGATCCGCGCGGCCATGCGCAGCGCCGTCGCGGCGGCCTGGAACCCATCGTACGTGGGCACGTTGACGACGTCCATAGCCAGGAGCTCCCCCATGAGGCTCGCATACTCGAACAAGGCCTGGAAGCGGCCGTGGTCGTCGTAGGGCTCGCCCGCGTAGGCGGTCAGGAACTCCCCGCGGGCGTTGATCTCGTCGCACACCGCGGGAACGGCGTGCTGGTAGCAGCCGGCCCCGAGGAAGTTGAGCATCGGGCCGCAGCTTCGGTTCCTGAACAGGAGGCCCTCCACGTGCCGCCGGAGCTCGTGCTCGGACCGCAGCGGCTGGGGGAGGTCCAGCCGTCCGCGGAACCGGAGAGCCTCGGGGATGTCCTCGTAGAAGTCTTCCTCGCTCGCGGCACCGACCTCGCGCAGCATGGCCTCCTTCGCCGGCCGCGCGGAGTTCGGGATGTAGGGATGGGCCGCCCCCGGAACCTTGTGCATGGTCCCCTCGACACCGAGAGCGCGTGGCGGGCTTTCAACCGTTTCGCAGGGGCGATCCCGTGCGGCTACGCCGACGTGCTGCGCAGCCCGGATGCCGCGGGTCCCCTGAAAGCGTTAAGCCGGTTTCCGGAATCCCCACGTGGCCCGGGCGGAACCTGCGGAAATCGCTCGGGTGCGCAAAGGAGGCGGCGAGACCATGGAGGTGGTCCAACTGGGCTGCGGCGTGTGCGGACTCGTCTGCGCGGAGCATCTGGCACACCATCCGAAGGTGGACCGCCTCGTCCTCGCGGACCGCAGGACCGAAGCGGCGGCGAAGCTCGCCTCTCGCCTCGGCGACGACCGGATCGCGGTACAGGATGTGGATGGCACGGACCCCGAGGCGGTCCGACGGCTCCTCCGGGGTTGCGATCTCGTCATCGCCTCGATGCCCTGGCGACTGAACCGGATAGTGCTCGACGTCGCCGCGGAGACCCGCACAGACTACCTGGACTTCGGGATGCCCTTCGACGCAACCGGCCCCGAGTTCGACGAGGCCTCGGGACGCTGCCGCGAGGCAGGCGTTGCGGCGCTCGTCGGCATGGGCATGGAGCCGGGCATCTCCGACATCTTCGCGATGCACGCGGCTGGGTCCCTGGATCTCGCCGAAGAAGCCCACGTCTTCGACGGCGACACGGGGGCCGTAGAGGGACTCGAACTGTTCTCGACCTGGTCCCCGGTGGACCTCCTCGACGAGATGAGCGTCCCCGCGGCGGTGTACGAGGACGGCCGGCTGCGCTTCTTGCCCCCCATGAGCTCGAGCCGCCTGTTCGATTTCCCCGAGCCCGTGGGACGCCTCCGCGTGTTCAAGACGAACCACGACGAGACCTACTTCCTGCCCCGGGGAATCCCGACCTTGCGGCAGGCCTCCTTCAACATCCATATCGACGACGGATGGGTGCAGGCCGCGGACATCCTGCGGAAGCTGGGCCTCCTGCGCGGCGAACCCATTGACGTGCGGGGTGTGCGGATCCGCCCCTTCGACGTGATCGCGGCCGCGCTGCCCTCGCCCGTCCTCCTGGCGGACCGCATCCGGGGCTATGCCGCGTTCGTCGTCGAGGTCACGGGCACGAAGGACGGCCGGAGGGAGCGCGTGCGGACGTGGACGGGGCTGTCCTACGAGGAGGCGTACCGCGACCATGGCACGAACGCCACTGCGTACATGGTGGGCACGGGGGGCGCGGTCGCGGCGGAGATGTTCCTGGAAGGCAAGGTCCAGGAGACGGGCCTTGTGATCCCGGAGCAGCTGGACCCTGAGGCGTTCCTAGAGCGGCTTCGGACCAAGGGGCTCGAGGTGCGGGAGGAGCGGACCGCACTCTGAGTGGGAAGCGATCCGACCTCACTCGAGGTTCACGAGGACGTTCTTCACGCGGGTGTAGAAGAGGAGCGCGTCCACGCCCTGCTCTTGGCCGAGTCCCGACTGCTTCCATCCGAGGAACGGGGTCTGCGGGAACGTCACCGGGTACTCGTTAATGGAGACCATGCCGGCCTTCAGCCGCCGGGCGAGGCTGTGCGCTTTGCCGAGATCTTGGGTCCAGATGCCCGCGCTCAGGCCATACGGCGTGTCGTTGGCCCGCGCGACCGCCTCGTCGAGGTCCGTGAAGGACCACGCCGCGAGCACGGGACCGAAGACCTCCTCCCGTGCGACCCGGCTGGTCTCCGGTGGCGCTTCGAAGACCGTGGGCAGGAGGAAATTGCCCTCTTGGAGCTTCGCGTCCTGGGGCCGCCCGCCGCCCACGAGCGGCTTGGCTCCCATCCGAATCCCTTCGTCGATTGCCTCGGAAACGGTCCTCGCCTGCTCCCGGGAGACCAAGGGCCCCATCTGGACGCCCTCCTCGAGGCCGGGGCCGAGCCGCATCTTGCCCGTCCGCTCCTTGAGTTTGTCCAGGAAGGCCCGAGCGACGTCCTCGTGCACCAAGAGCTTGGACCCGGCCCAGCACATCTGGCCCGCGTTCTGGAAGGCGCCGAAGTGGACCCCGGCGAGGGCCTTGTCCAGCTTCGCATCCGGGAAGACGATCTGCGGGTTCTTCCCGCCGAGCTCCAACGCGGTGGGCGTCACGCGATCCGCGGCAATCCGCAGGAGCTGTTTCCCCGTCTCCGTGGACCCCGTCAGGGTGACGCTGTCGACATCGGGGTGGCGGGCGAGGGCCTCGCCGACCTCCCGGCCGGGACCCGTGACCACGTTGATGACGCCCGACGGGAACCCTGCCGCGGTCGCTAGCTCGGCGACCTTCAAGGCCGTGAGGGGCGTGAGGCTGGCCGGTTTCAACACCACCGTGTTGCCCGCGGCCAAAGCGGGCGCGATGCCGCGGTAGGCCAGCAGGAGCGGATAGTTCCAGGGAGCGATGTGGGCCGTGACCCCGAGCGGCTCGCGGAGGGTGTAGTCGAGGCGGGCGCCTGGCACGGGGATCGTGAGGCCTTGAATTTTATCGGCAATACCTGCATAATATTCGAACAACTTGTACACGTAGGCGACGTCGCCCTTCGCCTCCCGCAGCGGCTTCCCCACGTTGAGGGACTCGAGCCTCGCCAGCTCCTCGAAGTGGTCCCGGGTCTGCTGGCCCAGGAGGAAGAGGAGACGGCCTCGCTTGCTCGGGTCCAAGTCCCGCCATTCCGGCGACTCGAAGGCAGCTCGCGCGGTCTCGACCGCCGAGTCCACGTCCTCCCGAGTCCCCGAGGCCACCCGAGCGACGGGCCGGTTCGTCGCGGGATCGAGAATCTCAGCCGTCTTCCCCGAGGATGCCGGCCGAGCCTTCCCGCCAACGAAGAGGCCGAACTCCTGCAAGTCCATCGCGATTCCCGGCGTGCCATGGTGGCCGCTTCCTATAAGCGTGCGCCGTTGCACGCCGTCACCGATGGCCTCTTATCCCGAAGCCCGCATCCGGAGCCCCGAGGACACTTCGTGGTCGACGTAATCCGCCAGACCCGCCGGTTGCTCTGGAGGGACGCGGCGCGGCATGCGTTCGAGCTGCGGCCCATGCTCCTGGACCAGTTCCGGCACGAGGACTTCCGCGGGCGCCGCGTGCTCGACGTGGGCACGGGCGAGGGACGGCTCGCCTTCGTCGCCGCGGGCATCGGGGGCCACGTGATCGGCGTAGACCTGGACCGCATGAAGCTCCAGCAGGCCCGCGCCTACGCGGGCGTCAAGGACATCCGCTACGTGGACTTCGTGTGGGGCGACGTGGAGAAGACCCCTTACCGCGAGTTCTCCTACGAGCCCTTCGACTTCGTCACGAGCAACCTGTGCATGTCCCCCGAGATCGTCTGGCATGCGTCCCGCGGCCTGCGCCCCGAGGGCAAGTTCATCTTCTGCTGCCACCACGGGGACCACTGGAAGGAGACGCGGCGCGGATCGCGGTGGGCGTTCTACGAGGACACCATGCAGGACCTCCTCGAGGAGAACCGGTTCGAGGTCGAGTTCATGGGGGTCGACATGATCGTCGCGGAGTTCGAGGAACTGCGGGAGGTTGAGCTCTTCCTCCGGGACGAGACGATCCGGAGGTGGGTCGAGGACGGGCGGTGGGAGGAGCTCTCCGACTCCTTCGCCCGCGGCGAGAAGCACCTCACCCAGTCCTACCTGATCGTCAAGGCGCGACGCCTCCCGCACGAGCTGCCCCGCGTTGAGTGACGGGGCCCGTCACGTGCGCCGAGGCCGCTTCCGCGCGAACCCCATGTCGGGCATGGGAGAGAGCCGCAGGTGGCCGTCAGGGAGTCTGGGGATCGCGCGCCGAAGGAGGAAGATCATCCCCGTGAAGCGAGATTCCACCTCGCGTTCCAGCACCATGCCGCGGCTCTCCGATGCCGACACGCGCCCGGGACGTCAAGGCGCTTGGCCCGAATTCGGCCCCAATCGGCAAAGCTCATGTGACCCCAGCCGCTACCGGGCACCGGAGGGCGGCGGATGTACCTCGGGGCCCACATGTCCATCGCGGAGAGCATCGCCCTCGCGCCGGAGCGTGGGGAGGCGGTCGGCTGCGAGGCGATTCAGATCTTCTCCCGGAGCCCGCGCATGCTCCGCAAGACGAAGCCGCTCGCGGTCGACGAGAGCATCGCGTTCCGCGAGAACCTGACCGCCCACCACATCGCCCGGGCCGTGGTCCACGCGAACTATCTGATCAACCTGGCCTCGCCCACGAAGCCCATGCTGAAGGTTTCGCGCACCGCATTCGTGGAGGAGCTGGAGCGCGCGCAGCAGCTCGGTCTGCACGACGTGATCTTCCACCCCGGGGCCCACATGGGCAAGGGGGAGGCGGCCGGCCTGCGCGCGATCGCCCAGAGCCTGGACTGGTGCCTGTCCCACGCCCAGGCGCCCGACGTGTTCGCGGTGCTGGAGAACACGGCGGGAGCGGGCAGCGTCCTCGGATACACGTTCGAACAAGTCGCCGCGGTGATCGAGCAGTCCTCCTTCCCCGACCGCATCGGCGTCTGCGTGGACACATGCCATGCCTTCGCGGCGGGCTACGATTTCCGGACCCGCGAAGCCTACGAGGACCTAATGAAGACCTTGGACGCGACCGTGAGCCTGGGTCGGATTCGCGCGTTTCACCTCAACGACTCCAAGGGAGAACTGAACTCCCATGCGGACCGCCACGAGAACATCGGCAAGGGGAAGATTGGACTCGAGGGATTCCGCCCCCTGGTGAACGATGCGCGCTTCCGGGAGTTGCCGGGCTGCCTCGAATACCCCGGGGACGACGCGGGTTACCGCCGCAATCTGAAGGCGCTGCGGTCACTCATCGAAGGGTACGTGCCGCCGAAGAAGGCGCGCCGGACGCGCAACTGAGGCTCCCACGCAGCGATACCAGGAGCCGGTATGCATGGTGCGTAGTGGCCCGCGCGCGAAGGGACGCGTTCACGCGATCCTCCAAGTCCGGGCAAGCAAGGAGCACACCCGCGATGGCGGGAAGCACGTCGGGACCGTTGCGAATCCTGCCGTCGGGGGAGGCGAGGTGCGCCGACCCCAGGGCCGCCTCCTCGGACATTCCACCAAGCAATGCACGCGACGCTTGGATTGGTCGCGCGTGGATCAAGCGTCTCCGGGACAAGAGGGTCACGACCCGTGCGAAGGCTGAACAGATACAGCAATCGCCGTCGTACAGGAGAACGTAGGGCGCGTCCGTTTGCATTCTGCTAGTCCTAGGCCACGGAGGGAAATGAACCCTCGGGCATTCTGCCAGATGCCTTGGTTCGATGCCCAAATCCGGCCCGTGCTACTCCATGGCAACAACGTTTAAGTAACCCGAAACCTTCCGTCAAGCGACAACATGCCGAGGTCCATGCAACCCGCTTTGGCGGGGCATCTTTCTGCGTCGAGCAACGCGGCCTCGGTGGTGCTTGGCGGATGATCTTCCCCTCGCGCTTGCTAGGGGGCAGATTGTTGGGTGTGAATATGGAAAAGACCTGCTGGACGGTCCGGGCGTACCGGACGGGAGCCGCACGGCTCGGGCCCTCGCTCACGATCACCGAGACGTCCATCGGAGGGAACGGCAGTGACTGAGGCACGCGAAATCGAGCAGAGCTGGAAAACCGACGAACGCTGGGCCGGTGTCGTCCGGCCCTACACTGCGGAAGACGTGGTCCGCCTCCGCGGTTCGGTCCAGATCGAGCACACCCTTGCGCGACGCGGATCCGAACGGCTCTGGAGCCTGCTTCGGGCCGGGCCTTTCGTCGCGGCGCTGGGAGCGATGACCGGAGGCCAGGCGGTCCAGCAGGTGCAGGCCGGGCTGAAGGCCATCTACCTCAGCGGCTGGCAGGTCGCCGCCGACGCGAACGACGCGGGGCAGACGTATCCGGATCAGAGCCTCTATCCGGCGGATTCGGTCCCAAACGTGGTCCGACGACTCAACAACGCGTTCCGCCGCGAAGACCAGAAGCAGCGCCTGGCCGGGAAGACGGCCGTGGACTGGTTCGCTCCCATCATCGCGGACGCCGAGGCCGGCTTCGGCGGGCCGCTGAATGCCTTCGAACTCATGAAGGCCCTGATCGACGCCGGGGCCGCCGCAGCCCACTTCGAGGACCAGCTGGCCAGCGCGAAGAAGTGCGGCCACCTGGGAGGCAAGGTCCTGGTCCCGACGCGGGAGTTCATCCAGAAGCTCGTCGCGGCACGCCTCGCGGCGGACATCGAGGGCGTCCCGACCGTGCTCATCGCGCGCACGGATGCGAACAGTGCGAAGCTCATCACGAGCGACGTGGACCCGCGGGACGGGGAGTTCGTCGGAAGCGAGCGCACGTCAGAGGGATTCCACACCCTGCGAGGTTGCCTCGACGCAGCCATCGCGCGAGGGCTGGCGTACGCGCCCTATGCGGACCTCGTCTGGTGCGAGACTTCGAGCCCCGATCTCGACGAGGCGCGGACCTTCGCGGACGCGCTCCATGCGAAGTTCCCCGGCAAGATGCTCGCCTACAACTGCTCCGCGTCGTTCAACTGGCGGAAGAAACTCGATGCGCTGAAGATCGCGCGGTTCCAGGAAGAGCTCGCGGACATGGGCTACCGCTTCCAGTTCGTCACCCTGGCGGGGTTCCACTCCATGAACCTCTCCATGTTCCGCCTGGCACGGGACTACCGCGACACGGCGATGACCGCGTACACGGAACTCCAGCAGGAGGAGTTCGCGGCGAAGGAGGAAGGCTACGCGGCGGTGGAGCACCAGGCGTTCGTGGGCACGGGCTATTTCGACGAAGTCGCCACGGTCTCGAGCGGCGGCACGTCGTCCACCCTAGCCATGGAGGGCTCCACGGAAACCGAGCAGTTCCATGAGAAGGCAAAGGCCGAGGAAATCACGAAGCGCCGCTGAACCGCGTCCTTAGAAGGGGAGCTTGCCCAGGGCGATGGTCAGCGGGAGCAAGGCCAGGTCCCGCCCAAGGAACTTTGCAGTCTGGAGCGCCGCGTTCAGGTAACTAATCGTGTGCTCCTTCTCGCCCACGGTCCAGTTGCCGTAGAAGTCGACGATCGTGGCGAGCAGCTCGTCCAGCGGGACGTCATTCTCCAAGGCCTGGCGGAGGGTCCGTTCCACGGGAGGCGAACGGTCGCGGAGACTTGATTCGAGTGCCGCGAGCAGCGCGGCACGGTCAATTCCCTCAGGATTCCCCAGCGTGAGGAATTCGGGGTAGCCAAAGCGCGTGGTCAGCGTGCGGTACAGCTTCCAAGAGAGCCACGTGTTCTCCGAAGGGGTGAGGAACCGCGAGGCACGTCGTGCGGCATGCACGAGGCTCAGGGAATGTCCCAGGAACCCGGGATCCGCGCTCGTGGCAATGAGGAGCGGACGATACGCCTCCTCGACCCGGCCCGCGAACGCGAACGCCTGTAGGACGGGCTCCACCCGATCGAAGGACCCCTCGACGACGAGGTCCCCGAGATACGCGACGTCGGCCTTCCCTTCGCCGGCAGACCCGCGCTCCAGGATGTCGGGAGCCTTGACGCCCTGCAGGGAGAATGCCTGCAGCCGAGCCAGGTTCATGAAGGGAACCAGATCCCGCCCGCGGCCGACCGCCTCCGCAGCTTCCACGTAGGACGCTGCCGTGGCCAGATTGTGGCCCAAGCGGCCGAGATCACCGAGGGAGGAACGGAGGACGAGGTGGGCGGCCGCCTCGAATCCGACGTCCGTGGCGAGTCGACCCACGAGGCTTGCGGCCTGCTCCCCGAGGCCTCCCGAAATCGCCTTGCCGTAGGCCACACCCAGCTCCTCGGCGGACGCCGGAGGAACGGATCGTGCCATCGCGGCCGCCGCGGGTTCTGAGAAGGGGCGCCGCTGCAGCGTGAAGTTGTACAGGAAGAGGAAGCGCAAGAGGCCCAGTCCGCCCGGCGGGCGTGTCAGGCGCAGGAGATCGCGCCCCGCCACCATGGTGAGGAGCCCGTGAGGCGTGTGGAGCTGCGGATCGTCGTGGTTCGAGGCCGATTGGACCAGCTCGAGGAGGATGGCGCCCGCCGTGCCGGGATCCCCGATCACACGGTCGAAGAAGGATATGGCCTCTTTGTGAGCTCCGCCCGGAATCAGGATCAGGAGTCGCTCCAGGTCTTTCGAAGCCAAGGCCCCTCACGATGCGCACACTGCGATATGAAGATGCGGAGTGCAAGCGACGTCGTTCGGAGTCCTCCGAGAAACACTTATAGGACACCCCGACTTTCGTTTGACGAATGCCTCCCTACGACGTAGTCATCATCGGTTCCGGGCCGTCTGGACTCACCGCGGCCATCTACGCGACACGGGCGAACCTGAAGACGCTCGTGATTGCAGGGCAAGTCGCAGGCGGCCAGCTCATGCTCACCTCCGATGTGGAGAACTATCCCGGATTTCCAAACGGGATCCTCGGACCTGAGCTCATGGACCTCTGGCGGAAGCAGGCGGAGCGGTTCAAGGCGGACTTCGTGGACGACAACGTGACCAAGGTGGACTTCCGGGCTCGTCCCTTCAGAGTCTGGGTGGGAGAGCAGGAGTACCAAGGCAGGACGGTCATTCTCGCAACAGGAGCGAACGCGAAGTATCTCAACCTCCCCAACGAGCAACGCCTCAAGGGCCGTGGTGTGAGCGCATGTGCTACGTGCCTGCCATCGGGGTCAACAATCGTCGCGAATGCGGCACCCATGACAATCGAATCCGTGCGGGAAGGCCAGCGAGTGTTGACAGATGATGGGACGTTCCAAGAAGTCATCGGGATTGGGAGCCGACCTTACCGCGGAGACTTGATTCGGATATTGCCTCGGTATTTTCAGGAAGAAGACACACTTCTAACGCCGGAGCATCCTGTGCTCGCGACGACCCTAGACCGCGGGAACGGCGCAAACTACTGGCAATCGGCTTGGCACGAGCCCGAGTGGATCCCCGCGGGAGAGTTGACACCGAGTCACATCCTACTCTATCCGATTGTATCAGAAACAAAAGACCTACCGACGATACGGTTGTCCAGGCTCCTGGGATTGCCAAGGGATGAGCTTGGAAGGGTCCATTTCACCCTAGAGACCGTGACTTCGAGACGACTGACCGACGATGTTCCTCTTAATGGGGATTTCATGCGACTTGCTGGATACTTCCTCGCTGACGGGACCATCACGTCTCGCGGGATCAACCTCTATTTCGGGCCAAAGGACAAGGCCTATGTTGCTGACGCTGTCTCTATCATTGAGAGGCTGTTCGACTACAAACCGGCACTGAAACGCGAAGGCGCTGTGACCCGAATCGAGTGCTACGCTGGGATTCTGCGGGAACTCTTCCTCAAGCTTTTCGGCAAATACTCCTACGGCAAGTCGGTTCCGCACTGGTTTCTCTACCTGCCGGCGGAGAAGCAGGCGGAACTTCTCAAAGGATATTGGCGAGGGGATGGGGGAACTCGCCCCCTGGGGTTCGTGCTCGTCACCAATTCGCCCAAGCTGGCCGCTCAGCTCAAGATGATGTTGCTAAGACTCAACATAATCCCGAGGGTCATGCGGCGGTCAACGAGGCGGCTCAACCAAACCAAGTCCACAATCGACGGTCGCGAATTCCGATTCAAGCACGATCGCTTCGAACTTGAGATTGGGGGCGCTTGGCTAGAATTTGCCAGTTTGGTCTTTGGAGAGAAACATCCCCTGCTTTCCAAACGCACCCGTTCACATTCATATGCATGGATTCGAGGACGATATGCCTACTTGCCGGTTTCGCGGCTCGACAGAATCCGCTACTCGGGCGAGGTCCACAATATCGCCGTTGCCGGACGAAACAGCTACGTCACTCCGGGTGCCACAGTCCACAACTGCGATGGCTTCTTCTTCAAGCAGCTGGACGTGGCCGTCGTGGGCGGGGGCGATACCGCCATGGAAGAGGCGCTCTACCTATCCAAGCTCTGCAAGACCGTGATCGTGGTCCATCGGCGCAACGAATTCCGCGCGAGCAAGATCATGCAGGAGCGACTCCTCAAGACTCCGAACGTCAAGGTGGTCTGGGACTCCGAGGTCGTCGACGTCCTCGGGGACACGAAGGTGGAAGGCGTCCGCGTGAAGAACGTCAAGACTGGGGGCACGACGGACCTCAAGACCCAAGGGCTCTTTCTCGCCATCGGACATGCCCCGGCCACCGAGGTCTTCAAGGGTCAGATCGACCTCGAGAAGGACTACATCGTCCTGCGACCCCACGACGGCTACCAGACCTCCACGAGCGTGGACGGCGTGTTCGCGGCGGGCGACGTGCACGATCATCGCTACCGCCAGGCCATCACGGCCGCGGGGTTTGGGTGCATGGCCGCGCTCGACGCGGAGAAGTGGCTCCAAGCCCACGAGTGAGTGCCCGGACGGTTGTCGAGTCCTGCGTGCGGGGGTGCGCGCCCCACCTCAGGGTGCGGCACTATCCTTCCGCACATATCCACACTCAGGACACTTTGTCTCGCCCTGATACACGTCTCCACCGCACCCCGGGCACGCGTAGCGAAGCCCCTGCACGCGATTCTCCGGGAGTTGGTATCCTGCGGGAACTCGGAATTCCACGCGCCGGCAGGACGGGCAAACCCACATCTCGAGGCCCATCATGGATTCTCCGAGCTCTGCCCATTCGCCGAACAGGAGCTTCCACCCGCCGCTCGTGCCTCCGATCCGGAACTGCTCGGTCCCCACCAGTCGCATCGTGGATCCGCACCCGTGGCACCGGGCCTCGGGCGAGCTGGGATTCGTCGGGTTCGCTTGCATCTCCCCACCGTCTAGCCGGAATTCCCCTTTGCAAATAAAGAGTCCACGATGGGAATCCCATCTTCCATCATCCCGTGTTCCGCAGCCCGTGGGAAATCCCGTTCACCGTGAGCAGGATGGCCCGGAGTAGCTCGGGATCCTTCCTCCCCCCGCGCCGCTTGCGGTCGAGAAGGTCCGCCTGGATGTAATTCAGTGGGTCCAGGTAGCGGTCGCGCCTCGCGATCACCGCCTTGAGCACGGGGTCCACGTCGAGGACTTGGCGAACGCCCGCGATCTCCAGCGTCTGCTGCAGGCTCCTCCCGTGCTCCTCGACGATCCTACCGAAAATCCGCAGGCGGATCTCCTTATCTGGCACCAAATCCGCGTAGCGGCTCGCCAGCGTGAGGTCGGTCTTCCCCAGGACCATCCGCGCGGCATCCAGCATGCCCGCGAAGAACGGCCACTCGCGGTGCATGCGCGCCAAGAGACCAGAATCGGTCTCCGACGCGAGGGCCGCTCCCACGGAGTACCAGCCCGGTAGGATTGTGCGGTTCTGCATCCAAGCGAAGACCCAAGGAATCGCCCGCAGATCCTCGATCTTCAAGGTCCCTCTGCGGCTGGAGGGACGCGAGCTGATGTTCAGTTCCGCGATCTCATCGATCGGCGTCGCGTGCTCGAAGTAGACGGGAAGTCCGGGGTCTCGGTAGACGAGGCCGCGATAGGCCGCTTCGCCGGCATGGGCCATGCGGTCCATGGAGGCCATCCAAGCGGTCTCGGGTTCTAAGGGACGAGCGGCCACCGCGAGGAGCAGGCCGCTCACGAACTGCTCCGTCTCGCGTACCGCGACGGGGAAATGGAAGTACTTCTGCGTCAGGACCTCGCCCTGCTCCGTGACCTTGATGCGGCCCGTGGCGACCTCGGAGGGCAGCGCCCGCATCGCTTCGTGCATGGGCACGCCGCCGCGGCTGATGGAACCCCCGCGGCCGTGGAAGATCGTCAGCGTGACGCCCGCGTCCAAGCTCCGAACCGCGAGCTCCCGCTCTGCGCGGAAGAGATGCCACCGCGAGGCGAAGATCCCACCGTCCTTCATGCTGTCGCTGTAGCCCACCATGATTTCCTGGCGCATGCCGCGAGACCGCAGGTGCGCCCGGTATGTGGGGTTCGAGTAGAGCCGCCCCATGGTGCCGCCGCAGGCGTGGAGCGCTTCGATCATCTCGAACAGCGGGGAGACGTCGAGGTGACTGTAACCTTGCTTGAGGTCCACGAGGCGCAGGACCTGCGCGACGAGGAGAAGCCCGAGGACGTCGCTGGGCGCCTGGGCCATGCTTAGGACCACGGTGTGCATCATGACCTCGCCGTGCGTGCGTTGGATCTCGTCCAAGGCGCGCAAGGCGTCGACCACTCGCGCGCTATCGCCGGAGAGCTTGAGCTTCGTCGGGCGGAAGCGGGATTGCAGTAGCCGCGTGAGCAGGGCAACTCGGGCCTCTTCGCTCTTGCGTCCGTAGGTCCTCGTCTCGCCCGAACTCGCGAGGATCTGGGAGACCGCGGCCGCGACGTCCTTCGAGTTGAGTCGGAGGTCGAGCGAGGCCAGATGGAATCCGAAGGTCTCCACCTGACGGATGAGGTCCTCCAGCGGTCCGTCCGCCTCGTCGGGCGCGCCGTTCGTCCGCAGCGAGGACTGGAGGAGCCGGAGGTCCGTGAGCAGCTCCTCGGGCGAGCGGTAGCCGTCCGCGGGCCGCGTGAGCACGGAGCCGATCTTGTGGCCAATGAACGTGATCTTGGCCCGGTGGTGCTCGTCGCGGTTCACTTGACGGATGTCCCGGGCGGTCCTTGGGTGGTCCCTCCGGTCTCGGGCGAGGGAAGCCATAAGCGCGGGGGACGCAGGCACGTACCGCGAGCTCTCCGTCAGGATGTCGATGAGCTCCCGGCACCGAGCCTGGTAACGGTTCAGGATGAAGGCACGCTGGGCGCGAGCCGCCTCGCGCATGGATGCCGGCGTGACATTCGGGTTGCCATCCATGTCCACGCCACGCCACGAACCGAAGGACAGGAAGCTCGGAACGCGATCGCGCGCAGGACCGCACGCCCGGTCGAGGGCGCGCGTGAGACCGCGGTAGAACGCAGGAATCATGTCCACGACCACGTGGTCGAAATAGAAGAGCCCCATCCGAATCTCGTCCACCACCCGAGGGCGGCGGAACCGCAGTTCATCGCTGTGCCAGAGCCCGGTGATCTCCCGACGCAGCTCGCCCCGGATGGCGTCCATGTCCGCAGACAGGAGACGCTCGCGGTCCAGTCGGGACAGCAGGGCCTGGATGCGGCGCAGACGCTCCAGGACGGTCCTTCGCTTGGGCTCCGTGGGATGCGCCGTGAACACGAGACGCGCATCGAGCCGCCCCAGGAGGCGCAGGAGGCCCTCGCGGTCGAAGCCTTTCTCCCGGAGCTGCTTCAGGGCCTCCTCCAGGGATTGCGGTGCGGGTACGTCCGAGGTCGCCGCAGCGCGAAGCTGCCGGACGCGGTTGATGTCCTCCGCCAGGTTGAGCAGGAGCAGCTGGAACGATAGCGCCCGGGCCACATCCGCGGCACGGTCGGTTGGAAGGCCTTCTGCGAGTCCCCGGACCGCCAAGGCGGCCGCAGGATCTCCCCGGGCGCGGATTTCCTCGCACCGCTCCATCAGGTCGCGGACGAGGTCCACGACCTCACCTCCCGCCTCCGCTTCGACGACCGCGGCGAGGGTCGACTCGAGGAGCGCGATATCATCCTGGATGGTCCGGTCGGGTCCGATCATGGCGATCCTCCCGATGGGAGAGGCGGCCAAAAGGCTTCGGTCCCACGGTCGATTCACGTGGGCGACGCGGATGGCCGAAATCTTGAAGTAAAATCCAGGCCTTGGCTCCGGTCGAGGCGAGCTTGATGGGCGTGCGCATCTTTCGCGGGGGCACCCTTGACGAGCGGTTCGAAGGCTCCGTGGTGGTCATCGGCCCCCGAAGCACGCAGATGACGGGCTTGGTTCGAGGCGACCTCTTCGTCCGGGACAACAGCGTCTGCGACGTCACGGGCATGGTCTCCGGGAATTTGCTCGCGGAGTTGAAGGGGAAGGCCGTGGTGAAGGGGATGGTCACGAAGAGCTGCAAGGCCGTGGGCGGCGACCTCGAGATCTACGGCCTCGTCCTCGGGGATGCGGTCAACGAGGGCGGCCGCATGTACATCGACAAGGGGGCCGTGGTGCGCGGCAAAATCGTCGGGGAGACGAGCAGCGCTCCCCTCCCGACGCCGGCCCCCGCGGTAGCCGCCCCGAAGCCGCCGGCACCGCCGCCGCCCGCGCCGCCGTCTTCCTGAGGCGGCCTACACGCCCGAGACCTCGACCGCCACGGGCGGCCCCTTCTCGATGGCGGGTTCCGGCCGCTTCTCCGCCGCGGCGAACAGCTGAAGGTAGGGGATCAGGGACGCCATGATCCGGTTCTCCGCCTTGCGGAGATGCTCCTCGTAGGTGGAGCGGCTCACGCCCAGGCTCCGCGCGATATTCTCCGTGGTGACCTCTCGCGGGCTGCTGTAGTAGCCGTATCGGTGGGCTTTCAGGATCGCATCGATCTGCTTCCCCGTGAGGTCGGCGAACAGGCTGCTGACCCAAATCGTGGAAGGGAGGAAGTTGAGCGCCAGCTCACGCTTCCGGATCAGTTCCGTCGGGCCGAGCTTGTTCAAGTCGCGGAACAACTCCTTGGTCCGCTCCTCCTCGAAGCTCAGGACACGGAAGTAGCCCCAGCCGTCCTGGTAGACGGCGGGAGGCGCATCCACGAACTGGTACGGTTCCCAGACGTTCCACGGGCTGTTCTGGTACGTATCGCAGGTGCAGCGAAGCATGAAGATCCGCGCCTCCTGAGCTTCGATCCATCGGTCGATGACCCGACCCGCCTTCCGGATTTCCTTCTCGATGGCGGCGAGCTCATGCTCGTCCTGGGTCGGCACCTGGAGGAGCTCACGGCCCCAGATGCACCACATGGAGATCGGGACCCCAGGATGGCGCGCGGACATCTGGATGAATGGATAGTCATACTGCGTGCGGAAGGATACTTCCCAAAGGCCCATGACAGGGCCATGGACCTGGGGGACTATATGGATGGTGCCGTCATTCGACGGCCGTCAATGGCGGGTCAAAGACCCTCGCCTCGGACGTCCTTCTCCCTTCCGAGGCACAAGACATGTATGGAATCTGGATCGATGGAAACGCGCGCCTGCAGACGAACGACATCCTGCGCGAGTACGCACGGCTCGAGTACCGGACGGAGGACGTCGACTGGCTCCGGGCGGCCGTGAAGGCCGCGGTAGAAGCCCGGCACACACGCCGGCACCTCGGGCGCTTCGAGCGCCGCAGGCGCCCCGCGCACGTCCCGGTGGCGTGCAAGGGCTCGCCGCGACGCCAGCTTCAAGAGGTGCCGTCTCCGGGCTAGGACAGGTTCTTATCGGAGTATGCCCTGGAATCCTCCGCATGCCGGAAGTGGCCATCACCTACTGCGTGCCCTGTCGATACCAGCAGAAGGCGATCCAGGATGCGGACGCCATCTTGAAGCAGTTCGGCCAGCGCTTGACGGACGTCCGCCTCATCCCGGGGGACCACGGCGTGTACGACGTACGCCTCGACGGAGATCTGATCTTCTCGCTCGACAAGGCGGAGCACTTCCCCGAGGCCACGGAGCTTATTGAGGCCATTCGTTCCCGGATGCCCCGGCCCAGCGCCTGAGCCCTGGGATCACGGGACGCTCAGGACGACCTTCCCGAACTGCTCTCCCTTCTCGAGGTACGCATGGGCCGCGGCAGCCTCGCGGAGGGGGAAGACGCGGTCCACGATGGGCTTGAGCCGTCCCATGAACACGAGCTTCATGACCTCCTCGAACTCCCGCCGGTTCGCCATCGTGGATCCGAGGACGGAGAGCTGGCGCCAGAAGAGATACCGCAGGTCGATCTGCGGGAGAGTGCCCGTGGTGGCCCCGGGGACGACGAGGCGACCTCCCTTGCGGAGCGCGCGCAGGCTGTCCTTGAACGTCTCCTCGCCCACATGGTCCAGGACCACGTCGACGCCGCGCTTCCCTGTGAGTTCCCAGACGGCCTTGCTCCAGGGCATCTCCTTGTAGTTAATCACGACGTCGGCGCCGATCTCCTTGGCCCGCTTGAGCTTCGCGTCGCTTGAGCTCGTCGTGTAGACCGTGCAGCCTCCGAGCTTGGCGATCTGAATCGCGGCCATGGATACGCCGGAACCCGCGCCCAGGATGAGGACATCCTCGCCGGGGCGGATTGCGGCGCGCGTCACGAGCAGCCGCCAGGCCGTCATGAAGGCGAGGGGAGCAGCCGCGGCGGTGGTCCAGTCCATGTCGACGGGGATGGGCAGGAGGTTCCGTGCAGGGACCGCAACGTACTCCGCGTACGTTCCCGGCACGTGCTCCCCGAGAATCTTGAAGTCCCTGCACAGGGAGTCCTCGCCCGCAAGGCAGAACTCGCAACGGCCGCAGGAGAGGCCGGGGTTCGCGACGACGCGGTCCCCGGGCTCGAACCCCGTGACGTCGGAGCCGAGCTTGGCCACCTCCCCCGCCACGTCCGCTCCCGGGATATGCGGCAGGGTGAGCTTCGAGGTGGGAATGCCCTTGCGCACGGTGAGGTCTAGGTGGTTGAGGCCCGCGGCGTGGACGTGCAGCACGACCTCATCGGGGCCCGGCACGGGCTCAGATTGGTCCTCGACGAACTGCAGGACCTCGGGCCCGCCGTACTGCGGGATGACCACCGCCTTCATGGTTCCCCCTGGGCGGGGGAGCGAACGTCCCGGCGCCTTATGAAGGCGCGCTCCCGAGGGACTTAGCGGACCGTGTAGCCCTTCTGCTGCAGAAGGCGGACCACGTCCTTGCGGCGATCTCCCTGCAGGACGATGACCCCGTCCTTCCCGGATCCGCCGGTCG
>CAZJIP010000028.1:0-18293 GCA_964546105.1 uncultured Methanomassiliicoccales archaeon
GCCTCATGGTCCTCAACCTTGCGCGGTATCTCGCCACAGGAGAAGAGCCCGTGGCGGGCGAAGCCCTGCTCACGGGGAGGTTCCCCTTTTACAAGCTGTATCCGACCGCAGACCGCGGCTGGCTCGCCGTCGCGGTGGTCGAGTCCAAGTTCTGGAACCGCATGTGCGATCTCTTGGGCGTGCCTGACCTCGCGGACGCGCAGCTCACGGACGAGAAGGAGAAGACGCGCGTCGTGAAACTCCTCGAGACGCGCTTCCGAACCAAGACCCAGGCGGAGTGGGAGGCCATCTTCGCGGAAGCGAACCTGCCCATCGTCGGGGTGAAGAGCGTGGCGGACGTGGTCCGTGACCCGCAGGTGAAGGCCCGTGATCTTCTCCCCGTCGTCGACATCCCGGGCCTCTGGAAGATGCAGGTCATCGCGCATCCTGCGAAGCACTCCGTCACCGCGACCCGCGTCCCCGTGCGCGCGCCCGCGAGGGGCGAGGACACGGAGGACATCCTTGCCTCCCTCGGCTACACGGCGAAGCAGATTGAGGCGCTCGCGAAGAAAGGTGTCATCGGCCGCGGGTAGTTCCCGCTCTGGGGGACGAGGCGCGGGAGGCCATCCGGTCCCGGCCATCCAGGCGGGGCGGACATCGCTCCGATTTAACGCAAATACACGAAACCGAGGGGCTACTCCCCTTTGTAATCGGGCGGCCGCTTCTCCATGAAGGCCTGGACGCCTTCATACACGTCGTCCGTGGACATGACCAGGCCGAACGTCATGGCCTCCGTCTCCAGCCCCGCGTCGATGGGCATGTCTCCGCCGCGGTTGAGCATGATCTTGATCAGGCGCATGGCCACCGGCGGTCCCTTCGCGAGCTTCTCCGCGAAGGCCTTGACTTCGGCCTCGAAGGCCTCGTTGTCTACGGCCTTCGTGATCAGCCCGATCGCCGCGGCCTCGTCGGCCATAATCCGGTCCCCGATCATCGCGAGCTCCTTCGCCTTCGCGAGGCCCACGATGCGCACGAGCCTCTGGCTGCCGCCGCCTCCGGGTACAAGTCCCCGTGCGACCTCCGTCTGGCCAATCTTCGCGCGTCGCGCCGCGATTCGGAAGTCGCAGGCGAGCGCGAGCTCGAGCCCGCCGCCCACCGCGGCCCCGTTGAGCGCGGCGATCGTAGGTTTCGGGAAGTTCGCGACGCCGTGGAAGACCTCCTCGACGCGGCGGATGAGCTTCCAGAAGTGATGGGCTTTGGTCGCCTCGCCGAACGCGGTGAGGTCGGCTCCCGCGCTGAACGCCCGCTCACCGGACCCCGTGAAGACCACACACCGTACCTCCTCGTCCTTCCCGAGGTCCCGGAGGGCGCCCTCGATCTCATCGAACATCTGCATGGTGAACGTGTTGAGTCGGTCAGGTCGGTTCAGCATAATCGTCGCCACGTGGGTGGCCGCGTCCTTGGTGACCAGGATGGTTTCGAACTTCGGGCGAGCACCTTCCGCCGCAGCCGCGCGGTGCTCGTAGAAGCCCTTGCCGGATGCGACGCCGAGCTCTCCGCGGGACGCCATGTCCTGGAGGATCTTCGCGGGCTTGAACCGTGGATGGTTCTTCAAGGCCGCGAGCACTTTGTCGATGCCCAAGTCGTCCGCGATGGCGAGGGGTCCCTTCGGGAACGCCGTCCCCAGGCGCATGGCCTCGTCGATCTCCGCAGGGCTGGCCACGTCCATGGCAACGAGCTCCGCGGCCTCGCTGATGATCGGCGCGAGGATGCGGATCGGGTCGAAGGAGCCGCCCATATCCGGGGTGAGCTTGGGTCGTCCTGCCTTATAGGAGTAAAAGCCCTCGCCGGATTTCTTTCCGAACTTGCGCGCCGCGTACATCTGCTGGAACGGGGGCGGCACGGGCAGGCCCGCCTTCTCCTGCGCGGTGAACAGCAGGTCGATGCCGACCTGGTCCGCCAGCTCGAACGGGCCCATGGGGAAGCCGGCGCGGTACCGCATGGCGGCGTCGATCGTCTCGATGGGGACCTTCTCCTCGTAGTGGATCCATGCGGCCTCGTTCATGTACGGCGCGAGGACGCGGGTCGTGATGAACCCCGGCACATCCTTGCGCACGACAATGGCCGTCTTCCCGAGGGACTTGGATAGGTCGACCGCAGCCTGCAGCGTGGCGTCCGAGGTCTTCTCCGCCCGGATGACCTCGATCAGGGGCATGAGCATGGGCGGGTTGAAGAAGTGCATGCCCACGACCTTCGTGGGCCGGCGCGTGGCGAAGGCCATGTTCGTGATGGGAATCGCGCTCGTATTGGACGCCAGGATGGCCTTGTCCGGGGCGACTTCGTCGAGTTCGTGAAACACCTTCTTCTTCAGCTCCACGTCCTCGAACACCGCCTCGATCACGAAGTCCGCGTCCCGGCACGCTTCGGCGACGTCCAGGGTTGTATGAATCCGCCCCAACGCTTCGTCCGCCTGCTGCCGCGTGACCTGGGCCTTCTCCACGAGCTTGTCGAGGGACCACCGGACCCGCTCCATGCCGCGGTCCAGGTACTCCTGCTTGATGTCCCGCATGGAGACCGTGTACCCATGGAGGGCCAGCAGCTCCGCGATGCCGTGCCCCATCTCGCCTGCACCGATGACGGTGACCTTCTGTGCCATAGTGCTCCGCCCCGGACGTGGAATTGACGAAGCGAGATTAAAGGTCTGCCTCTCGGCGCATGCGTCCCGCGGAAAGATTCATCCTGCGTCGCATGCTGCACAAGCCACCCATGGTGGATTTACTCCTCATCGCCCTGGTCTTCGTGGCGATCCTCTTCCCCTTCGTCGTCGTCCCGGAGATCCTCGAACGTTTCGGATACGACCCGAAGTCTCGGTTCGTGAGAATCGTGGTCTGGTCGTGTTTCCTGATCCTGGTCCTCCTGCCCGCGGCCCTCTCCGGATTCTTGGCCACGGTCACGAGCCCGGTTGACTGGCTCATCTTGATCTTCGCCATCACGTTCGCGATGTTCTGGGAGTACTACCGGCTTCACCCCGGTCGGTTTCCGTGAGAACCGTCCGGGGACCCTACGCGGTCCCGCGGCGAGGCGGTCAGATCAGTTTCCAGTCCTTGAGGACGTCTTCCAGGTTCGGGTGGCCAATCTCGTCCAGCTCGTAGCGCACGTGGACGATGGGTTTGTTCGCCTTGAGGACCCGGCTCAGGTCGATCGGCGTCCCGCTCACAACGAGGTCGCAGGGCGTGGCGTCGATCGTCTCCTGGAGCTCCTTGATCTGCTTGTCCCCGTACCCCATGGCGGGGAGGACCTTACGCGAGTTCGCGTACTTCTTGTACGTATCCTTGATGGAGCCGACCGCGTAGGGGACCGCACTCACGATCTCCGCGGCGCCGAACCGCTGGGCCGCGATGTACGCGGCACCGTATTCCATGCCCCCGTGGGTGAGCGTGGGGCCGTCCTCGATGGTCAGGACCTTCTTGCCCCGGATTCCCACGTCATCGTCCGGCGTGATCGGCGAGGCCGCCTCGACGACGACCGCATCCGGGTTCAGCGCACGGACATTCTGCTTCACAATCTCGATGTTCTCCGGCTTCGCGGTGTCCACCTTGTTGATGACCACGACGTCCGCCATCCGGATGTTCGTCTCGCCGGGGTAGTAGCTCATTTCGTGGCCGGGGCGGTGGGGGTCCGCCACCACGATGAGCAGGTCCGGCTTGTAGAAGGGCGTGTCGTTGTTGCCGCCGTCCCAGAGAACGATGTCGGCCTCTTTCTCCGCCTGCCGCAGTATCGCCTCGTAGTCTACGCCCGCGTAGACCACGGTCCCCTTGTCGATGTGAGGCTCGTACTCCTCGCGCTCCTCGATGGTCGTCTCGTGCTTGTCCAGGTCCGCGTACGTGGCGAAGCGCTGGACCGCCTGCTTGGCCAGGTCGCCGTAGGGCATCGGGTGGCGCACCACAACGACCTTCTTGCCGTGGTCCCGGAGGATTTGGGCTACGCGGCGGGTGGTCTGGCTCTTCCCGCTCCCCGTGCGGACCGCGCAGATGGCCACCACAGGGACCTTCGACGGGATCATGGTCGAGAGGGCGTTGATCAGCATGAAGTCCGCGCCGTTTGCGTTCGCGAGGGCGGCGCGGTGCCCGATGTAGGCGTAGTCCACGTCGCTGTACGCGAAGACGACCAGGTTGGCACCGAACTTCCGGATCAGCTGGGGGAGGTCGTCCTCCGCGAGGATCGGGATGCCGTCCGAATAGAGCTTGCCCGCGAGGACCGCGGGATACTTGCGGCCCGCGATGCCCGGGATCTGGGTCGCCGTGAAGCAGACCACGCGGTATTCGTCGTTGTCGCGGAAGTACGTGTTGAAGTTGTGGAAGTCCCGGCCCGCGGCTCCGAGGATGATGACCTTCTTCGGCTCGGCCATGGTCGCGGGCAAGCCGCGGGGGATATAATCCCTTTTGGACGAAACGTATCGACTGTTCAGCGTCTCCTTTTTGTAGGAGTCCCGCTAGACGCGCGGCGCTGCGGCCCGAGGATGCGTCGGACATCCCGGAAGATGGCGTCGAGCATGGCCTCCGAGAGGCGTCCCGTCTGGGTGTTCCGCTGGCTCGGATGGTAGGAGGCGACGAGGGTCACCGATCCGAGGTCGTACCTGCGCCCGTGACCGAAGATGGGCCTGGGCCGCGGTACCGTACGGCCAGCGCCCTGCCACGCGCGCAGGAAGCGGTCCATCGCGACCTGCCCCAGGGTGACCACGACTCGAAGGTCCTTGAGCAGCTCCACCTCGCTCACGAGATAGGGGGCGCATCGGTGAAACTCGCTCGGCGTCGGGCGGTTCTGGGGCGGCGCACACCGCACGGCGGCCGCGATGTAGGCGTCCGTGAGCCGGAGCCCATCGTCCACGGAGGTCGAGGTAGCTTGGTTCGCGAAGCCCGCTCGATGGAGCGCGCGGTAGAGCCAGTCCCCGCTCCGGTCTCCCGTGAACACCCGCCCCGTTCGGTTTCCGCCGTGGGCCGCGGGGGCGAGCCCCACGACGAGCAGCCGGGCTTTCGGGTCGCCGAATCCGGGGACGGGACGCCCCCAGTAGGTCCAATCTTGGAATCGGGCCACCTTGGTGCGTGCCACCCGCTCGCGGTATCGGACCAGCCGCGGGCACCTGCGGCACTCGACGATCTGCGCGCTGAGGTCTTCGAGGGACCGCGGGGCGATGGAATCCACGGATTGGCTCAGGCCTCTCCGGACCATAACCCTTCTCCCGCGCCGGGGAAAGGGGGAAGCCGGGAGCGCGGATACGGGGTGTCGAGACCATGGCCCGATCGGGGCGTGCATTCCGGTTCTCCCGTCTCGTCGACCTATCCCAGGAGATCAGCCCGGATACCCAGATGTTCCCCGCGTATCCGCAGCCCGCATTCACGCAATGGACGACGCGCGAGGTCCACGGATTCCTCGCGGAATCCCTCTTCTTCGTGAGCCACACGGGCACCCACGTGGACGCGCCGTTTCACATGGAGCCGGGCGGAAAGACCATCGACGAGATGCCCCTCGACCCGTTCCTCGCTCCCGGTCACGTCCTCGATCTGCACGATCTCCGGCCCAGGACGCGCATCGGCCCCGCGGAGGTGCGGGCCGCGCGGTCGGCCTTGCCTCGCTCTCTGTCGAAAGGAGACGCCCTGCTCCTCCGGACGGGCTGGGAACGCAAACGCGGCACGCCAGGCTACCTCGCGGAGAACCCGGGGCTCACCGCCGCCGGCGGCCGGACGCTGGCGTCCTGGGGCGTCTCCATCGTGGGCATCGACTCTCCCAACATCGACGTCGCCGGGGAATCCAACTACGGCGCGCACCACGCTCTCCTGGCGGCGGGCATCCCGGTCCTCGAGAACGTCGCGAACCTGGCCCGGCTGGGCGACAGACCGTTCACCGTGGCCGCCTTCCCCCTCCGGCTCCGGGGCGCTTCGGGATCCCCCGTCCGCTTGGTCGCCCTGGTCGATTGACGCGCATCCCGGCGAAACGTTCCTATGGCCATCGGCCTTTCCCGCGAGCAATGCCGGAGTACCGGATCCCCAGCGCGGAGCGCGTCAAGGAGTCCCTGGGGCGTGTGTTCGCGACCCGGCATGAGGTGGACAGCCAGCACCGGCTCAAACTCCTCGTGGAGAAGGACCTGAGGGCCGAGGAGCGCTTCCGCGTGGGCGAGGTCCGTCTGCGGCAGATCGCAATCGACTCGGGCCTCGTCGAGCTCGAAATCCACTGCCGCGAGACGGATGTCAAGAAGAGCCTGTACAAGTGCCCCGTGTGCGGAGGCCGCCTCCAGCGCGTGCGGAACATGACCGTATACGGCGGCACGGTGACCCTGGGCTACCGCTGCAATCGGTGCAGGTACTGGACCGGCCTCCGGCGCCGCGTCCCCATCCGCTACGTGTTCACGAGGCGCGGTTGATGCAGGTGATCCACCGCGGAGGCATCGTCGTCCAAGACGGCCTCCGTCAAGTCGTCCTCGACCCGGACCGTAAGACGCCCGGGTCCATCGTGAGCCACGGACACATGGACCATCTGACCTCGGGCGGCGTCATGACCCCGGAGACCCTGGAGGTGCTCCGGGTCCGCCGCGGTTCCGGGACCGGGACCGAGCTTCCCTACGGCCGCACGATGGACCTGAACGGGTTTTCGGTCATCCTGAAGGACGCGGGCCACGTGTTCGGCTCCGCCATGGTCCGCGTGGACGACCTCCTGTACACGGGCGACTTCAACCCGGAGGGCGGCGCCACGTGCGGCAAGGCGTTTCCCGAGAAGGTGCACAGCCTCGTGGTCGACGCGACGTACGGGAAGCCCGGCTTCAACTTCCCGGACAAGACCACGGTGGAGGCGGACCTCCTGAACTGGCTCGAGATGGAGCTCGCGGACGGCCCCGTGGCCCTAGGCGGCTACGTGTTCGGCAAGAGCCAGGAACTCATCGGCCTTGTGAACCGCCTCGGGGTAGAAGTCGCCGTGTCAGACGGCATCGCGGACCTCGCGGACGTCTACGTGCGGCATGGCGTGAAGCTGGACTACCGCCGCATATCGAGCCTTGCCGAATCGGAGCGCCGCGACCCGCGGGTCTACGTCCTTCCGCCGGGCTGGCTCCGGCCGCCCCTGGAGGAGAGCGTCTCCTGGCTCGGGGGCCTCCGGCTCCGATCGGCCTACGTGTCGGGATGGACGGCCTTCTTCGACTTCACGCGCCGGTACGGTCTCGATGCCCAGTTCCCCCTGAGCGACCACGGGGACTTCGACGACATCATGGGGTTCATCGAGGCCTGCGAACCCCAAGTCGTGTACCCCGTCTTCAGCCGCGCCGCGGACCTAGCCCGGGCCGTGGAGCGGAAGCTGCACATCCGCGCGATACCGTTGCGGGAGCGGTGAGGACGTGCAGAGCGCGGAGGAAGGCCACTTGGTGATGGTCAAGCTCTCGGACGGGGAGGACGTCTTCCCGAGCCTCGAGGGCGCGGCACGGAACCACGGGATCGAGAGCGGCGCAGTCCTCTGGGGGATTGGCATGCTCCAGGACCTCGAGATCGGGTTCTTCGGTTCCGAGGGCTACGAGAAGAAGTCATACTCCGGGCGACACGAGCTCATCGCGTTCCACGGTAGCGTCGCCATGAACGCCGAGCCCAAGTTCCATCTCCATGTCGCGGTGGGCCAACGGGACCACGCCGTGGTCGGGGGACACCTCTTTCGGGCCAAGGCCTGCGTGGTCAACGAAATCTGCATCGAACGGTTCGATACGATCCGGCTCGGCCGCGTGCACAACCCCAAGACGGGCCTCAACGAGCTCGAGATCGGCTGACCCGCCGCTCGTTCCTCGGGAGCGGTCACCATCCGAGCCGCTCGAGTTCCCGGTCCTTCTTGGTCTCCTTGCGGAACGCGCGGTAGTGCTCCCGGCATAGGTGGACGCGGCGGAAGTCCGCGGTCAGCGTTTTCCCTGGCAGGGCATCCTTCGCCTTCTCCACGGCCACGGAGCGGACGGCATCCTGTCCGCAGCCGGAGACCCCGCACACGTCCTTCGTCGCAGGCATCGGTCCGGCGATGCCGCGCCCCATATAAGAAATTGGCCGGTTACGCGGACGGCCGGCGGAACATGACGGCCGCCGCGACGGACACGACGAAGACGGCGGCGATCATCGCGAGCTCGGTAGGCCAGTCCGGGCCGTTCAGGGGGAGCGCGATGCTCTCGATATGGAGGGGGGTCGCATTCAGGTCCGGCAGGTACACCACGAGGACGGTCGCGTTCATGTCCAGGAGGGCGAACGACGCGCGGCTCGGGGTGCCCGGGAGGGCGTAGAGCGATTGGACGGGGTCCGACGCTTGGGGCACGTCCACGCCGTTCTCCGTGACGGCGAGACGATGGTGCTTGTCCGCCGGCATGGTCTGCGGATCGAATGCGAGGAGGACGAGCCCGCCGCGGGACTCAGTCGCTCCCAAAACAAGGTCCGCTTGGCCGAACTCGACATGAGTGCTCGAGGCCGCCAGTCCCATCTGATACTGGGCCGAGTTCTCGAGCCAACCCCCGCTGCTCATGGCGACGAGGTCGTACTCCGCGGCGAGCCGTCCCGAGGCGAACGCCTCTAGGACCGCCGTGCGCTCGGCGGCGTGCTCCGCGAACGCAGGGACCGCGCGGAGGGCTAGGTAGTCCTCGGGCTGGAGGTCCGCGGTCACCGTCGTCCCGTTGATCGAGAGGTTCCCGCGGCCCAGGAGGAGGCGGCCGTGGTTACCGCCCACCGTGAACGCAAGGCTCGACCGAGGCCACGCGGACGCGCGGGCCACCGTCAGGTCCTTGGCCGACGTGGGGAACTGCAGCACGACGGTGCGCGCCCGGCCTTGGCTCCGAATCTCGAGCAGGGCCATGGGCTCGTCGTGGACGGTGAGGCTCACGGCGCTCCCGGAGGCGGAGAACGTCGCCCCCGAGATGACGGGTGCCGAGGTCGGGGTGAACCCCAGGATCTGCACCGTGTCGACCAGGAGGGACATGTTGGTGCCGTTGACCGCGAAGTATCCCACGATGGCGCCCGTCCTCATGGTGAAATCAAAGGCCACGAAGGGCCCAGCGACGACCTGCCCATCCCACGCGAACGGCGCGAAGAGGTTGCTCGCCTCGCTCCGCTTCAGCGCCTCCGCCGCGGGAAGATCCACATCTTGGGCTCGGAGCCCGTCGGAATGCGGGCGCGGTCCAACCGCGGAAGGGGACGCCGCCGGCGCGTGGGCGGCAGCCACGAGGACCGCGACCGGGATGAGCGTGAGCGCGACGAGCGCGACCGCCATCCTGCGGAGGCGCCATCGCCCGCGCCATCGGATTCGCATGCATTCCTTGACCGCCAAATCCGTGCTAAAGGGTTTTGGGACGGCTTCCGGACGAGTTGGGACATTCTTCGAACCCGTTTGGTGACTCAACCGAGGCGCCGCTTGTTAGGCATTCGACGGTCGTACGACAAGGCCTTTTAGCCTGGGAGTCTATCATCGGGCGAGAATGGGTCCTCTCGATGCCTTCCTTCGCGTCGCATTCGTGGGGTTCGCGGCCATCTTGGCGGTGGTGTCGGTGAAGTCCTACCTGCGGCACCGGGAGCGGCGCCTGATCCTCCTGATGGCGGCCTTCGGACTCTTCCTCGTCGAAGGCGTGTGGCTCGTCCTCGAGATGGCGCTGACCTGGACCTCCTCCGTGGGACCCGAGTGGGTCGGGCTGAACCTGGCCGTCCTGGTGTCCCTGTACCTCGCGCTTCTGCGGTGAGCCCATGACGGACGGTCTCGAGCTGGAGAGTCGCCGAAGGATCTACGAGTACTTGGTCGCCAACCCCGGCGTCCACCTGCGCCGGATCGGGCAGGCCCTAGGCATGTCCACGGGCATGCTGTCCTACCACCTGATGTACCTCGAGCGCGAGGGCATGCTCAAGTCGGAGACGGACGGACACCGGAAGCGGTACTTCATCGCCCGCGCGTTCATGGAGGCCCAGCGGCGCATCTTGGGCGTGCTCCGCCAAGGAGTCCCGCGGAAGATCGTCGTGGAGATTCTCCTTCACGGAGAACGCACGTTCTCCCAGCTGCGGGAGGCCACGGGCGTGTCCAAGTCCACGCTCTCCTATCACCTCCAGAAGATGATGGCGCGCGACCTCCTGATCCGCTACCGCCGCGAGCGGGAGAGCATCTTCGCGATCAAGGACTTGGCAGAGGTCAGCCGCCTGCTCCTCGCCAACCGCCAGAGCTTCAACGACGATGCGGTCGACCGTTTCGCGGACCTCTGGACCAAGCTCCGCCCGTGAGCCGCGGCCTGCGGCCTAGTCATTCTTCATGTACTCCCGCAGCAGGCACGTGGCGTATGCGCCCCGCGTGAGCTCGACGGACAGGCGGAAGGTATCGGCGACGACTTCCGTCTCGAGCGACCGGATCGGTGCCAGGATTTCCCTCCGCGTTCCCTTGGACGAGATGCGCGGGATGTCCGGCACGATGAAGTCCTCGGGCCGCAGCCCTTCCTGGCCAACGATCGAGCGCTCGATCTCCCCCATCTCGCCGTCGGCGAATCGGCTCTCGGAGCCGAAGAGGACCGCGCCCACCCAGGCCTTGCCCGCACGACATCGCCCCGCCACGCGGGCCAAATTGTCCCCGGAAACCTCGATCATCCGCTCCCGGTCCGGGAGGCCGCGGCGGTCCGCGGGGAGGACGAGGTCGCCGTCCACGGGCTCATAGAGTGGCAAGCCGCGCCGCATCCGCTCGCTCAGGATGCGGTTGTAGAGGAACGACTGGTAGGCGTGCACGAACATGAGGAGGAGGTTCATCGGCAGGACGCGGAGCGCGCCTGCGTAGTCGTTCGGATGGGCGGCCAGGTGGCTGAGGAGCGCCTTCTCGAACGTGTAGTTCCGAGGATACGTGTGGAGGGCGTCCTTCACGTCGCCGGTCGCCGCGAGGGCCGCGCGGACCTCGTAGGATTCGGCGTCCTCGCCCGGGATTGGGTTGGCCACGTACGTCTCTACGGCCTCTCGGAACTCGCCCCGGACGATGTGTCTCCCGACCAGATGCGTGATGGGGCGGACGGAGCCGAAACGCTGGACCCCGAAGAAGTTAGGGAATCCCCCGAAGCTCCGCAACTGGGCCGTAGTCCCATCCGCGAGTTTCCGCGCCTCCGGACCCGACACGCGCAGGTCCCGCACGACGATCCGGAAGCGATTCCCAACAAGGTCGCCGATCTCCAGAGGGCGCGCGGTCGCGAACGCGTCCAGCACCTCGATGTCCTTGACGCGCAGGGCCCGCACGGTCTCGGGCGTCACGCCCTCGAAGGTGAAGAGCTGCGTGGTCACCGCGCGCTTGTCCTTGGTCCCCGCGAACCCGATGCGGCGGCGGGAGATGTGGAGGCTCCTGGCCAGTTGCCGCACGAGCCGGTTCGTCTCCCACTCCCGCACGCGCAGCGTCGCCGCCGTGTACCGCCCTTGGGGATCCGGCTCCGGCGGCGAGGAGACCTCTTCGACAATGAAGTCGTCCGCGGAGGCCTTGAGCGTGCCGCCGACGCCCGGCGTGGTGGTCAGGTAGCCCTCGAAGCCGAGGTCCCGCTCCATACGCCCTACGCGAGCTCCTTCTCGAGGAGCTTCCTCGCGCCCGCGTACTCGTCCGCGAGCCCCTTCGCCGCCCGCTTCAGGGCGGCCTGGGGCGAGCCCTTCTTCGTGCGGACGGTCAGGACGGGCTTGTCCAGCTGGGGGTGCCCGCTGTAGTAGAGCGCGTCTGCGACGTCTTCATCTTTCAAAAGGGCGGTGAGGAGGGGCTGGATGAGCGTGTCGTCCGGGTTCGCGACCTCGACCCGGATGGAGTCCTTCTGCTTCTCGAGGAGGCGCAGCTGCATCGTCCGCCGCTCAGGGGAAGCCGCCATTTAAGCTTTTGCGGCCGCAACCCCCTCTGAGTGGAGCCGCGTGCTCTAAGTCACCTCGCCTCCTTGCCCTGGTGGGAAGCGTCCATGCGACCTGCGCCTTCGTCCCGAGCCGACATCGCCGTGCGCCCAGCGAATCCCTCCGACGCGGCGTCGATCGCGGAGATTTACAACCGCGCTATCGAGGAGCGCGTGGCCACGTTCGAGACGGAGCCCCGGAACGAGGGCGCGATCCGCGAGTGGATCTCCGACCATGACTCCCGGCATCCTATCCTCGTCGCGGCGCTCCCGCAAGGCACCGTCGTGGCCTGGGCCTCCGTGTCCGCGTACCGTCCGCGGCGCTGCTATGCCGGGGTTGGGGAGTTCTCCATCTACGTGACTCGGGACCATCGTGGTCGGGGGATCGGCAAGTTCCTGCTCGCTGCCCTCATCGAAGAGGCGTCCCGCCACGGATACTGGAAGCTCGTATCCCGGGTCTTTCCCTTCAATGTCGCGAGCCGAGAGCTCTGCAGAAGCTGCGGCTTCCGGGAAGTCGGGGTCTACGAGAAGCACGCCAAACTCGATGGGCGATGGATCGACACGGTCATTGTGGAGCGGCTCATCCCGGAGAACCTCGTATGACGCGCCGGCAGCCTTCCAACCCACCCTCACCGCATCCACGAAATTAGATATCGCGGGTCTCTCTATCCGTCTCGATGACCCCGCCGGACCCCGGCGACGCGAGCACCTTCGAGGAGGACGCCCTCCCGCTCCTCGAGGAAATCGCGAGGATGCGGCGGAAGTTCGCGGACCTCCCGGGCGCGCTCAGTGGCGACCTGGACCGGTTCCGGGAGCGGATGGACCGGCTCATCCGGGAATCCGAGGTGAACAACTACCGCCAGATTCGAATCTTCCTCCGAGACGTGGACGACATCGCCGCGGATCTGCGGAAGGCGGCCGCCGAGAAGCGGCTCATCCCGAAGCACGTCGCGATCCTGGACGCGAGCCTACGAAAGGCGCGGAAGCGGGACTTCTACGGCGCACGCAAGGTCTGGCACAAGCTGGACAAGATTGTCGAGCAATCCTCCGGACTCCGCCGGCTCCAGGGAGAGTACCGGGACCGCTACCGAGGCGTCGAGGCACGGATCCGCGAGTTGCGCAAGCGGATTGAGCACCTCGAGCGCGTGCCTAAGCCGCCCGCGTCCCCGCAGGCCGCGGACGCCTTCGTCGCGGGCATCGATGCGTTCAACCGGGCCGCGGAGGCGTCCTATCTCGACTTCCTGGCGCGCGCCCGCGCCGACGTAGCCATCCCCCTACTGCTCGACACCTGCCAGCACCATGGCGTCGGCATCCCCGCCCCGCCGCATGGCTCGGACCCCGAGCCACTCCTCCGTCTTCTCGCGGGTGCGGGCCCCGGCCACGACGACATCCGCGCGCGGTCCTTCTATGGACTCCTGGAGCTGCCCGCTTACTCGGACGCGAAGCTCACCCATCTGTACGGCGACTCGCGGATGATCCGGACGGCTCTCAACGCGGCCTGGCCTTGGCTCAAGGCGGTGCGCGACGACGAGCGACGCTCCCTGCAGGTCCTCTGGAGCGACGACGCCCAGGCGCTGCGGCGGCGAGTCACCGCCCTCGTGGAGTTCCTCGGTCAGCTCAACGCCACAAGCGATGCGTTCACCCGGGGCCAAGGCATCCTAGCGGAGCTCCAGGACGGACGCTTCGCGAATTTCCAGTCGGCGGCCCGTCTCTATGCCACGTACGGCAAGGACGCGGAAGCCAAGTTCGACGGTCGCGCGGAGAAGGAGATCGAATCCAACCGCAAGGAAGTCGCCTCGCTCCTCGCGGTCCTCAAGACGTTCCCCGAGCCGGCGAAGCTGGAAGCGGGGGACGTGGAGTAGACGCTCCGCGGCTCGCTTCCGTAGGGATCCGGCTCGCCTACTTGCTCAAGTACCTCCAGGAAAGCGCGATTCCCACGGCCGCGAAGACCACCGCGAAGATCCCGAGGAAGAGGAAGTCGTTCGCCACGGAGGTCCAGTTCGGGGTGAGGAGGATTAGCTGCCGTCGGCGTCCGTCCCGCAGGTCACGGGATTGAACCTGGCCACGTCCTGCAGCCAGGCGGGCATAAAGCTCGTCGGGAACAGGGCGTTGCTCGCGAAGAGGAGGGGCAGGTTCAGGAGGTTCATGATGGCCATCTGGGTCTCCCGCTTCGTCGAGCGGATTACGATCGCCACGAACAGCGCGGAGAGCCCGATCCTCACGAGGAAGAGCGCCGCGAACACGCCCAAGAGGTGCACGAGGTTGAAGCCGGGCGCGAGCACGAGGCCCAGGAGCACCGACGCGACGAGGACGATGCCTGCCTGCACGAGGGCGCGGATCACGGCGATGAACACCTTGCTCAGGGCGATGGAGCCGCGGCTGGCCGGCGTGCTGAGGATCTTGTTCAGGAACCCGAGCCTCCGATCCCAGACGATGGACATGCCGCCGAACATGGTCGCGAACAGGACCACGAAGGAGAGCATCCCCACCGCCATATGGGAGAAGTAGTCGGAGACGCCCAGGTACGTCACCAGAGGGTTCGGCACTCCTGGGGGGAGCTTCGACGGCACGAGGGCCCCCAGGTTCATCGCGTTACCGAACAGGCCCATCCAGATGATCGGCTGGACTAGGGAGATGAAGAGCACGAAGCGGTTCTTGTACCATTTCTTGATCTCGCGGGCCGTCAGGGCCAGGAGTCCGCTCATGGTCTCGCCCTCCGCATCGCCATGCGCTGGAGGAACACTTCCTCGCGACTGCCCTCCTGTTCCCGCATGGTCCGTCCCGGCCGGGCAAGGTACACCTCGTCCAGGGTTGGCTTCGCGATGGAGATCTTCGTGGCCTTGAGGTCCTGCGCGCGGATCGCGTCCGGGACGAGGGGCGCGGTCTCGTCGCCGTTGACCACGGTCAGGCGGTAGCCGTTCACGGGCAGGACCTCCTTCACCGGGGGATCGCCCGCAGCGAGGCGGCGAGACCGTCCTCCGGCGGCCGGTCTACGTGGATCTCCACGAATGTCGCCGCCGAGGGAATCCTTCAGGGTAGACGGCGTGTCGAGGGCCACGATCTTCCCGTGGTCGATGATCGCGATGCGGTCGCAGAGGTTGTCGGCCTCCTCAAGGTAGTGCTTCGTCAGGAGGAGCGTCATGTGGTACTTCTCCTTCAGGAGGCGGATGTAGTTCCAGACCGCGGTGCGCGTCTGGACATCCAGACCCAGGGTCGGTTCGTCGAGGAACAGCACCTTGGGTCGGTTGATGAGCCCGCAGGCCAGTTCCAGCCGTCGTCGCATGCCGCCGCTGTACGTGTCCACCGTTTGGTCCGCGGCGCCCTTCAGCTGGACGAGCTCGGGCAGTTCCGCCGCGCGCCGCCTCGCCTCGGCCTTCGGGACCTCGCGGAGGCTCGCCACGAGAAGGAGGTTCTCCATCCCCGTGAGGTCTTCGTCCGCCATGTGCTCCTGGGGACGAGACCGATCGACCTCCGGACCTCCAACGCATCGTGGAGGACGTCGTGGCCGTTCACTGTGGCGACGCCGCCGTGGGGCCTCAGGACCGTCGTGAGCATGCTGATTGTTATCGTCTTGCCCGCGCCGTTGGGACCGAGGAACCCGAAGATCTCACCTTCCCGGACCTGAAAACCCACGTGATCCACTGCGGTGAGTTCTCCGAACTGCTTCACCAAGCCCGACACTTCAATCACGTTGCTGTCCATGCGTTCGACCTCCGTCACCGTGCCAGGATCTTGAGAATCCGTTCCCGCATCTCGACCATGAGCCCCCGCAGCTCCTTCGCTTGCTCGGGTGTCACATTCCGCAGGTTCGTCGCGAGCAACCGGCCCGTGGTCCGGGAACCGCGGAACATAACCGCCCGCTCGGGCCCCAGGGTCTGCTGCACCGCCGCGAAGTGGGTCTTGGGCTGCTTCTGGACTCCCCGTAAGTACGCCTTCCCTGCGGCGTGATCCGGTAGGTCTTCCGGCGCTCCTCGCCGACAACGGTCACAAGTCCGCGGCGATGGAACGACCGCAGCGCGGGGTAGATCGCACCTGCACTCGGCTTGTAGAAGCCGTGGAAGCGTTCCTCCAAGGCTTTCATGATCTCGTAGCCGTGCATCGGTTCCCTCTGGAGCGCTACTGAGAGGAGACCCGCGAAGTCCCCCTTCGCGCGGAAGTGGAGTGTGCCGCCGAAACCGTCCTTGGGCATCATGGCAGCCAGCGACATATCGCGATATACATTGGGCTTTGCTTCAACTCGTTCGTGCGCCTTGATCGTCCAAGTCGCAACGCGGAGACCGCCACTCGCCGGCTCGGCCGGCCCACCCTTGGGGACGCTGTCCGAGACGGTGCTCGGAGAAACTTGATATCCGGCCCTCGGGATGGCCTTGGGATTCGGGAGGTAGGGTTCCTGAAATTGCAGGGCGAATTCGCAGTCCGTGCACCGAGGGACCGCGTCTTCGCGTTCCTGCTGGACCCCGGCCGCCTCTCCGCTTGTATCGATGATCCCCACACGATCGAGGTCCAAGATGGCGACCGGTTTCGGGGCACTCTGAAGTCTGGGATTGGCCCAATCAAGGGGACCTTCGCATGGTCCGCCACCATCGTGGAGCGAGCCGAGGGGGAGGGGGCGCGGATCAAGGTGCACGGCACGGGCATGGGCAGCGCCTTCGACATCGACGCCACGATCGCGTTGTCCGAAGCGCAAGGGTCTACGACCTCCCGCTGGCAGGCTGAAGTGAGGCTGAGCGGGACCATTGCCAGCCTCGGCGCGCGGCTTATGCGGACGACGATTGACAAGAAGACCAAGGCCTTCTTCGAGAACGTGCGGAGACGGCTCGAGACCGCCTAGACTCCGAGCCGCCGCGACGGCCAGATTGGCCGTCCATGTGAGGGCCGCCTTCGTCAGGTCGCTTCGCCAGCGACCAGATCGGTCAGGGCCTGCTTCAGCGGGACACCGTCCCCGAGCTTCCTCTCCAGGGACGACACCTGATCCGCGGTGTCCACATCGAAGAGAATGCCCGGATCGTCCACCGCGAGCTCGAAAAGTTCGGCGGCGTGTTTCGCGAACAGCGCACGGAAACCCAAGTCGCCCGTGATCGAATCAATCTCCGGGGCGACGAGGCGGTCCACCAGCACGGGATTCCCCCGTCGTCCTCGGAAGCTGGGAATCACGATCGGGTTGCCGCGGCGCCTCCATGCACGAACGAGGGCGTCGAGCGTGGTGCTCGCGACGAACGGTTGGTCCCCGAGGACGATGAGATATGCCGCGGCCGAGGGATCCGCGGCATGGAGGCCGGTTCGGATCGAGGTGCTCATCCCTTCAAGGTAGTCGGGGTTCACGACCACCCGCGCATTGCCCAGTCGGATTTCCCGCTTCACAAGGGAAGCCTCGTGGCCCAGGACGATCACGATCTCGGAGACCTGGGCTCCGGCGAGGGTCGCCAGGACGCGCTCGAGGAGCGGTTGGCCGTCGACGCGGACCAGAGGCTTCGGCAGCCCCATCCGAAGGGACCGACCCGCAGCAAGGACGATCGCGGAGACCCGGGAGGTCGTCCGTGTGCGACCGCGCTGCGGAGGTGCGCGCATGGGATTCTCCCGCAAACCATCCGCGGGCATCGCCTAAAGCTTTCCGCGGCGGAACGTGCGAGGCGGGCGCTGCAGGGAGGGTCTAGGGTTTGTGCGGAGCATCCTTCCCATATTTCGTCGCGACTACGTCGGCGAGGATGGCCAGCGCCAACTCGGTGGGAGTCTGCGCCCCGATGTCCAGGCCGATAGGCGCGTGGAGCCGCGCCAGGAACGCCTCAGAGATGCCATGCGAGCGCAGCTCTTCCAAGTCCTTCTTGAGCCGCGGGCGGCTCGCCAAGAGCCCCACGAACCGCAGGTTTGCGCGGGACAGCGCCCCGAGCACTGCCGCATCCCGCTCCCCCTTGGTCAGGACGACTGCAGAATCCCGAGACCCGAGGTCCAAGGCATCGAGATCGATCTCACTCGCCTTCAGGAGGCGGTCGGGCTGCTCCTGGAGCTGCGGTACCGGGTCGACGACCACGACCTCGAATCCCAGGGCCTTGCCCAGATGGACCAAAGCCTCCTCCACGTCGTCCTTGCCTCCCTGCCCCACGATCACGAGCCGCTCGGCCGGCAGCACGGGTTCCACGAACACCTCCAGCGTCCCTCCGCAGTACGTCTCCACGTAGATCTCGTCCTCCTTCGGCGCTCCGAAGGTCCCCCGGATCTCCTGCTCCGCGTCGACGAGATGGACGCGGACCAGGCGCGGCCTACCCTCCTTCATGGCCTGCCGCGCGACCTCGACGATGGGTCCCTCGGGGCAGCCGCCTCCGAGGGTTCCGCCGACCACACGTCCGTCGTGGTCGATCAGGATCTTGAACCCCGTCTTCGCGCGGGTAGAGCCCCCCTGCGTCGTCACGGTGGCATGGGCGACCGGCCCGCGAGCCGCCGTGCG
>CAZJIP010000029.1:0-18013 GCA_964546105.1 uncultured Methanomassiliicoccales archaeon
TGGTCGTAGGGGACGCCGTCTTCGTCCGTCACGCGGACCGGCGCGACGTTCACGAAATCCACGTCCCACAGGTGGTCGTGGCTCAGGTATCCGATGCGATACTGACGGGCCGAGTTGTACACACATCCTCCGCTCGTGTACGAGGGCCAGCCGTACGATTCGATACCCGCGTAGGTCATGCGCACCGCAGTGTAGTTCGACTCACCTCCCTGCAGGAAGGTCTTGTTGATCCAGCTTCCCACGTTCGCGGCGGACTCGTTGCTGCTCTTCGTCGCGGTCGCGGTATGGTCCGAAAGGTAGACGCAGCGGTCGCCGTCCAGGTCGTAGGTCCAGATTTGCGCGTAAATCCCGTGCACGTCCAAGGCGTGGAAGCGCTGCTGGAAGCGCACGAGCCCCGGCTCGAAGGAAGACGTCCAGGGCAGGCTCCAAGTCTCCGTCGGCGCGAGGTCGATGCCGTCCACGAGTCCGTCGGCATCGCTGTCCGAGTGCAGGGGGTTCGTCGGCCGGCGGTTCGTGCCGCGTAGCTCGTCGCCGTCCATGAGACCGTCGTGGTCCGTGTCGGGGTCCGTGGGGTCCGTCGGGAAGCCGGACAGGCTGGCGCCGTTCCACTCCTCGAAGTCCGTCAGCCCGTCGTCGTCCGTGTCCCGCTGCGCAGGGTCCGTCACGACGGAGCGCTCTTGGAGGACGTCATCGATCAGGAGGGACCGGTCATGCGGGATGACCTCGAAGTCGTCCGCCAGGCCGTCCTCGTCCGTGTCCGTCAACGTGGGATTGGAGCCATAGGTGCGGCGCTCCGCGCCGTCCGTGAGGCTGTCCCCATCCGTATCCGAATTCGTGGGGTCCGTCACGTTCCCAGTCCCGGATGGGAACAGCTCCTCGCCATCTGCGAGACCGTCGCCGTCCGTGTCCGCGCGCAGCGGATCCGTACGGATCACGCGTTCGAATGGAATGCCGTCCACCGTGTACTCCATCGTGTGCGGTCGGGACTCCCATCCGTCGGATAGGCCGTCCCCGTCCATGTCCGCGATCACGGGCGACATGCCCGGCATGCCCCGCTCCGGGCCGTCGGGGAAACCGTCGCCGTCTGTGTCCGCGAGGGAGGCCGACGTGCGCGTCGCGAGCCGCACGGAGGCCGCCTGCACGAAGCCGGCAAGACCGTGTCCGTGGTCCCGAATCACAATCCGCCAGGTGCCTGAATGGGCGAAGCGATCCGCGGCGAGCGAAGATCCAACGAGCCCATCCACGAGGGGAGCGCTGGGGTCGCGGAACACATCGAGGACAAGCGAGACTCCATTGGACGTGAAACGCACCTCAGGCTGCCACGGGACCTGGAGGCCGTCCCGGACCTCCAAGCGGTCGCCGGACGCCAGGGTGAGGCCCCAGGACCGCGTGTCCGTGCGGACCGGCGCGAGGTTGCCGACGTTCGTGCCTCCGGTCAGGTTGCAGGCCGGATAGCAGGGCGGCGGCGGGGACGTCACCTTGTTGCTCACGATGACGGAGCGAGCGCGCGTCGCGACGTTGCCTGCCCGGTCCGTCGCCCGCACCTCAATCCGGTGCTCCGCGTTGGACAAATCCATGGTCTCGTAGAGGAAGGTGAAGGGCTCGTGCTCCCGCGCATCCACCCGGACGCCGTCCAGGAGGAACTCGACGAAGGCGAGCTCCTGCGCATCGAAGACTCCCGCCGAGACCGCCAGGAGACCGCTCACGGTGGCGCCCGCGGCGGGCGAGAGAATCTGCAGGTCCGGAGGCGTGCGGTCGACGACCACGGAGACCGGAGCGGACACCCCGGTCCCCTCCCAGGTGTCCTCCGAGTCGGACAGGGCGACCTCCAGGAGGCTCGGCCCCTCCGCCTCCAGGTCCGTGCACCAAACGAAGGAGAATCCGTTGGCGTCTGTGCGGGGAGTCGCCTGGCGGGACACGTGGTTCACGAGGAGGTGAACCCAGCTGCCGGGCAGGTCGGGCGAAAGGCCACCCGTCACCGCGACGGTTCCCCGCACCCGCTCCTCCGCTGATGGGGTGAATACGGCCACACCGCGTTCGCGGATGCCCGGATCCCAGAGGAGATGGTATTCCGATCCGCCCTCGCCCGTCGTGACCAGACCGACGGATAGGTCGAGCGGGCGCGGATGGACGAGGTCGAGCTCGACCGCTCCCGAGACGAGATTCCCGTACACGCTCGGACCGGTGAGATCCACGCTGACCTCGCCGCCTTCGGGGATGATTACGGGGACCTCTGGCTCCGAGATCTGGACCGCGTGGATCCGCGTCTCCTCCTCGAGGTCGCGCAGGCCGTCCGCGTCTCCATCGCCCGAGTCCGCCTCAAGGGCGAAATCGTCGAAGTAGAGGCTGTAGCTCGCTCCCTCGAGGCCTGCGGCGCACAGGAAGCCCGCGGCGACCTTCACGTAGGCCGCGGAGCGCCAGGGAGCCGCAGGGAAATCCGCGGAGGGATCGCGGCCGATCTCCTGCCACACGCCGGCCTCCGGCTGGTCTTCGAGCACGACGTCGGCCAGGGTCGGCGCGCAGCGGCCCGCGTTCTGGCTGGCGCGGTACGCGCTGATGTACCGGAAGGTTCCCAAGCTGCCGTAGTGCGCATCCAGGAGCTCCAGGCTGATCCCTGCAGAGAAACCGTCCCAGGGGGAGGCCACCGTGTCGCGGAGGACGTCGTAGAACAGGGAGAGGCGCAGCTCCGCGAGGGACGCGCCCCGTGTGGAGAAGACGGCATACCCGTACGCAGAGCCGAAGTCGCGGACCGTCCATCCGTGGATCTCCACGTGGTACGAACGCGCCCCGGAATGCGCCAGGAGCGCGGAGTAACCCGCGCTCGCACGGTCCCCCAGGTGGAAGTGGGTGAAGGGCAGCCAGAAGTCGTCCTCGAAGTCGTCCACGAGCGCATCCCGTGGGAGCGGCGTGGCCAGAACCAGAACGACTCCAACTAGCACCGCAGCTAACGCAAGTGAGCGCCGCAAAACCTCCAACCCCCGAACCCCAAGGGCCTGAAAAGCCCCAGCAATCCTCCTCGCCCCGGACGCAAACAGGAGCTATTTCAACCTACGTCGCGGATGTAGTGACACATCCCCGGAAAGAGAAAGATTTCGGCGGAGGCCTTGAGAACCGAAATCGGATTTCGCCATTTCGGCATGCCGAATGGGAATAGGCTTATCCGCAAGTAATATAACGGCGTATTATTTCTGGTTCAATCCCTAACACGGTGAAGCACCATGCCCGACTACGCGCATCCGGAAGTCCTTGTCGACACGGCCTGGGTAAACGAACATCTCAGCGATTCCAAGGTCCGCATCGTCGAAGTGGATTACGACCCCGCCGCGAACTACACCCTCGGCCACATCCCCGGCAGCGTCCTCGTGGACTGGCGGAGGGACATCAACGACCCCGTCGCCCGGGACATCCTCTCCCGGGAGGCGTTGGAGAAGCTCCTGGGCCGCCTCGGGATCTCAAACGACACGCAGATCGTCCTGTACGGGGACTTCAACAACTGGTTCGCGGCCTTCGCGTTCTGGGTCTTCAAGTACTACGGCGTGGAGCATGTCGTCCTGCTGAACGGCGGCCGGAAGAAGTGGATCGAGGCGGACCTGCCCTTCACGAAGGATGCGCCCTCCTATCCGGCGACGACGTTCAGGGCGAAGAAGCCCGACGAGAAGCTCCGCGTGTACCTGGACTACGTGCGCTCGTCCCTGGGGAAGAAGGGGAAAGCCCTCGTGGACGTCCGCGGCCCCAAGGAGTTTACGGGCGAAATCACCGCTCCGCCCGAATATCCGACGGAGCACGCGCAGCGGGGCGGGCACATCCCGGGGGCCAAGAACATTCCCTGGGCCCAAGCCGTGAACGAAGATGGGACGTTCAAGTCTGTGGAGGAGCTCAAGAAGCTCTACGAGCCTCAGGGCGTGACGAAGGACAAGGAGGTCATCACGTACTGCCGCATCGGGGAGCGGTCGTCCCACACGTGGTTCGTGCTCAAGTACCTCCTCGGCTACCCGGACGTCCGGAACTACGACGGTTCGTGGACGGAGTGGGGGAACCTCGTGCGGACCCCGATCGAGAAGGCGTAGCACGCTGACCGTCGAGAGGTTCTCCGACTTCGGCGGCCGGTCTTTCAAAGCAGCTCCAGGAACTCGTCGACGGTAAGCCCTGCGTCTCGAATGATGGCCCTCAGCGTTCCTCGATCGATTTCCGGGTGCATCGGGATCGTCAGCGGCGGCCGCGTGGGATGCCGGAGATGAACGTGGCTCCCACGCTGATCCCGCACGTAGTACCCGAGCCGAGAAAGAGCCTTCAGGACCTCCCGCCCGGAGAGGACGGGCAAGCGGCTCATGCTTTCACAGTCACTGTCGTCTCGACAACGTCACGGCGGCGCCGAATCGGGACGCCGTCCTCGGCGAGGATGGACAGGTGCAGGGCAATCGCCTCCCGAATGTTCCGGCGGGCCTCATCCTGGGTCCGGCCTTGACTGATGCAGCCGGGGAGCGCGGGCACGGTGGCCACCCAATAACCGTCCTCGCCCTTCTCAATCTGGACTTTGAACTTCATTGCAGAACGCATGGGGTGGGCGGGCTTAAGCCTTACCTCAGGTCGGGTGAATCGAAGCGACCACGGGCCTGATTCCTGCCGCACTGGATCGTCAACGGCGACCCTTCTTCAACCGCCACTCCCGGACCATGGCGGCAATGTCGTCGTCGCTCATGCCTTCAAGGCTCAACGACCCGAGGGCCCCACGGAACCGCTTCCGCACGTCCTTCCAGTCCGAGAATGGCTCTTGCTTGAGCCGGCGAAGGTGCTCTCGGATGAAGCCCTCCGGGGGCTGGTCGTCCATGAGGTCGTTCAGGACGTCGTCGTACGTGGCTCCGCCTACCTTGTATGAGCGCAGACGGGCGAGCGTCTCCGGTTTGACCGGGATCGTGGTGGTCTCCATGGTCATCCAAACTATCAACTTGATGATATTAATAGTCTCCGCTGGGAGGGGCGGACCGGGACGCCACGGCAAGGTTGCGCATGGCAACGTTCAGGCATACGGCCGCATCGGGGAGTGGTCGTCCCACACGTGGTTCGTCCTGAAGTACCTCCTCGGCTACCCGGACGTCCGGAACTACGACGGCTCCTGGACGGAGTGGCCCCATCCTGTCCGGGTGCCGAACGAGAGGCCGTGAGGCCGCTCGACTGATACCACGTTGGCCTCGTCGCCTAGTCGGGTTCCTGGATCATCTCCACGGGGACGACCACGGTGGGCCGTTCGCGCCGACGCTTCTCGCGGAGCGTGCCCGCGGGCACGATCCGTTCCGCGCGGTTCGCCAAGATGCCGGCCACCCCCTCTCGGCTCGCCCGCTCGTCCTCCTGACAGTGGACGCAGCGGTCCGGGCACGCGCTCGGCGGGATGTCCGGTTCCGGATAGGAGAAGAGCCCGCCCTCGTAGTTCCGCAGCACGACCTTCTTGTCGCTCATGCTGACGACGTAGTTCGGGCCCACGGGGATCTTCCCGCCGCCTCCGGGCGCGTCCACGACGAACGTCGGCACCGCGTACCCGGACGTGTGCCCGCGCAGGTGCTCCATGATCTCGATCCCCTTGGACACCTTGGTCCGGAAGTGTTCGATGCCCTCGCTCAGGTCGCACTGGTAGATGTAGTACGGCCGGACGCGGTTCATGACGAGCTTGTGCATGAGTCGCTTCATGATCGTGGGGCAGTCGTTCACCCCGCGGAGGAGGACCGTCTGGCAGCCCAGGGGGATCCCCGCGTCCGCGAGCATGGCCAAGGCCTTCGACGCCTCCGGCGTGATCTCCTTGGGGTGGTTGAAGTGCGTGTTGAGCCAGAGCGGGTGGTACTTACTCAGCATGGACACGAGCTCCGGCGTGATGCGCTGCGGCGTCGTGCAGGGGACCCTGGAGCCGATCCGGACGATCTCGATGTGGTCGATCTCCCGCAGGCGCTTCAGGACACTCTCAAGGTACCCGTCGGAGACCATGAGGGCGTCGCCCCCGCTGAGGAGCACGTCCCGGACCTCCTTGGCCTTCTCCAGGTACTGGAACGCGGGCTCCAGGGCGCGGAGGGACTGGATGCCGTGGTCGTGGGCCACGAACCGCCGGCGGGTGCAGAAGCGGCAGTACATCCCGCAGTAGTCCGTGATCAGGAGGAGCACCCGGTCCGGGTAGCGGTGGGTGAGGCCCGGCGCGGGCGAGTCCGCGTCCTCCGCCAAGGGGTCGTGGAGGTCGAGGCGGGAGAACACGGTCTCCGACACGCGGGGGACGGCTTGGAGACGCACGGGACAATTCGGATCGTCCGGGTCCATCAGGCTCGCGTAGTAGGGCGGGATCGCGAACCGGAAGAACTTCGCGCACTCGAGGACACCCCGCTCCTCCTCCTCGGTCGGCGAGATGACCTCGCGCAGGGCCTCCAAGGTCTTGATTGCGTGGCCCGCCTGCCACCGCCAGTCGTCCCACTTCTCCTGGGGCACGTCCCGCCAGGGCGGGACCTCGCGCCAGTCGCGGATTCCGGTCTCCCGCTCCCCGTTGTGCCCAGTGCCTGCTCGTTCCACGGCCACCTGCGACTCCTCCTCGATGCCTTCCGTCGCATTGCGCGGATGCGCGCAAGCGGCCTAGGGGAACCGAACTCGGTCGATCTCCCTCGGCCTAGGCTTCGCTCAGGACGCCAGCGAATCGCTCAACATACCTCGAACTGGAGCTAAAGAGACGCCCTCGAGGTTTGCCGGCCCACGTGCCCCGTGCCCTGCGAGATAGGAATGGCCCTGAAGGCGGATAGTCTTTTCGGGCCTCCGAAACAAGGGGGGCGAGGCGGAGGACAATGATTACGACCGCAGGGCCGAGGGCAAGGGCAGGCGATGGTCTCGCCCGGGGTTCGCGTTTCACGCTCGGACGCCCGCCGCCTGCAACGCCGCGGTCGCGGCTCCGGCGGTCTGAAAAGCGTCTCAATTGAGCGGGGGTACACAAGTCGCAAGTAGGCGGGTCACGATTCTCCGCCGCGTCCCCGGAAGGCCACGGGATCTCGCTTTTGGGAGGGGCAGGGGACTCTGGCTGTCAACGCCCGCATGCGGCGGGAGGGGGTGACACAGGAATGAGCGTCGAACGCAATCTACGAATCGTCAGGAAAATGGTGGAGGCGTACAACAAGCGGGACTGGGACCTCGTCGAGAAGCTGCACTCGAAGTCCGTCGTCGGCGTGTCCCCGGACACCCCAGAGCCCCGCAGGGGTCGGGAGGCCATACGGCAGGAGTTCAGCGGCTTCGCGTCCGCATTCCCAGACTCCCGCCTGCGCATGACTCGGGCCTTCGGGCAGAAGGACTGGGTTGTCGGAGAGTTCTCGTTCACGGGCACACACAAGGGACCGCTCGCTGGCCCCGGCGGCCAAGCGGTTCCGGCCACGAACCGGCCGCTCCGGATGGAGTACGCCGTCGTCTACAAGCTGAAGGATGGAGAAATCACGGAGAGGCACGAGTACTTCGATCTCATGGGGATGATGGCTCAGCTCGGCCTCACACAATAGTCCACGCGACGTAGACGATCGTGAACCCGAACTCGTGTAGGCCAGCGGAGCGAGCCAGAGCAGTCCCCGTGGATCGAGGCGAGCCATGGGTCGTGCGACTCGTTGTTTCGTCCCTAGGCCGCGGCGATGGGCACCGTGGATGACCTGAACAGCTCCGCCAGAGATCGGCGCAATCCGTCGATGAATCTGGCCCGCGCGACCAGGCGCCCTTTCATTCCAGACCGCTCGGAGAACTCCACGGCCGCGCGCACGTGTTCCGCGGATCCTTGCGTGTCGCCCATCGCAAGGAGGGCTGCGGCGTACAGGTCGTGGGCGAAGGGGATCAACGGCCGTTCTTGCGCGGACGCCCTGCGTTCCGCATCCTCGACTGCCTGACGGAGCGCGGCGTGCGTCCCGGCCCGGTCTCCGCGGGCAAGACAGGCGACGCCCTCGAAAGCGTGAGCCAGCACGGGCCGAGCCTCCAAACCGCGCGCAAAGATGGGGAAGGTCAGCTTGGCCGTGGTGGCGCGATAGTGAGCCAAGTCGCCTAGGATGAGGGAGGCCTCCGCGGCCATCCACAGGGCATCGACCGCCGGCCCCGTGCCGCCGAGTTCGGCCAGCTCCATGGCGACGGCCTCGAACTCGTTCCGCGCGGCGATGCAGTCACCCGAATGGTACGTGGCCGCCGCGGCGCCATGCCGGGCCAGGGCGGCTCCGATCCGATCGTGAATCTTCGTGGAGAGGATGATGAGGCCCTCGAAGTTCCTCCGGGCCGCTTCGAAGTCGGCCCTGAAGTCGAGGTTGAGCCACCCCTTCATCAGCAGCAGAAGCTGGTGGCTACGAACGTCCGCAACGACCCCCGGCAGGGCCTCAATCGCCCCGAGGTGTTCGAATGCCTGCTCTACGTTCCCGAGGCGGTACGCCTCAAGATTCGTCCATTGGGTGTGGACGTTCGTGAGGAGGACGGAATCGCCGATCCTCTGCGCGAGGCGGAGCGCCTCCTCGAGGTATCCAATGGCTGCGTCGGGACTCCGTTCCGGGGAGTTCATGTCCGCAGCCGCGAGCTCGAAAAGCGCCTCGACCTGGCCCCGGTCGTCCCCGAACGAGCGGAACGCGCGGAGGGCAGCTGCCCCGCGTTCGCGCGCCTCAGACCAGTGCTCGAGTAGGTTGCTCAGGTCGCTTCCAACGAGGTCCAGCCACCCTCGTTCGATGTCGTCACGATCTCCGAGGGACCGGCGCGCCTCGCCGAGCTCGGCTTCCGCGGAGGCCATCTCTCCGTGCTCTCCAAGCTCGTAGGCAATCTTGCGGTGGAGCCGGGCGAGGAGCTCCGGAGCCGCGACGAGGCCCATCGCCTCCCGGTATGCGACAAGGATGGCGGGAAAGTCCCCGAGTCGGACCTCCACGTCGCCCAAATCCTCCAGGATCTGTGCCTTCTCGGCCGGGTCTGTGGACACGCGCACGGCGTTCGAGAGGCAGTTGATGCACGCCACGAAATCGCCCCGGGCCGAGAACGCCGCGGCGAGTGCACGCAACTCGGACACCGCGAGGGCCCCGAACTGCCGGGACTCCTCGGGCGTGAGCACCGTGCTGAAGAAGTCGCGGATTGTGTCGTGGACCTCGTACCGCTCGTCGCCTACGAAACGTAGGAGGGAGCGCTCCCGGAGGGCCGTGAGCGCCTCGTAGGAGGAACCGGGAATGGCCAGCAGGCTGACCCGGGGGACCGGCACGCGGTAGAGGGAGGCGGCCTTCATCGTCCTCCGTTCCGCCTCGGACAGTTCGCCGTAGATGGTCTCCTCGATGAATCGGCGCACGTCCCGAATCGCGGCGGGGAGGTCCGAGCGTTGGCTCCGGACGAGCTCGATGAGGAGCGGGTGGCCCGCGAGACGCCGGGCGAGTCCGACGAGCTTGGTTGAAGCGCCTCCCTCCGACAGGAGGACCGCCGATTCGACGGGCGTGAGGCCGGGCAGCTCGATCTCCTTCACCACGCCGCGGATCACGCTGTCGCGGGCGTCGTAGAAGGAGAGCACACGCCGGGTCAGGATGAGGACCTTGACGTCCGGGGCGGACGCGGTAGCCTCCGTCAGCATGCGGAGGACGTCGAGGGTCTCCCGGGAGGCCTCGTGCGCGTCGTCGAAGACGAGGAGCGCACGGGTGTCGGGAAGATCCTGGCGGAGGACCTCGGCTGCAAGACCGACGTCGCCTCGCTTCACGATGGAACTGAGCGCGGGGCGGTCCAGAGCATCCAGGAACCGTCCCAAGTGCGCCAGGACCGTCGAGGTGGACTCCCAGGGACGGATTCGATGCCAGAACAGGTTCCGCCGGCCGCGAGCGAGGTCGCATGCCTTGGAGGCCAACGCCGTCTTCCCGATGCCCGCGATCCCTCGAATCACGATGACCCGGGGCCGGCCGTCCTCGCGGGTGATCTCCGAAAGTTCCTCCCGCCTGCCCACGAAGGTGCCCGTCCTCGGGGCATCGGAAACCTGCTCGACGAAGCCCGGTTCGGGAGGCCGCCTCGCGACCTGAAGATCGAGAATGCCGGCTTCCTGCACCTGCCGGGCCACCTCCAGCAAGCTCGCGCCCCTACCGATTTCCCGCAGCGCCTGGTCGAGGCTCCCCTCGCGCACGGCATCCCCGTCCCGGATCCGGATCACCTGCGTCCTCACCTTGTCGCGCAGGCGGATCGCCGTGGCGCGGCCCGACGCCGTGAGCGCATAGACCTTCCGCCGCTGGCGGATTCCGGTCACATGGGCCCTCCGCTCGGAGACGAGGCCATCCTTGATGAGCGGGCGGACGAACTGTGAGAAATGGCGGACCTCGATTCCCGCGCCCTGGGCCACCCCCTCCTGGGCGAGGTCGGGCGAAACCTCCGCGTCCTCCGCGGACTGGCCGCACTCGAGTAGGTGGAGGAGGACGCGTTCCTTGACCGTGAGGCGCATCCCTCTCGACCCCCGTGCTACTCCGTACCCGGGTGTCGCTCTATCAACGTTGTGCTGCGACTGTAGGGACTCCAGTGGGGTCCCACGGGGGGACTCATGCCCCGGCGGAGCCTTCGGCCTCACGGAGGAAGACGGAGAACGACAACACGGAAGGAGGTGGCACGAATGAAGCCCGTTGAGCGACTACGGCTGGGACCCTGCGAGACGTACCCCCGGTGCGACGCCCTCTGGGCGTTGCCGCGAGATGTCCAACGCCGAATGGACATGGAACTGCCGAATCCGGCGTGGAGGGGTCAGGACGACGCTCCGTCGTGGGGCTTGCGTGTGGGAAGCGTGCTAAGGAGCCTCTTTCCGGGACGGGGCACGCTCTAGCTCCGCCGGATGCACGATTGACACCGAGGTGGAACCGTCGGACAGATCACGCGGTTCAAAGCCCGCCGTGGCGGGAGGAGGTGAGAAGGGTGAAGAAAGGCATGATGGCAGTCCTCGCCGCCCGCATGCTCGCCTTGGTCATGGCATCGGCTCCGGCCGTCACCGCATCGGGGCCAAAGCCGCTCCGAGCGGACATGGACATGTCGTTCGACATGACCAACTTCCTGGAGAGATTCCCGGCGTGCGTGTCCGAGGCCCCGCTCTGTGTGTGGTCGGGAGATCTCTCCGGTGATGTCGCTGGAACGCTCGTGGTCTCCGAGTTCTGGGAACGCAACTACGTCGTCGGCAACACGGAGCACTTCTTCGAGTCGTTCGTAATCACGACGGACCACGGGACGATCCCGGGAGTGGACAACGGCGTCTGGGACTTCAACACGAACAAGGTCCGGGCGAACGGTTGGGTCACGGCGGCCACGGGCGACTGGTCTTACCTGGTCGGATACAAGTTGCACGAGTCAGGCTACGTGATCCCACCGCCGGAAGGGGCCGAAGTACTGCTGTACGGCTTCACGGGCGCGATGTTCCTCGTGGCACCGTGAGCTCGGATTCGGCCCGCCCAATCTGCGTCCTCGGCCCTCAGGCCGCCCGCAAGGGCGGCCCTTCCCTTCTGTAGGGGCGTGCGGCCCAGGGATTCCGACCGACTCCGATGGCTGCACGGCCGATAGACTAGCACCGCCGGTGTTCCTCCATTCGAGCCGCGGCGAACATCGATCACCGGTCCGTGATCGGTCGCCCTACTTCCTCGGCGGCAGGCTGCTGTTCCAGATGTCCCGGTGCAAGCGCCACACGCCGTCCGCGTCCTGCTTCCAGAGCACCACGTACTTGCCCTGGTCCTCGAACGGCTCCTGGCCCTCGGGATGGATCCGCAGCAGATACCTCCCGACTTCCTCCACCGTGTGGCCCTCGTGGCGCAGTTCGACCGTGGTCAGGACGGCATCCCTCACTCCCATCTTGATCGCACCGTCCCAGAATCCCGTGGTTCCCTCTCGGCCCCGGATCATCTCCATGTTCGGCGGCATGAGTAGGGCATCTTCCGCGTACAGGGCGCCCACGAAGGGCGCATCCCCCTTCCGGATGCCCTCCCCGAACCGGTGGTTGGCCTTCTCGATCTCTCGGCGAATCTCCTCGAGCATTGGTTCACCTCCTCCCGCGTCCGCGGGCTTTGAATCACGACGCGACCCTCCAATCGTGCCTGGTGCCTGGGCGAACCCATCGCCGGGTCCCTCCTCCGCGTCCCTCACCCCTCCGAAAAGAAGTCCCGCCGGCCTTCTGGGAAGCCATGTGGCATCGTAACACGGATACTTGCTCTTTGTGCGCTCCCGCTCAGCCAGCGATCCTGGGGTGTCCCGACCCAGCTGTGGGAATCCCGTGTTGAGGCCTCCACAGCTATCGCGCATGAGAGGCCGTTGACCGGATGTCGTGACCGAAGCAAGCGTTAAATGCGCGGCCGACTACGCCTGCCCGGTGACCCTGTGGAGCGCAAGGCGAGCGTGGAGTGGAAAGGCGGGCTGAAGGACGGCAAAGGCGTCATGTCGACCGCGAGCGGCGCGCTGAAGGACGTGCCGTACGGCTTCCTCATGCGGTTCGGCGACGCGCCCGGCACGAACCCGGAGGAGCTCGTGGCCGCGGCCCACGCGGGCTGCTTCTCCATGGCCCTCTCCGCCGAACTCGAGAAAGCGGGCTACCGCCCCGACTCGATCGCGACGAAGGCCACTCTGAAGTTCGAGAAGACGGACGCGGGGTGGACCGTCCTGGCCAGCCACCTAGACGTCATCGCGAAGGTGCCCGGCGCGGACCCGGCCAAGTTCCAGGCCGCGGCGCAAGCCGCAGAGAAGGGGTGCCCCATCTCCCGCCTGCTCAAGGCGGAAATCTCGATGACCGCGAGGCTCGAGTGAGGCTACGGAACGCGGCACACACGCATGGTTCGAATCGGAGAAAGTGAAGGTGGGAGGACACCCACGGCGGGGCGGAGCCTCCCGTTCGTTTCCGACTAGAAGCTCCCCGATCCGGTGACGATGTCCTCCTGGTTGATCGAGGTCGACACGAACTCGTAGCCGTAGAACCAAACGACGTCCTGCTTGTTGTTCGTGTCCGTCCAGACCGCGTGGAACACGCCGTCGGAACCGACCACGAGGTCCGTGTAGTCCCCGATGAAGCCACCGCCAAACTGGGACCGCGTGTTGATCGGGTGCGTCGTCAGGGTCCGCAGGCCGCTCGTGGCCAGGTTCGTGATGACGTAGTCCAGCCGGGCGTTGTCCGTGTAGTTGCCCAGGCCGAGGCAGTTGATCTGGCCCACGGCGGTCGGCGTCGCCGGGTGGTCGCACTGGAGCCAGGGCGAGACCACGTCGGCTTCATACGCACTCACGTACGCGTCGCCGTCGGGCGCGACCGCCACGGCCGGGTAGACTTGGTCGACCGGCCGCGGTGCGGGCGCGTTGAGCGTCACGCCCCAGCCCGACGTCACGGGGTATCCGTCGGCCGTGCGGGTTGAGGCCTCCAGGCTCGGGAAGGCCGGCGCAGGCGCCGTCCAAGTTGCGCCGCCGTCCGTGGAGACACTGTACACGACCGCGTTGTGGCAGTCCTTCTGCACCTTGCTCGTGTTGCCGACCAGCCAGTAGGCGCACGACCGGGTCGCGGTGTACACCGGCTTCGTGTTGTTGACCTCAGTGCTCCAGGTGACGTAGAGCGTCCCATCGTCTGCCGCCGCGGCGAACGGGAAGCTGTTCACGCGGAACAACGTGTTCGCGGGAGGCGCAATGTCCGTGAGGGTGGACAACGCCATGGGCTGGCTCCACGACACGCCGCCGTCCGTGGACTTGACCATCCAGATGCTGTCGAAGGCCGCAAGGCGCGTGGAGGCATCCCAGAACACGTAGACCGTCCCGTCGGGGCCCACCACGGGATGCGATCCTTGGCCATACAGCACGTTCCCGCTGATCAGGACGGGGCGGCTGAACGTGGCACCGTCGTCCGACGAATAGGCGAACGCGATTGGGGACTGGACGTAGCCGCCGGTGATCGGGTTGAAGATGAACCGCGTCCAAGTCACGTAGATACGGTCCTGGAACGGGCTCCCGGTGCGGTTGTCGATCGCCATCCACTCCTTGTCGTTCAGGATGGCGGGCGAGGTCGTCGGGTTGATGAACGTCGGCATGCCCCACGTCAGGGCGCCGCTCCCGTCGAAGGTCCCCTTGCTCACGGTCACCGTGTTGGGCGCGGCCGTCCGGTCGAATCCGAGTCCCGCGAAGAAGACGTCACCCTTCGTGTTGAACGCGACGACCGGGTCGCCGCCCGCGTCATAGATGCCGCCCGTCAGACGCTCCACTCCCGGAATGAGCGTGCCCAAGTCCGAGGGACGGCTCGAGCCGCAGCACCACGTCGCGCCCCCGTCATTGGAGTAGTAGGTGCCTGAGTAGCCGTCGCCGAGGGCGCTGCAGGGTGTGGAGCCGACCGTGCAGCTCCAGGTGCGCGTGACGTAGTCATTCATCCCTACGACGAGCCGGTCCGGGTTGTTCGGGTCCACCGCAATCGCAGGCTCGTTTTGCGGCGCCGCGGCGGTGTCCTGGTTCACCGTTACCGCCGGCGGAGTTACGGTGGTCCCATCGAGCGGACTCGAGAGGACGAACGTCGGCGTGATCGGCGCGGCCGGCCCGTACGGCCCCGGGTTGCCCGCTTCGACGTTCTCCGCCTCCTCTTGGAGGTACGCCGAGGCCCGTACAATCAGGCCTGGAGTCGCCGCGATGGACGCCATCTTGCCCGCCAGCGTGTTAATGTCGAACGTCGGCCGGGACGATACGGTCGCAGATGCCGCGGCCGAGGACAACCCGGCCAGGACGAGCAGCAAAGCTAGCCCGAGCAAAACCACTGGGGTAGAATGTCTCATTGCCTTCCCCCGACTTCCCCGCGCGGCCATGGCGTCCCGGTGGCTTAATCCTATGGACCTTCTCAGGTCTGATAGCGTGCGGACGACCGCACGCATGCCGGCAAATGGACGCGGACGCGGTTCGGTCGACCTCGCGAGGTAACTTCATGGGCGAGAATTCCGCTCCGCCCGCCGTGGAGCCGCTCCGGGTGACCGTCCGCGACATCGAGGCGGCTCGCGACGCGATTCGGGAGGTCGCCTACCGCACGCTCACGACGATCTTCCCGACCCCGGAGGGCGGCGAGGTGTTTCTGAAGCTCGAGAACCTTCAACGGCTCGGGGCGTTCAAGATCCGGGGCGCGTGGAACCGGTTGTCCCGCATGCCACAGGACGAGCGCCGCCGCGGCGTAGCCACGATCAGCTCGGGAAATCACGGGCTCGCCGTGGCATGGGCCGCGAGGCGTCTCGGGCTCCCCTGCACGGTCTACGTCCCCGAAGGTGCCGCAGGCCCCAAGGTGGAGGCCATCCGCGCGCAGGGCGCGGAGCTCCGGGAGATGGCACGCGGGGACCTCGTGCGGGCGCACACGGAGGAATTGTGGAGGTCCTGGCCCCAGACCTTCGTGCATCCCTTCGCGCATCCTCACATCGTCGCAGGCCAGGGGACGATCGGGCTAGAGCTCGCGGAGGACGTCGCCGACCTCCGCACGGTCCTCGTGCCCGTGGGTGGCGGCGGACTCTCTTCGGGCATCGCGCTCGCGGTGAAGGCGCGGAGTCCCAAGGCCAAGGTCTTCGGTGTACAGGCGGAGGGGGCCGCCGCATTGCCCCGGGTATTCGAGACGAAGAAGCCATGCCGCGTCGAGGACCCCAAGACGATCGCCGACGGCATCCGGATCGGGATCATCCTTCCCGAGATGGCCGACCTCCTCCTGCGGCATCTGGATGGATGCTATGTGGTCTCCGACGAGGAAATTAAGAAGGCCATGCATCGACTCGCACTCGAGGCCAAGGTCGTGGCCGAGCCTGCAGGCGCCGCGGCGTTCGCGGCATGGCGCAGCTACCGCGACGAGCTTGAGGCTCCCGTGGTTGCAGTGGTCTCTGGCGGCAACGTCGACCCGGCGCTGCTCGCCGAGGTCCTCCGAAGCCAAGGCCCGAGTTCATAAGTACGGCGTGGACGAATCCGCCGAAGAGGGGATTCGGTGAACGGCCTCGTGGCGGCGTATGCGGTGGTCGTGGGCGTCTTCATGGTGGGATTCTGGGGCTTCCTCGTCGTGACCGGACAGGCCGAACTGAAGGAGCGGCCTTGGGATATGCGGCTCCACCTGACCGCGGAGTTCGCGACGGCCTTCCTCTTGATCCTTTCCGGCGGGGGCTCGTTCCTGGTCCCCAGCCTATCGGCCCTGGCGCCGGTCGCCTTGGGCATGCTCCTATACACGGTGATCAACAGCCCGGGCTTCTACGCGGGGAGAGAGGACTGGCCCATGGTGGACATGTTCGCAGTCCTCACGGTTCTAACCCTTGCCGCCATTGTGGGACTCCTCCTCGGAGGCACATAGAACGAGCTCCGAGCAAGCGAAATACGTCGGGCCAGCCACCGAGGTCGCTCCAGGGGAATCTTGATGACCGCGGGGCCACGTGACCCAGGCGAGGGAGTCCTGTGGCGGTGACCGCGAATCCGAGCCGCACCGCAACGCTCGATCGAATGACTCGTGCGCTCGAGGCGGCCAAGCTGGCGAGAGATCGGGGCGTGAACCTGCAGGATGCACGCCAAGCCCTGAAACAGGCCCGGTATGCGTTCGAGCGAGGGGACTATGCCGCGGCCATGGAGCGCGCCGATTACGTCCTGGGACTCTTCGGGACCGAGCCCGTGGACGCGCCTGCGGCCGTGAGTCCTCCGGTCGGCAAGAGCGCGGACGACGCTTCCGGCCGTCTCGCGCAGGCGACCAAGATCGTGAGGCAGGCCAAGGCGCACAGATTCAACGTCCAAGTCGCCAAGGCGGCGCTCAAGCAGGCGAAGAAGGCCCTCAAGGCCGGGGACCTTCAAGGCGCCGTGAACTTCGCCGACCAAGCAATCCAGCTCTCGGGGTCTACGGGGCGTGTGCGCCCCTAGCGCGAAAGCGGATTGCACGATTCGAGGCTCACCTGACCTTGGCAGACTCGCGGATAATCTCCTCGAGACGCCGGGCGGTGTCGCGCGCCAGCGGCACGGGCGCGTGGTTCTTCAGGATCCACTCCGTCTTCTCCCGCGCGGCGACCATGGGATCCTTCTTGCCCTTGGCCACCCAGCTGTCGTAGGGGCTCGTGTCCCAGAGCATCGGCACGAACATGTTCCGCACGCGATCGAGCGTGTGTCGCTGCGATAGGTAGCTGCCGCCGATCCCCACCTTCTCGATCAGGTCCACTGCGAGTTCGTCCTCATCGACGCGGAAGCCCTGGTAGATTTTGATCACCATCGCGGTAATCTCGTGGTCCAAGAGGATCTGCTCGTAGGAGAGGAGCGTGCTGCCCGCCGGCTCGCCGAGCCCGTTCACGACCTCCCCGCCGTAGTTCGCGCACACCATGGCGGAGAGCGCGTGCTCCAGGGAGGCTTGCACCCCCGGGATCTTCGCCGTCGATCCGAATCCTCCGACGGAGTCGGGCAGGTGGAGGTACTTGGCCATCTCGATCGAGCCGATCGCCAAGAGGTCGCTCTCCGGGGAGGAGCCCATGTACGCGCCCGTCTTCGGATCCATCCCGCTCAGCACGGAGCCGTAAATGGCCGGGGCGCCGGGCTCGTGGGCTTCGAGCATGCAGACCACCGCGAGCGTCTCCGCGTGGTTCACGACCAAATCGCCCGCGATGGATGCGGGGCCGCTCACGCCCGTCTGGGCCATCCCCGTGATATGCACGGGCACGTGGTTCTCCGCCCAGACGAGGGCGGCGTCCGCAGCATTGCCGTCCAAGGAGAGCGGGGAGATCGTGCAGAGCATGGCGGAGAGGTAGTGCCGCTTCCGCAGCTCCTCCGAGGAGCCCACGACCTTCGCCGCCATGGCGACCTGCGCCCGCGCCTCCGCGGCGTTCGTCGTGGACTCGGACAGGATGTGCTTCTCCGTGTTCTCCATGGCGACCTTCACGCCCGTGGCCACATGGACGTCCTCGGGCACGTCGTGGGCCACGACCATGGGCTCGTAGATGCTCAGATACGGCAGGTAGTCGCCGATGACTGCGGTGCGGCGGATGTCCTCGAGCAGGGATTCGCGGCGGCTGTTCGTCTCGGCCTCCCAGACGTGCACGCCGCATCCGTCCATGGTCGTGTAGAA
>CAZJIP010000030.1:0-17912 GCA_964546105.1 uncultured Methanomassiliicoccales archaeon
CGGCCGTCATCCTCCGCACCGACAGCTCGAACGGGCGCCCACTCACCGGAAGAAGGCGTTCGTCCCGAGGAGACGCGGCGTCGGAAGGCTTTTGGTCCTCCGTGCATTGCCGCTGAAGGGGCATGACGATTCCCGCCGCCTCGCGCGCCCTGCGGCTCCAGGAAGTGACGGACAGCTGGTTCGTCCGCCACGTGGGCGGGCTGAAGACCGCCATGCGGATCGTCTTCGGGATCGTGTGGGGCATCGACGGCCTCCTGAAGTTCCAGCCGGGGGTGGCCGAGGCCCTCCCCGGGATGATCTCCGACGCCGGCCAGGGCCAGCCCGCGTGGCTCCAGCCTTGGTTCTCGTACTGGAGCCAGACCGTCTCGGCGAACCCCTCGTTCTTCACGATCTCCATCGGGTTGCTCGAGCTCGCGCTGGCCTTCGCCCTCGTCTTCGGGCTCCTCCGGAAGATCGCCTACACGGGCGGCTTCTTCCTGAGCCTCGTGATGTGGTCCGTTCCGGAGGGCTTCGGCGGCCCCTACGGTCCGTCCTCGACGGATATCGGGACGGGCATCATCTACGCGTTCGCGTTCGTGTTCCTCATAATCCTTAACGCGACGTACGGGCCGAGCCGTCTCTCCGTGGACGCCCTGATCGAGCGTCGCTGGCCGGGCTGGCGTCGCATCGCCGAGTTCCGGAGCGGCCGACTGCCACCAACGAAGTCGACCGAAACCCCATAGGGTCCCGGGCCCTTCCGACCGTGTCGTCGCCCACTGAGCCGGGCTCTTCGCCGGCTTCCCGATGGGCCTCCTCGTCGATCTGGGAGGCGCGTGAGGACCGGATCGCACCAAGTCCAGCGCGATGGTCTCCCACGAATGCGGCATCCCCACACCCTCGTGTGACCGACCGAATGGCGGTCCCGTGGGTCCTGCGTCCTGCGGAGCGTGCGGCCCTCGGTCTCCCCCAAGCGAACCCCGGCCTGCCCCGGCGCGCATCTGTGCGTACTGTATGTACCGAGTTCTGATGGACTTGAGATCTTTCGGTTGGCCGAAAGGATGAACCCCACGAGGTGTGGCGGTCGCACGGTCAACGGAGGGCACGCAACCGCACCTGCGCCCTCTTGCATCATTCGAATCGTTTCTCAGAGCCGGACCGGTCGTGGCGCGGGAGTCGGAATCAACGGCCGGAGGTGAGCGGACGTCCCTCGCGACGGCCCGCCCGGCCTTCCTCCAATTTGTCCGGTCCTTCGGCCCCGCGTGGATCGTCATGATTGCGGACGTGGACGCGGCGAGCGTGCTGACTGCCGCGGAGAACGGCGCCGTGTACGGATACGGCATGATCTGGATCCTGCTGATCCTGACGATCCCGTTGTTCGTTGTCCAGGAGGCGGCCGGGCGGGTCGGCGCCGTGACCGGCAAGGGTCTGGGCGAGGTCGTCCGGGAACGATACTCGGGACGCACGGCGGCCGCCGTGGCCCTGCCCATGGCCGCCACGGACTTCCTGAGCTACGTCGCTGAGTACACGGGTATCGCTGTCGGCATGTCGCTCTTCGGCGTCCCGCCGTTCCTCTCCTTGCCCGCGGTGTACGTCCTCCACCTTCTCATTGTGGCCAAGCGGAAGTACGTCGCCTTCGAGAAGGTCCTCCTCGCCGTCTCCCTCATCTTCGTCATCGCCTACATCGGCTCCCTCCTCGTCCGGGGGACGATTGACTCCTCCCCCCTGTACGTCGACGCAAGCCCGCGTTTCCTGTACCTTGCCGTCGCGGACATCGGCGCCGTCGTGATGCCCTTCATGCTCTTCTTCCAGGCTTCGGCCACGGCGGAAAAGGGGGCGCGGTGCGTCTGGGCGTCCCGCTACGAGACCCTCCTCGGGGCGATCGTGAGCGAGGCCTTCATGGTCGTCATCGTCATGGTTACGGCCGGCGTCCCGTCCGCGGGGGACTTCTCCAGCCCGCAGAGGCTGTCGCTCGCCCTCTCCGGCGTCGCGGGATCCTACGCTCCCTACCTCTTCGGCGCGGGCCTCGTCGCGGCGGCGTTCCTCGCCCTCGTGGTCATCTCCCTCGCGGGCGCGTGGGGGACCGCCGAGGCCCTGGGGTGGGGCCGCCAGCGGTACTTCTGGATCTACGTCGCGGAGTCGGTCCCGGCGGTCCTCGTCCCCTTGGCCTTCTCGGACCTCGTGGGCCTGGCCCTCAACCTCATGGTCGCCTTCGTCTTCGTCCTCATGGGGCCCGGGATCGTCCTCGGGCTCTTGGCGTCGAACGCCGAGGTCATGGGGGATCAGGCGTCGAAGGGCGTCTGGAAGGCCGCGTACTGGCTGTGCCTGGCCGTCATCCTCTTATTCGGCCTCGTCCTCGTCGTGACCCAGGCTTAGGAGGTGAGCATCATGCCGCCCATGGAGGAACGAAGGCGCAAAACCCGCGGCACCAGCGACGACGACCCTGCGCAAGGCAACGCCCCGTGGGACGTGGTCCGGCTCTCCCTGGTCGCCCTCGCCGCCCTCGTGAGCTTCCTCGGCGTCTGGCGGCCCTTTCTACCGTTCGACCTCGTGGCCGTCGCGGCGGCCGTGATCGGCGGCCTCCCGGTATACCTGGAAACGCTCGAAGCCCTCCGCCGGCGCCGGGTCAACATGGAGGCGTCCATGGCCCTGGCCATCGTCGCGTCCCTCGCGATCCAGCAGTTCACCGCCGCGGTCGTGATCACGTTCTTCGTCCTCCTCTCCCGGTATATTGAGGCGTACGCGGTGGACCGGGGCCGAGAGGGCGTCCTGGTCCTCCTTCTGTTCGCGCTGGGCCGCATCCTTGTGATCTCGGGTGCGTTGCTCTCTCCAGGGTCCTCGGGGCTCGGCGCGGCCCTCGTCGTCCTCGGGCTTCTCCTATGGGGGGCAAGCGGGACCCTGGTCGTTGGGTCGGGCTGGCTGCTCGTCGGCGTGGCGATGCTTCTGAGTCTTATCGTGCTGGGCGTGATCGTCCTGCTCGCGGGGGCGTCGGTGAGGATGGCGATGGGGCACGATAAGTCCGCGATCGTGCGGTCCGTCAGGACGTCCTGAGGCGCATTGAGAGGGAGCGCTGAGACCCACTTTCGTGCATCCGACCGGCGACGGTGAAACCCCTGGCCTCGGGGCGCCAGTCCCGCGTGCGCCTGTTCGATGTCCAGCGCCCGGCGCTCCCGTCGCTCCGGTGCAGGGAGGAACTCCCGACACCGGCGGACCCGGAGGAGTCTCGAGGTCCGCCGCAGCGACAGGCCGCCGTGGTACGCCAGGATCGCGAGGGGCTTTGTCAAGTCGTTCGTACGTCGCCTGCGGGAAATCCTTGTACCCCGCAGCAGTTCCGCGATGCGCTGCAGCAGCCCCATCCCTTCTGCCGCTTCTCAGGCGCTCCAGGGAGGGGCCTTCATTCCCTTCTCATGTCGTCAAAGGCACGTCAAGTTGACAGTCCTGCTGGGGCCTGTCCGTAGCATTAAATACCGCACGAGCGATGGAATTCCCCGGAGGAACGGTGCATGGGGGAAGTGAAGGAAGTTGAGTTGACCCTCGACCGGCTGTTCTACCAGACCCTGTCGAGGCGCCCTGACGAAGGCCTCGTCTACAAGGGATCCAAGCTGCCCTACTCGACCCTTTTCCGGAATGTCGCCCGGACCTCGGACGCCCTTGGCCGTTCCAATCTGAAGGGCCATCGGATCGCGGTCCTCGACTGGAACACTCCCGACTTCGCGGAACTCCTCTACGCGATCCCGCTCGCGGGATCGGCGATCCATCCCGTCAACGTCCGTCTGCCGCCCGAGGAGATGCTCAAGACGATGAAGCTCGCGGACGACCGGGCCGTGTTCTTCTCCTCCGACTTCGCGCCGCTCGTGAAGAAGGTCGAGTCCCTGGGATGGATCCCGAAGGACCGTCTCTTCTTCCTTGGCGAGGGCGACCCGGGCGGCTACCCGACCCACGCGGACCTGCGCGGCTCCGGGTCCGACCGGTTCGTGCTCCGGGTGGGAGAGGACGACGAAGCGTCCGTTCTGTTCACCTCGGGAACGACGGGGGACCCGAAGGGCGTCTCCTATTCGCAGAAGAAGACACTCCTCGCGTGCTGGACGATTGCCACCCTGCTCTCCGCGTACGAAGGGAACTCCCGGCTCCGTTCCAGCGACGTCGTCCTATCGCCGATCCCCTTCTACCACCTCTGGTCGTGGGGCACCCTGTACTTCTCCACGATGCTGGGCAACCGGTACGCGATGGATGGCCGATTCGATCCGGACAGCCTCCTGGAGGCGGTCGCGCGGGAACGCGTCACTTGGATGAGCATGGTCCCGACGATGCTCTACGCCCTCCTCGCGCACCCGGATGCGGAGGCCCTGCGGGGCCTCAAGGTCCTTGTTGGAGGCTCGCCGATCCCCTCGGGCCTCGCGAAGGCGGCGGCCTCCAAGGGCATCGAGCTGGCGATGATCTATGGGTTCACGGACGGCCTCATCGCCTCCATCGCGACGGTCAACGAGGCCCTCGGGCCGCTGCCCAAGGAGGCGAGGGACGATATCTCGGTATCGTCGACGACACCCGCCCCGCTGTCCGAGGTCCGAATCGTGAAGCCCGGCGAGGACCGTCCCGGAGAGATCCTCTTCCGGTCTCCCTGGTTGCCACCCGGGTACTTCACCTCCGCGGACAGGACCCGCGAGTCCTTCGATGAGGACGGCTGGTTCCGCCCAGGAGACGCGGGGGAAATCGACGCCCACGGCAGCCTCCGAATCTCCGACCGGACCAAGGACCTGATCAAGAGTGGGGGCGAGTTCATCCCCAGCGCGAAGGTCGAGAGCGCCTTGTCGGAGGTCCCTGGAGTGGACCTCGTCGCCGTCGTCGGCAAGCCAGATCCGAAATGGGGGGAGCGGCCCGTGGCCTTTGTCAAGCCGCGGACGAACGTGCCGTTCGATGCGGGGAAGGCTAGGGAGCATCTCGAGGGCTACGTTTCCCAGGGCAGGCTGAACCCGTGGTGGATCCCCGAGGAGTTCCTGAAGGTGGACGAGATGCCCATGACGGGCACGGGGAAGATCGACAAGAAGATCCTCCGGGACCGGGTCGCGGGGCGGTGAACCATGGAGGACATCCTGCTCTCGGAGGACGAGCTGAAGATCAAGGCCGAGGCACGGAGATTCGTGCGGGACGTTCCCCATGACCTGATCCGCGACATCGAGGCGGAGCGGGTCGTGTTCCCGCGATCCTTCCTCGACCTCGCCACCGGCGCGGGCCTCGTGGGCCTACGGTTCCCCAAGACCTACGGAGGGCGGGATGCGTCCTGGGTCGGAGACATGGTAGCCGTCGAGGAGATGGGTCGCCTGGGCTTCACCTTGAGCTGCATGTACTCCCTTGGGACAATCGTGGGGGAGGCGATCCACGGCTTCGGAACCTCCGAGCAAAGGCGGATGTACCTGCGAGGCATCACGAGTGGGAAGCGGTACGGGGCGGAGGCCATTACCGAGCCCTCGGGCGGCTCCGACCTCTTCGGAATGATGAAGACGACCGCTCAGAGGCACGGCGGCGGCTTCGTCCTCAACGGCCAGAAGCGCTTCATCGTGGGCGGCCAGGGGGCCGACTTCTTCGTCGTCTACGCCCTGACGAACCCGGGTGCTAAGCCGCGGACGAAGGGCGTGACCGCGTTCCTCGTGGACCGGGACAACCCGGGCCTCCGGATCGAGACGATGTACGGGCTCCTGGGGAACAAGGGCGGGGGTACAGCCCGGATCGTGTTCAAGGATCTTCAAGTCCCGGAGGATCACCTCATCGGGGAGGAGAACGGCGGGTACGACGTCTTCAACCGAATGATGGTGCCCGAGCGCCTCACGACGGCCGCCGGCTCCCTCGGCGTCGCGACCGCGGCCCTCGAGGTCGCGGCGGGTTACGCTTTGCGCCGCGAGTCCTTCGGCGCGAAGCTCATGGAGCACGAGGGCGTGGGCTTCCGGATTGCGGAAAGCCTCACGGCGATCGCGCATGCCACAGCCCTTACGTACACGGCCGCCCGCGCGGCGGACGCCCTCGAAGCCGGAAAGGTCTCGTCCTCCTACGTGCGCAAGCTCGTCTCCATGGCCAAGCTGAACTCCTCGGAGGTCATGTGGGAGGCGGTGAACAACGCAATGCAGGTCCTCGGCGGAATCGGCTACACGACGGTCTACCCAGTCGAGCGGCTCCTCCGGGATTCCCGCCTCGGGATGATCTGGACGGGCACGAGCGAGGTCATGAAGCTCATCATCCAGCACGAGTACGTGAAGGAGATTTCCCAGCCTGACTTCACGAAGGACAAGAGGAACCTGGAACTGGACGCCCTAGATTTCAGCCTCGTCGATGAGAAGGTCTACTCGTAGGGCCGTTCGGATTCCAAGCCGCTCCCTTTCGATGGCGGCAGTGGGGTGGCGCGTCGAGAAGTCCCGAGGGACCGATTCGGACGGGTCCGGACGCACGGATAGAAAGCCGGGCCAAGGGCGGGGGAAGGATTCGGGCCTTCGCCGCCTTATGGAAGCATCCTTTCCCGCCGGATGAGGCGCGGAGTGAGGGCGAGCAAGGATAGTGCGGTGACCGCGACGACGCTCGATGGGTCAGCTCGACCAGCGGAGCGGCGGAGGGCGAGGTCGCCGTCGCCACGATTGCCCCGACAAGGACGAGGGCGCCGCCGCCATCGCTCCGTGGAGACGTCGATGCCCGACGGACCGCCAACGTCTCGGCGATGGTCAACCGCGCGTCCACGATGACGCAGTCAACGCGCCCTATCCCGGTCATCGCTTCTTGAGCCGAAAGGGAATCCATCGCGGGACTTGACTCTTGTATTCCGAGAACTCCTGACCGAATTTCCACTGCAATCGCGGCTCTTCATAGAATACCACGAAGACGTGGGATAGAGCCCAGAAGAGCGCAATGAGCGGGAAGATGGAGGTGAGACTCAGAAGGAGACCTAGACCCGCGTTTGTCACAAGGAACGACACGTAAATGGGATTGCGAACGTAGCGGTACGGTCCAACTGTGACGAGTCTCTGCGTTGGATGAGTCGGCGAAGGTGTTCCGCCGCCAATCTTACGAAAGAGATAAAAGCACCTTCCCCAGAGCGCGAGACCCGCGACTACGAAGACAAGGCCCGATAGGGAGAGCGGGAAAGGAAGCGGGTTGGGCAGGGAAAATAGCAGATCCAGGTAGTAGGACAGGAGAAGGAACAGCAGCCAAAGGAGGAGAAGACCCGCCACGGCGATTGGAAATGGGAATCTCCGGCTAGATGGTTTCAGACACCTCTCACCACCGCGTCAGCGGGAAACGGCAGGCCGTCCCCGGTCGGTCCTCAAGAGCGCCAAGCTCGTGCCCGTTCCCCCCGATTACCTCGTATGCCTCGTTCAGCATCCAGTGCGCGCTGCCGTCGGCCTCCATAATCCCTTTCTCGCCGGGCGGGAGGCGGCCGTACAGATGCCTGATGTACGACGGGAACACGCCTCTCCTCGCGAGCAGGGAGTGATTGGACGCGTAGGCGGTTTTCGATTCACGGTCGGAAAGACGTACCCGAGGCGGATTTCCAGACGGAAGCCCTCCGGGGGTAGTGCTCAGACGCGAGGTCCGACCTCGTTTGGCAATGGTTCGTTGGTAGAAAACGCCCCTCACCGGTACATGTACCGAATACCTCATGATGAGGCTAATTCGCACGAGGAAATAGGGGACGCACAAGTTCCAGTCCTCAAAGTGGTGCATTGGGAATGCGGGACTTGTTTCGTCGGGATTGGGAACGGGTGAGACCACGCTCGGATACACCCTCCGAGCTCGGAGTCGCTCGGTCACACCTTCGTCCGGCGGGCCCGCATCCAGGGGGCGAGCTGCTCGTCGATCCAGCCCTCGACGCGCTCCGCGGCGAACTCGTGACGCAGGAAGAGGTTGAGCTCCGCGTGGTGGACCCCCTGAACCTCGCGCTCTTCACGGACATGAACGACTGTAACAAAGAGGGTGCACTCGGCGAGACAGGTTTCTCAACCACAGGGTGGCCCAACCACTACGAGAGCGATCAGAGCAATTGGGTATCGTGCGCGGTCTCGAATATCGACTCAATAGCGAGCTCCCAGAACACGAACAATCCAAGCCATCCGATGCTCTTCGCCAACTTCTACGAGCTCGCGGATATCAACACCGGGGCGCTCGGCTGGATTAACAACTTCGGCCTTCTGCACACGGATCTGTCCCAGAAACAAGCCTACGCGACCTTCCGTCAGCTCGTGCCATCGGCGTCTTCATGAGTGTCCACCATGAACGCAATAGATGGGGACATGGAGGCCCGCGAGGGTGCAAGTAGCTTTATGTCTCGAGACAGGGAATCGGCCTCTCGTGAGTCGAATGTGACGGCCGGTGAAGTCAAGACCGGGGTTCGGAGTGCGCGAGGTGGGACGTTGCAGGAGGGGTTTCGATGGCTCTCTCGGAGTCTGGGAATCTATGCCGCCTCTGCCACGTTAATGGTCACCAGCGCCTGGTTGTTTGTCGGCGCTTCTGTGCCTTATCAAGCGTCTGACGCTGTGACTGGGGTTCTTGGAGTTGGCTTTATTACGCTTCTCTTTGGTGGCGTCCTGGGACTGGTCGCCCTCGCCTGCGCCGTTGCGGGATTCAGACATGCCGCGAGAGCCGTCGCCGTCTCCAAGGTGGAAATGAGGACGACGCTGGTCAAGTCAAGACAGGCATTCCTCGTGGCATGTTCCCTGACAGCCATCGCGGGGCCCCTCTTTGTGGTGAGCTTCTTTGCGCGGACGGCTGATGCGGCCACCTTCGGTTTATCGGTTCTCGTCGGTCTACTCGCCCTAACCTCGTTGCTATTTCTCGCGAGTCTGACCCTCGTTCCCATTCTTCTCCCTGGCCGCCAGCGGACGCTCGGACTGGTGGCCCTAGCGATTGGGGCCGTTGGGATATTGGGGGAGGGTGCCACCTCAATCGCCGGCTTCGCTGAAGGTGCACCGTTGCATCGCACTTGGCTGACTTTCGGGGGCTGGCCCCTCTTGAACTGGAATATCCCCTTCGGCGGGATGGTCGCCTTCGGGGCAGGCTTGCTTGCTTGGACCTATCGTCTTCTTTCGCGCCGGTTTGCCGAACATCAGCCGGCTCCGAGCGCGGCGGCGAGCGAAACCGGCCCACAATTAACGTCTTAGTGCCTCCAGACAGACCGTGCTGTGGGGAGCATTCTGCCCCGAAGAAACAGGCTCGCTGACCTCTGGCTCAAACGGTCTTGCGTGATATCATCCGCAGTGAGGCAGCGGAAGGAGCTTTGGAATGCTGGAGGATGCACCGACCACCAACCTCGCAGGTACTCCGTCACCGCGATTCTCCGGTCAGTGTATCCTGTCCGACCGGACCGGAAGAACCAGCCGTCATGTAGGAGGCTTCATACTGTGCTCTTAGCCGTAACAGTCCGAGCATCTGCCGCGTAGTCCCCCATCTGACCAAGACCCAGGATTTTTCAAATTCCCCTCCGGTGAGTCCGTCATTTCCGAGGGTGCTCGGCACGCCGCCGAGAGGTAGCATGGTTGGTGTGCCGGGCACACATCCTTCCGGACTTGGTCCCTGTCGCGTTCAACCCCAGACCTCGAGACCCACAGCGCATCAAGGGGTCCCACGTGAGCCGCATTCCACCAAGGGCTTGGTCCGGAACAAAAACAGTAATGACGAAACAGTGATTTGGGAACTCCGAACTGTACTTCACAAGGGGAAGCGGGATGGCCCTCGGCGAGGACGTTCTCCGCAGGGTTTGGGAGAAGGGTGGAATCACGGAGGATGCCGACCCTGAGATCTGGCGCAAGGATGAATGCGGCGCCTGGATTCGGCGGGACTTCTACGAGGACCGGGGCTCTCAGTTCGGGTGGGAAGTCGACCTCATCGTCCCGGAAGCGGAGGGAGGCGGACACGACCTCTCGAACCTCCGTCCCCTTCAGTGGTGGAACAAGATCAGCAAACGCGCCGGACGCCTCGTCTGCCCGATTACCGCACTGGGCAGGTACAACGTTCGGAGGTAGCGTCCCGTCCGCCCATCACTCGGCGTGCGTGCCGGATATCCGCTTCACTGGGTCGGTCGCATGGAGAAATCTGGATGGGACTGTCGCTCTGTCCGAAAAGAGGGCTCCGGAGCACGCCCCTTGCAGGAGAATGGATTGCGCCCCGTCCGAAGACTCGAGTTGCCGCCTACGCACCTCTCAGGGAGAACCCGGCGTTTTCGCCCTCTCAAAATCCAAGGACCATTGTAGGAACGGAATGAGTGCGGCGCGCATTCGCCGACCCTCGTCAGTCAGCGCATATTCCACCCGGGGGGGAACCTCCAGGAACGCCCGTCGCTCGACGAGGCGGAGGCCCTCGAGCTCCCGCAGCCGGTCCGTCAGAGTCCGTGGGCTGATGCCGCGGAGCTGGTTCAGCAGTTCGTTGAACCTCAGCCGACGCTCGTTTCCTAGGACCGCGACGACGAACAGGGCCCACCTCTTGCCGAGGGCCGCGAGGACATCGTCGAGGGGATAGATGCAGTACTCCTTCCCGCCCTCGCGGACGACGCAGGCCCGGTCGAGGTCGACAATTCGAGCCACTGTCCGTTTGCGCAGTCGCTTCATGTTCGCTCAGCTCCGGCTTATGTACTGCACCAGGTATCATTGCTTCCAGGATTGAAGCTTCCCTAGCCGGTGGGCGGACCATGGCGAACCGGTACGATTTGGTAATCCTCGGTGGCGGGGCTGCGGCCTTCAGCGCGGCGATCCGCGCGGACCGGAACGGCGCCAAGGCGGTGATGATCGACGGAGGAACGATCGGCGGGACGTGCGTGAACGTCGGGTGCGTCCCGAGCAAACGCCTCCTGGCCGTCGGCGACGAGTTCTTCCGCGTCGCGAGCCGTCCCTTCCCGGGGCTGCGGCTCGAAGACGGATGGTCCGCGGACTTCCGGACCGTGATCCGTGCGAAGGACCGGCTCGTTGCCTCGCTGAGGAAGTCGAAATACGAGGATGTCCTCACATCGCTGAAAAGCGTCGAATACGTCCGCGGCCGTGCGGCCTTCGTCGGCCCTCGCGCGGTCAAGGTGGGCCACCGGCGGTTCGAAGGGGACACGTTCGTCGTCGCGACGGGATCCTCGCCAACGGTACCGTCCATCCCAGGAATCCGGGAACTCGGCTACCTCACGAACGTAGAGGCCCTGTCCCTTGCGGACCGACCCGATTCCATGATCGTCTTGGGCGGCCGGGCCCTCGGCCTCGAATTCGCACAGATGTACGCGCACCTGGGAACGAAGGTTACGGTCCTTCAGCGCAGCCCGCGGATTCTGCCGGAGGAGGAACCGGAAATCTCTCAATACCTCGAGCATTATCTCCGCGAAGAGGGCATCGGCCTCCACACGGGGGTTGGGATCCTCTCCGCGGAACGCAGGAATCGGCGGAAGGTCATCGTCGCGAAGGTCGGTTCCCGCCGGCGCAGCTTCGAGGCGGATGCGGTGCTCCTTGCGACAGGCCGGACGCCCAATACCGCGGAGCTGAACCTCTCGGCCGCGGGGGTGGCCACGAAGGAGGACGGCGGCGTGAAGGTGGACCCTCAGATGCGCACGGCCGCGCCGCACATCTTCGCGGCGGGGGACGTGAAGGGCCAGCCCATGCTCGAGACGACGGCAGCCAAGGAGGGCTACATCGCCGCCGAGAACGCCCTGAAGGATCGAGGCCTGTCGATGGACTACCACGCGGTGCCCCACGCGGTCTTCACGAACCCCGCGGTCGCGTCCGTGGGACTGACGGACGCGGCGGCGAACCGCTCCGCGGGCGTACGGTGCGCGTGCAATGCGGTCCGTCTGGAGCAGGTCCCCAAGGCCTTGATCTTGAGCGACACCCGCGGCCTCGTAAAGATCGTCGCGGAGGCGGAGACGCACAAGATCCTCGGCGTCCACATCCTCGCGTCCCTCGCCCCGGACATGATCCACGAGGGCGTCTTGGCGGTGAAGCACGGCCTCACACTCGAGGACCTCATCGAGACGGTCCACGTGTTCCCGACGCACAGCGAGGCAATCAAGCTCGCCGCCCTCTCGTTCTTCGAGGACATTGACAAGCTGAGCTGTTGCGCCCTGTGAAGCTCCGGAAAGCGCCCCGCCCTTTCTGACAAGCCTCTGTCGCGAGCCCGAAAGACGGGGACCCGAGGCACACCGTCCGGGATGGGGCCGAGCCGCGCGTCCGACCTCTCAAACTCCGTGCCCTGGTTCCGTCCGTCCCCTGGAAGCACGTCTTGCCGTGGTTGGGCCTACAGCGATGGGCGGTGGGCCGTTCGGAAACAGGGCTCAGGCGAGGATCGTCTCCAAGGGTATGCTCCGGGTCAGGCATTCCACGCCGGGGCACCGCTCGTCCGCCAGCGTCTTGAGCCGTGCCAGGAGGTCCCGGGGCGCGCCGGCCGCCTCGACGGTGAACTTCACGCGCTGGATGATCGAATCCCGGCTCAGGCCGACCTGCTCGCGCAGGTCGAGGTCGTTCTCCGCCCGCACCGTGAGCTTCGTCAGGCCGACGTCCTCCGGGGCCGCCGCGCTCGCGAACGTGGTCGCGTAGCATGCGGCCATCCCGAAGAGGAGGATTCCCCGGTCCGCGTACTCCGTAAAGGCGGACAGGCCGACGATCGGGGTGGAGGAGCCGATTGCGCACGGGTATCCGATGACGCCGACCAAGAGGGCGCTCAGCACCCCCGTCAGCGCCTCGGCCGGGTCGCCCGTGTCGACTCCGAGGATCGTCCATGCGAGGAAAATGAGCCCGGCGAGGCCGAGGACGAGGGGCACCTACACGCGGTCCACGATGCGGTCGAGGAAGGAGAGGAACGCGGACCGCTGCTGCCTCGCCGACCGGACGAGGCCCAGGATCCGGGATACGTAGCCCCCTGGGCATCCGCGGCCACGCGGACCTTGAGGGCTGCGCCCCCGTTCGTAGATCCGCCGAGGACGGGATCGCCCGTCGCTTTGGATTGAGGAACGGACTCGCCCGTGAGGATCCCCTCCGCGACCTCGGAGGCGCCCTCCACGACAACCCCGTCGAGGGGGATCGTCTCACCCGGACGGACGAGCACGACGTCGCCGACGTGCACGTCGCGGAGGGGGTGGATGGGTCCGGAAGTGTCCGAGTGGTTCGACGGACCACATACCATTCCCGGTAGCCATGGACGCGCGCGATGATTAGCCCGGCGGGAAGCGCGGCGCTAAAATGTGATGTGGGGCTATCTGCGCGCGATCGGGGAACGGAGAGCCCTACCGACTCGGTCGGCTCTCCCGCCTTGCTGGACACAAGGCCTGGATCGGAAGACGCGACGCCGCGCCCTGTGCCGAACACCTCCGGGCGGCAGCGGACCACTGGAAGGCAGACTAGGAATCCGTTTCTGTGACCATAGAGAAGACCAATGGGTCAGATCGCCGGACGCGCCACGGGGAAGTCGTCTTGCACGTCCGCAGAGGGAAACCACCCCCCAGGTTCGCGTTGAGTTCGTCCCCGCGCATCCACACGAAGTCCGGCGTGCCCTTCACCTTGATACACCTGTTGACGCTGGCCGGCGCGGCCATGGTTCATCGCTGGATAGGCTGCGATTGCCGCGGCGAATGCTTTTCTCACGAGCCAGGCGAATCCCGGTGCGATAGCTGCGACTAGGTCCGCGACAAGGAGAACCTACGGCCAGCCCCGCTCACAAAATCAGGCAACCTGCGAACGTCCCTTCGTGGCCCCCAAGGCGACGTAGGAGCGAACGCACCTCGGCGAACAGAGGAATCGCAGTCCGGGCGATCCGGCCACGGCGAAGTACGTCCCGGATTCTGCGATGGGCATTCCGCAGGAGGAGCATAGCCGATTCATGGCGGACTCTTCCGGCATGGGTTGCCCGCACACCGGGCAAGGGCTGAGTTCAGCCATCGTTGAGCGTCTCCTGGAGGGAATCGTAGTTGTCCATGCAGGCGAGGCTGCAGAAATGGACAGCGGGCGCCTCGGGATCGAATCGTAAGATGTGGGGCCAGTGATCCCGCGAAATCGCCATCCCGCACACGGCGCAGGTGGCGCCTTGGGCCGCTTGGGAAGCTTCATGGCCGCAGTATGGGCATGGCTCCCCTCGATCTAGGTACGATGCCATGGGATCTCCACACCCTGAATGCGAACCTCTTCCATGGCCATTTCGGTTCACAGCCACAAGACGTTGGAGATCACTTGGCTGACGGGCAAGGTGCACGCGTGCGGCACGTGAAGGTCAAGACGGCAGAGGCGGCGAGCAGATCCTGGAACGGTTCGTGAAGGAGCCATCGCGAGATTCGGTAGACCTGGGTCAGGCGGCTCTTGGGGTTCGGCAACTCCACGCTCAGCACGCCGTCGTGCCAATCCTGCAGGGCGACTCCGAAGCCCTTATTAGCATCCGCCACTTTCGCCACCGTGGAATGCAGACCACCCTCCGCGGCCTCGGTCGCGTCCATGATGACCGAATTCCCCGGAGGAGTGTTTAAAGAGTTTGACCATTCCGCTCAATCGGTGGTATGACGGCCAAAGCGGCGGGGATACACCCGGTCCCATTCCGAACCCGGAAGTTAAGCCCGCCCACGTTCCCTGCGGTACTACGGTGCGCGAGCCCGTGGGAAGCCCGCCCCGGCCTGACCGGGGCTTGGACCGGCGACCTAGGTACGCTAGCCGTCCATCCTTGTGGTGGACGACGAAACGTGCCGTTCTAACGGCCGCCGGCTCATGGAACGCTGTCAGCCACCCTACCCTTCTTTTGTTGCATTCTTCGAGCGGCGCGCGCGGCGGTATAGGCCAATCACGAGGAAGGGCACTGCGATCACGAAGAGGAAGTCGCTCAGCTCGGGGATCGGAATGACCGCGGAGGACGAGCTCCCTGCCAGCCGGAAGCCCCGGACGGACGTGTAGTTCAGGTAGGCCCAGTTCACGAGCTGGGTTCCGGTGAAGCCGGGGGAGACTTGCGCGGTAATCGTGATGGAGTGGGAGCCCGGCGCGACGTTCGTGAAGTTCCAGTAGTACGTCTGGCCGCTGGAGCCCGTGGCCGCGGGGTTCGAGGTGATGTTCACCAGGCCGCTGGGCAGCGTGTCCGTGATCGACACGCTCCCCGCGGGGACGGAGCCCGTGTTGTTGTACCAGATGGTGTACGTGACGTACTGGCCCGCGACCGCATTGGCGGGGGACACGGTCTTCGCGACCGTGATCACGGGCCGGTGGTACGTGAAGCTCGCCGAGGAACTGCTGGTGCCCACGAGGAACCCGTGCACGTCCGTGTAGGTGAGGCTCGCCGTGTTCGTCTGGAGGGAGCCGTCCGCATCGTTGCCGTTCACCTGGACCGTGACTTGGAGGATGTTCGTGGTCCCTGGGCCCACGTTCGTGAACGTCCAGCCGTACGTGGACCCCGAGACCGTCGTCGGCGCGGTGCTCGCGGAGACGAACGTGACGCCCGCGGGGAGGGTGTCGGTGATGGACACCGTCTTGGCAATCCCCTGGCCCGTGTTGTTGAAGTAGATGAGGTAGGTCAGCGTGTCGCCGGGCACCGCGCTCGAGGCGCTCACCCGCTTCACGACCGTGATCGACGGAGGGTTCTTGCTCGGCGGCTTGGCGAAGGCACCCAGCGTGAAGGACGCCACGTTCTGACTCGGGTTGGCGGCATCGTACTGGAGCTGCCAGTCTGTCGCGTAGTAGACGACCTGGTACCCGACCCGCAGGGTGAGGAGCGTGGCGTTCACGGCGAACTCCAAGCGCTGGCTGTCCAGCGCGGCCAGGGCCGGGCCCGCGTACCGCCACGTTCCGTTCGGCGTGGCCGCGTACAGGCCGCCCGCGTTCACCTGCCCGTTCCGACCCTGCACGGTCACTGCGTAGTCGAAGCCGTAGGTCCGGTTCTCCACGAGGGACCGGATCCCGGTCGACGAGGAGTTGTCCGCGTCGATGTAGGCGTACATCACATCGAACCCGGTGTCGGGCACGTAGGGCGCGGGCGGCGCGGTCGTGTTCGCGGGCGGTGTGTAGGGGCTGGGACGCAGGACGTCCACGGGGATGTCCTGGCCGCCCATCATGTAGCCGGCCACCTGGACGTAGCCCGTGAAGTTCGCCTGCACATCGACCGCGGTCGCGAGGATGTCCACGTTCGAATCGTAGACGAGGCCGCCCGAGGGGTTCACCACGTCGCCGGCCAGGTCCCGGCCGTACGTGTGGCCCGCCCAGTCCCCGAAGGCGCCGTCCGCGGTGGGCGTGGACGGGGCCTGGGCCTGGTAGTCCAGCGTGGTCTCCGCCGGGCGGAAGCTCGCGGTCCCGTTTCCCGTCAGGCCGGACACGAGGAGGCCGAACGTCCGCAGAGGCGTCATGTTGGCCCAGGTCGCCGTGACCCAGAGGCGGGTCGGGGCGGACAGGGTCAGGTTCGCGGGCAGCCGGACCTGGGTGCCGATCAGGGCCGCCGATCCCAGGAGGGAATCCGCCGTGTCGAAGACGCCGTCGCCCGAGTCCCGGTACAGGGAGAGGGTCACGGGGTCAGTCGACGATCCGCGGCGGGTCACGTTCAGTGCGGAAACCGCAGGGGCGCCGCCAAGGGGAGAGAGGTCTACCGCAAGGATGGACGCCGTGGCATTCGTGATGATCCCGGGGGCGACCGTCCGCTGCGCCACGACGACGGTCGGCCGGCCCGGCTGGATCAGACCTACCATGGGGTCCTGGTTCCCCTGGTTGTCCACGCCGTACACGAGAACGCGGGCCTGGGTCGGGTCCGTGTACATGGGGACCCGCACCTCGAACTGGTCGCCCTGGAAGGCCGCGCTCGTGGACCCCGCGGGGAGAAAGCGGCGGAAGTCGTTCGACCGGGCGAGGCCCGTCTCGTTGAAGGCATACAATGAGGAGCTCTGGATCTGGCCGTCCCATCCCGTGGTCACGGACAGGAGGTCGGCCCCCAGCCCGCCGATCGGGTATCCCGTGCCCGCGCTCCGATCCTGGTCGATGAACACGAAAACGCTCTCTGTGCCGTTCGTCCAGCCCGCTTGGAAGAAGAGGCCCTGGACCTTCGCGTACACGTAGAGGTTCGAGGCATCCGTGGCGACCTTGACCTCGAGGATGTTGATGTCGGGGTTGTTCAGGTTCGCGGGCGGCGCATTCACGTACGCCGTGTACCGCGCCCACTCGCCGAAGTTGTGGTCGATCGCGATGGGGGCGTAGCCGCCCGGCGTGGGGGAGAGGATGCTCGCCAGGACGGGGACGAGGACCATGAGGGCGATGACCGCGGCGATCCCGACCAGGGAGCGAGCCCAGTGGGGCTGCGTCGGGACTCGGGATGGGCCGTACCGCCCGCGCCGCCCGTTCGTGAAGCCGTTGCCGTTGACCAAGCCGTTGGTGCGGCCGTTCGTGAACCCGCCGAGGCCGGTGGTGGCTCCGCGACCGTGCGCGGCGCCGTTCGTCAAGCCGTTCACGCGGCCCTGCGCGAGTCCATTCACCCGACCGTTCGTGCGACCGTTCGTCCGACCGTTCACGCGCCCGTTCACGCGGCCCGCGCCGAGGCCGTTCGTGTGGCTGCGGACGGACAGGCCGCCCGGCGGAATCCCCGGGGCGCGGAGGCCCGAGACGCGCGCCCGCAGGAGCTCATCCTCGTGCCGCTCCAGGGACTCCGCGCGCGCGAAGCAGGCGCGAGCTTCGTCGGCCCGGCCCAGGCGTCCCAGGATCTCGCCCTTGGTCCGCCAGGCCACGACGAGCGCGGGGTCCTCCCGGATCAGAGCATCGTAGTGCCGCAGGGCCTCGAGGAGCCGTGTATCCGCGGCGGAGGGCGCCGCGGTCGCGCGGGGCTGGGCCCAGCGCGGCGGGAGGAAGGACACGTCGCCCTTCGCGGACAGGATGTCGAGGACTTCGAGCCGGTACTGCTCGTCCCGGACCGGATCGAGCTCCGCGGCCTTCGCGAGGCTCTCCGCGGCCTCGATCGCGCGGCCCATCTTGGCGAGGACGCGTCCCCGCTTGGCC
>CAZJIP010000031.1:0-17364 GCA_964546105.1 uncultured Methanomassiliicoccales archaeon
GCGTCTCTTCTTCGAGGAGCTCGAGGTGCTCGAGCTCACGCGCCGAGGTCCTTGACCAGCTTCCCCGACTTCCAGACGCGACGCACGTTGTCGGGGTTCGTGAGGACCGCCAGGTCGTGCACGGGGTCCTTTGCGAGGACCAGGATGTCCGCGTCGTAGCCTTCCTTGAGCTGCCCCGACTTGGGTCCCTGCGGCCCCAGGGTCAGCGGCCCCGTGGCCGTGGCGGCCTCGATGGCCTGGAGCGCGCTCATCCCCGCTGCCTGGAGGTTCGTGAGCTCGAACGCGTTCTGGCCCCAGTCCGCGAAGCCCGTGACGCCGCTCGTGATGATGTCCGTGCCCGCGGCGATTCGCACGCCCTTCCGCACCGCGAGGCGCAGCGCCTCCTCGTGGCGCCCGACCACGGGGACGATCTTGCGGAGGATGTAGTCTGGCGAGCCCATGGCCGCCGCGGACTTCCCGAGGCGGTCGATGATGAACCGCGTGGGCACGAGGATCGCGTTCTTCTCGAGAAAGAGGTCCGCGGCCTCCTCGTCGAGGTAGGTGCCGTGCTCGATCGTCCTGCATCCCGCCTTGAGGGCGGCTAGGATGCCCGGCTTCCCGTGGCAGTGGGCCGCGACGAGGCGGTCCGCGCGGGCCGCCTCCTCGACGACGGCACGCAGCTCCTCGTCGGAGAACTCCTGGTGGATGGGATGATCCACTTCGCTCGCGACGCCCCCCGAGGCGCAGATCTTGATCACGCGTGCGTTCAGGCGGAGCATACCCCGCACGGCCTTGAGACATTCTGGAACGCCGTCGGCCAGGGCGCTCATCTGAGTCCGCTCCAAAACGTCCCGCGTGAAGTCCAGGGGGAAGGCGTGGAGATCCCCGTGCCCTCCCGTCGGGCTGATCATCCCGCCCGCGGCATACACGTGCGGCCCGGGGATGCTGTCCTCGTCGATGGCGCGGGCCAGGAAGATGCCCAGGCCGCCCACCTCCCGCACGCTCGTGAACCCTGCCTGAAGGCACCGGGCTGCGTCCGCCGTGGCCCGGGCTGCCAGGACGGCCAAGGGCGTGCGCGCGCCCTCCTCGATGTTCGCGGTCCGCAGGCCCATGAAGTGCCCGTGGCAGTCCCACATGCCCGGCATGACGGCCGGGACGCGATGCGTCGTCGCGGCGGACCCTTTGGGCGCGCCTTCGATGGGCCCCGCGTAGGTAATCGTCGGACCGTCGAACACCACGCAGCCGTTCTTCACCACGTCGCCGGGACCCGGGATGAGCACGTCGGCCTCGATCCGCTCCAAGGGATCTTCCCCGCGGGGGACATGGCGAGGGCGGATAAGAGCTCGCCGGGCGCGGTTCGCAATCCTTTTCCGGCAAGCCCGCCTCCGTGCGCCACGATGAGAGATGCGGGCAGCGCCGTCCCCAAGACGGTCGACGAGTACCTCGCGAAGGTGCCCCCGGGCATGCGCGGGCCCCTGCAGGACCTGCGGAAGACGATCCGGGCCGCGGCACCCCACGCGGAGGAAGTCATCAGCTACCGGATGCCCGCCTTCCGGCAGAACGGTATTCTGGTGTACTACGCCGCCTTCGAGGACCACTGCAGCTTCTTCCCCGGCAGCGTCGCGACGCAGCGGAAGTTCGCCGCGGAGCTGAACCCCTTCGCTGCGGGGAAGGGCACGGTCCACTTCACGCCCGAGCGGCCGCTCCCCGCGGGCCTCGTGACGCGCATCGTCAAGGAGCGCATCGCGGAGAACGCGGCGCGGTCGCGGACGAAGCCGAGGGCGGCCAAGCGGACGTCGAAGAAGTCACGATGAACGGGGGTCGCTGGCTCAGCCTTCGCCCGCCTGCCGCTGGGCTACGAGCTCGGCGATCGTGGGCTGTCCCTCACCGCCCCCGAGGACCTCGATGCGGTCCCTGGCGCCCAGCTCGCCCTCTTCCAGGACGCGAAGGTAGAAGCCGGTTCGTCCGCTCGCCAGGAAGCGGTCCACGAGATCCTCGCGCCCGAACTTGATCCCGAGCTTGTAGCAGGGGAACCGCGGCTTAGTCGCCGCCAGCACGGACGTGCCGATGCGGAACCGGTCCCCCACGCGCACCGCGTCCTCGGAGAGTCCGGCTACGGTCAGGTTCTCCCCGAACGCGCCCCAGGGCAGCGGCGTTCCGGGCAGCTCGTCCCGCCAGACCGCGTAGTGCTCGCTCGGATACGCGTACATGGCCTTGAGCGGGCCGCCGTGGGCCTCGAGGTCCGCCTGCTCGTCCCCCTCGAGCCCGAGGCGGCGGACGGTCACTCGTTGTTCCACCGGCGTCTTGAAGATTCCCGTGCGGACGATCTGGCCTTTCCACGGGACCGACCGGGCGAGGGCCACGTTGACGGACAGGACGCGGGGCGTCTCGGTCATCGGCCCAGCGCCTTCCGGTCGAACGTGAACTTGGGCGTCCGGCCGCGGTCATTAGCCAGATACCACCGGAACGTCTCCGCCAACCCCTCCATGGGATCCGTGGGACGGAAGTCCAGGAGGCTCCGCGCTTTCTCGATGCTCACGCTGAAGTCCTGCTCCGCGTCCAGCGTGGCGCCGAAGTACATGGACGGCCCGATCGAGGTCCCACCGAGCTCGTGGATCCGCTCGCGGGACATCGGCACCTTCTCGACCTGCTTCCCCGCCACCCGGGCGAGCCGGTCGATGAACTCCGCATGGGTCAGGGACTCCGCATCCGCGATGTTGAACGCCTGCCCCCGGGCCGCCGGGTGCTCCAGGCATTCCGCGAGTGCCCACGCGACGTCCCGCGCCGCGGCCCAATGAAATCGGGTTCCGCCGCCGTCCGGGACGATCACGGGTCGGCGGGCGAGGATGCGGTCCCAGAACCAGGCCTCCCGCGGGATGTTGTTCCAGGGTCCGTACACGAACGGCGGGCGGACCATGGAGACGTCCAGACGTCCCCGCCTCTGCTGCTCGAAGAGGTAGTCCTCGGCCGCGATCTTGTCCTCGCTGTAGGCGCCCATGGACGGATCCCGGCGGCTGTCCTCCCGGAGCGGCATGGGCCCGTCGCCGTAGACGGAGACCGAGCTCAGGTAGACGTACCGTTTGGGTGGGGTCTTCAGGGCGTCCACCACGTAGGCGATTTCTCGAGCGCCCGTGCGCGAGTCCCACGCGTAGGCGACATCTACCACGCCGTCGAACCTCTGGCCTTGGAGTGCCCGCTCCACGGACGCCCGGTCCAGCCGGTCCCCGAGGAGCTCGGTCACGCGGTCCCCAAAGGGATTCGGCGTCCTACCTCGATGGAAGACGGTGACCTCGTTCCCACGACGGAGGAGCTCCGTCACCGTGTGGCGTCCGATGAACTGGGTTCCGCCGATGACGAGGACCCGCACGGACCAGGCCAGACCGCGCGTCGCCCATCAAGGTTCGTCGATTAGCCCCTCGGAGATACGCCGCGGTTGGACCCGAGCAGGCGCCTCACACTTCGGATCTCCTCATCCATCCGAGCCGGCGTCACTCGCCCCTCGCAGGTGATTGTGCCGTCTTCTTCACATGCCACATCGTACCCCCGTGCCTGGAGGCTCTCCACGATTTCAGCCTGATCCGCGAGCCGTTCGGGGATCACCCGAGGCCGTTCGGGGAATGGGTCGAGGAGGATTTCGACGAAGATGGCGTCTCGCGTCGTCGCGGTCCTCGCTCCCACCCCTATGCGGAAACCGGGTCCCTTCGCCACCGCCACGTAGGCCTCGCCGTCCTCCGAGGCGCGCGCCCTTCGCAGAAGCTCCTTCGAATTCACCATGGCGTATGCCTCCCCGAGACCCGGCTCACTGGTTGCCGAACTTCCGGAATAGAGCGATGCCGACCGCAAGCACGAGGATGCTCGCCAGGCTCACCCAGGCCAGGTCGCCCAGAACCACCACGTTGGAGGCGGGCACGCCGCGGAGGAAGAGGTTCGTGAGCGCGTCCGTCACGTAGTACGCAGGGACGAAGCGACCCGCCGCGGCGGTGACCGCGGACGGGGCCATGCCCGAGACGAAGGTCCCTAGGAACATCTGGGGGATAATGAACAGGAACGCGATGCCCGTGGCCGCGGACGACGACTTGGCCAGGGTGGCCGTGATCAGGCCGAAGCCCACGCAGGCCACGGAAAGGACGGAGACCAGGAGGAACGCCAGCCCGAGTCCCGCGAGGTCCGCGCTCGGACGGTACCCGATTGCGAAAGCCGCCGCGAAGACGAGGGCGACCTGGGCGATCCCGAGGACCATGTTGGAGAGCACCTGGGAGATCATGAACTCGGACGGGGTGAGGGGCGTCGTGTTCAGGCGTCGCAGGCGTCCATCCTCCCGATCCGCGGAAAAGGAGCCTCCCACGGTCATCGTGATGAAGATGGCCCCGTACGCGAAGACGCCGGGCACGAGGTAGTCGAAGGCGGAGCGACGCGTGACGGCTACCAGGGAGGGACTGCCCACAGTGATCGGGAGGGAGCTCGACCCGCTGACGTTGCCCTCCAGGGTCCGCACGAGCGCCTGCGCCACAATGGGCGGGATGGCCTGCGTGGCCACCAGGGAGCCGCGGTCCACGTAGAGGCCCAGGCTCGTGTACACCCACGCGCTCGCGTTCCCCGGCGCCGCGCGGAACGCGTCGAGGCTCGCGCCGAAGTCCGCGGGGATTACGAGGACGGCCTGGAGGTTGCCCACCGCGAGGTCCGCTTGGGCGGAGGCGTTGTCCGCGTAGTCCTCGATCTGGAGGATCTGCGTGGCCGTGAGATTCGCTGCGAGATTCGCGGACCAGTGCGCCCCGGGTCCTGCGCTGTTCAGATCAACGATGCCCACCTGGTACGTGGTGCCCGCGGCGCCGCCGATGCCACCGAACGTCACGCCGAAGACGATAGTCAGCATGACGGGGAAGAGGAGGATGATGAAGAGCCCCGCGGGCTCCCGCAGCGTCTGCTTGAGGTTCTTGCGGATCAGGGCCCCGATGCGCCGGCGGTTCATCTCACATCCCCTCCCGAATCCGACGACCCGTGAGCTTGAGGAAGACCTGCTCGAGGTCCTTCGCGCCGTGCTGGGCGCGGAGTTCCGCCGGCGTTCCCAGCGCGATCAATTTCCCATGGTCGATGATGGCCACGCGGTCGCAGAGGGCCTCCGCCTCTTCCATGTAATGGGTCGTGAGCACGACCGTCCGGCGGCGCTCCTTGAGGCCCCGGATGAATTCCCAGACCGCGTGGCGGGATTGGGGGTCCAGGCCCGTCGTGGGCTCGTCCAGGAACGCGATTCGGGGATCGCCGATCAGGGCTGTCGCCAGGCTGATGCGTCGCTTCATTCCGCCGCTGTACCCCTTGACCCGGCGATCCGCCTCTCCATCGAGGCCGAGTCGATTCAGGATCCGGTCCGCGCGTGCCCTCAGTTCATCCCGCGGCACGCCGTACAGGTCGCCGAACAGGAGGACGTTCTCCCGCCCTGTGAGGTGGGGAAAGATGCTGAAGTCCTGAGGGCAGACGCCGATCATCTCTTTGACCGCACGTGCCTCGTCCGGGAGCGGATGGCCTCCCACGAGGGCCCTGCCCGCCGTGGGCTCCAGGAGCCCACAGAGGATGTTGATCGTCGTGCTCTTCCCCGCGCCGTTCGGACCCAGGAGGCCGAACAGCTCGCCTTCGGCGATTCGCAGGGTCAGCCCGCCAAGGGCCGTGGTCTCGCCAAATCGCTTCTCGAGGCCTTGGATTTCGATTGCCGCGCCGGACATGACTCGCCTCGAGGCCACGACGCCCTGCCCGAGGGATAGTTCCGCGTTCGCCGCTCCTGCGGGAACGTGGCCATCCCAGGCAGGTGGCGTGTCCCATCCGTTCACCGCTGGATGCGGAAGTCGGACACTCCAAGGGAGGGAGGGCGCGGCTATCGGGCGCGCTCGGCAGGTCCTGCCCACTTCATCAAGAGGGCATCGCGCCAGGTGTCGAACATGTAGCCCGTGTAGAGGATGTTCGGGAGGACCCGGGCGAAAGGCCCTTCCTTGCCCAGCCGTGTCTGGAGATTCCTCAAGTCCTTCATGGAGCCCGTCCACGTGGCAATGAGCAGGAGGCCCGGGAGATTGCTCAGGGGCATCGTGAAGAGCAGGTTTCCAGCGTACTTGTTCATGAGGAGCACCACGGCCTTGTCGCGATCCTCCCCCGGTTTCAGATTCAGCTGCCACAGGCAGATGATGTCATTCGCGGCATCGGGATACCATTCCATGGAGAGCTCTGCGGATCCGTCCTCCATCATGTGCGCGAGACGTCGGCCCACGGTCTTCGCGGACAGGCCGATCTCCTCGGCCACGTCCGCGATGGACTTGCGAGCATCCCGGTGCAGGGCCCGCAGGATGCGGCAATCCGTCCGGTCGAGGACGGGCTCATCGGGGAGGCCCGTCCCCATGGGCAGGAGCCCGACCACGGGGTCCGTGAGTTCGGCCTCCTTGGTGATGAAGGAGACGTAGGCATCGAGCTCGGTCGTCTTCCGGAGGTGCGCGCCGACGTACACGACGCCGGCTCCCCCGAAGGCGACCCAGTAGATCCGATCGTCCCGCTTGAGTCGGCTCAGGATGTCCTCGTTGGACGCGGCGCGGGAACTCCCCCACATCAGCACGGTTGTCGACTGGAGCCTTGCCAGGCCAATCCTTGCGGTGAACGCTTTGATGATGCCCGCGTCCCGGAGCGCTTGGATGCGGCCGTGGACGGCGGCGACCGAGAGCCCGAGCTTGTCCCCGAGCTTGCGGACCGGCGTTCGCGAGTTCCCCAGGAGGAGAAGGCACAACCGGAGGTCGGTCTGGTCCATGTCCGGCCCGGATTCAACCGCGGACGGTTAAACCTCGCGCACGGACGCCGAGGAGGGATGCGGCTATATCTCCGGAATCGGCTTCCCGACCGAGGCGGGGGATTGTGGTGACCACCCTCCAGGGGAAGACGCTCTTCATCACGGGCGCGAGCCGCGGCGTCGGGAAGGCGATCGCCCTCCGGGCCGCGCGGGACGGGGCCAACGTGATCGTCGCGGCAAAGACCGCGGAGCCCCACCCCAAGCTCCCCGGCACGATCTACACGGCCGCGGAGGAGATTGAGAAGGCCGGCGGACATGCGCTCGCGGTGCCCACGGACATCCGTTACGACGACCAGGTGCAGGCCGCGGTGGCCCGGGGCGTCGACCGATTCGGAGGTATCGACATCCTCGTGAACAACGCGTCCGCGATCTTCCTGGCGGGAACTCCGGACACCCCGATGAAGCGGTACGACCTGATGTTCGACATCAACGCCCGCGGCGCGTTCCTGTGCACGCAGACCTGCCTTCCCCACTTGCACAAGGCGCCGAATCCCCACGTGCTGAGCCTTTCCCCGCCCCTCCGCATGGAGAGCCGCTGGTTCGCCCCCCATGCGGCGTACACCCTCTCCAAGTACGCCATGAGCGTCTGGGTCCTGGCCATGGCGGAAGAGTTCCGGGACGCAGGCATCGCGTTCAACGCGCTCTGGCCGCGCACCACGATCGACACGGAAGCCATCCGTCTCATCATGGGACAGGAGATGCGCCAGCGTTGCCGCACACCGGAGATTCTGGCGGATGCCGCCCACGTCATCCTCACGAAGGACAGCCGCTCCTTCACGGGGCGGTTCGCAATCGACGAGGAGGTGCTCCGGGAAGCCGGCATCACGGATTTCTCGCGGTACCGCCACGAAGGCGTGCGGGAGGAGGACCTCCTCCCCGATCTCTTCGTGTGAGTTCGCCTAGTGCGTGACGTAGGTGCGAACCACGTGGGTCGCGAGCTGGCGGAATGCGGCCTCCACGTTCTCCCCCGTCTTGGCGGACGTGAGGAAGGAGGCGCAGCGGAGGTCGTCGGCCTTCTTCGCGACCTCGGCGGGCGTCACGGCCGCTTGGGCCACCAGATCCTTCTTGTTCGCCAGGAGGACGAGAGGCACAGGACCCGTCACGTCCCGCACGGATCGCACCCATTCGTCGATCCCGTCCAGGGTGGACTTGCGCGTGAGATCGACCACGGCGAGGATGCCGCGGGCTCCGTGGAAGTACGCTTCCTTCGCGAGCTCCCGGAACCCCGCTTGGCCCATGATGTCCCAGACGTTCAGCTCGATGATGGCACGCTCGTTGCGCTCGGGGATCCGCACGTCCTCGACCTTCTTGGTGACCTTGGCGCCCAGGGTCAGGAGATAGCGATCGTCGAACTGGTCCAAGACGTACCGGCGGATGAGGGAGGTCTTGCCCACGGCCTTGTCGCCTACCAGGACCACCTTGGCCATGATGCGGTGCGGCTCCGGCGCGGCCACGTCACCCCGCCACGTCAACAGGGCTCTTAATCCTTCCTTGGTGAATGTTCTCGCCGGAAGCCGACCCGGGTGCGGTCTCTATCGTCCCCGATATCCACACCCTCAGGTTCAAGTCCCGGGAGGCTGCCGTTCCCCGCGCATGGCGGCTAAGGATTCCGCGGAGCGGCAGCTCCTCGTCGACCGCGATTTCGTCGAGGCGCTCAAGGTGCATCTCCGTGCGAACCCCAAGGACCACGATGCCCTGGTGGCCCTCGGCCTGTTCATGCTCTCCCGCGGCGAGGCGGAGAAGGCCCTCGAGTGCTTCAACCGCGTGAGCCGGGCGGACCCCAAGTACCCGGGGATTTGGCGGTTCAAGGCGAAGGCCTTCGATGCGCTCGGTGACAAGGCAGCCGCGGCCCAGTGCCGGCTGCGAGGCGCGGACCCGCGCTCATGATGCGGCGGGATCAGCGGTTCCGGGGGGCCCCAGAGGACGGAGGCACTCCGGCACTTGCCGGGCGAAGGCATATCAGGCCCGAATGCGTAGGGCGACGGTCATGACGGCATACCGAATTACCCTGCAAGCTCCAGCTCTCGGTCCCATCGGGGAGCTGACCCAGGCCCATCCCGGACTCTGCGTGGAGGGCACGCCCGTTGGCAGCCTCCTGCTCCTCCGCCTCACGGGGGACGCGCAGACGATCGACGACGCGGAGGAGACGCTCGCCACGCACATGGTCACGCGGCACGAGACCAAGGAGGCGGACGTCCTCACACTGGTCGTGGAGGCGCCGCCCTCCGAAGCGGGCATCCTGGAGCGGTCCACGGCCGCCGATGCGTTGGTCCTACCGCCGCTCCAGTGGTGCGACTCGCGCGTCCTCGTGCGGCTCCTCCTCTTCGACGAGCTCCGGATGGACGTCCTCACGGACATCCTGCCGGGCGCCCACCTCGAATCGAAGACCGTGCTTCGCGGGAACGAGGTCGAGCGGGAATTGCTCGCGTCGGGCCTCCTGCTGCCGTCCCTCACGCACCGCCAGGGGCAGGCCGTCCTCGCGGCTCTGGAGACGGGCTACTACGACGCACCGCGGAAGGTGACCACGGGCGAGGTGGCCCACAAGCTGGGCATCGCCCGCAGCACGTTCGAGGAGCACCTAAAGGCCGCGGAATCCCAGCTCGTGCGGGCTCTCGCGCCTGTCGTCCGAATGCGCCTCCTCCAGGAGGAACAGGGACCCGAGGCGGCGGGAGCCGAGGCGCTGCACCTCTACGCGAAGTTCAGCGAGGACCTCGGGCTCTTCGTGAACATGGCGATACGTGGCGACAGCATCGCCGCGGTGACCATCGCCCGGAAGCCGCCGAAGGAGCCGCACGGGGAGGACCATCCCTACCTTTCGCGGATCTTGGAGCACCTCGCGACGGGGCGCGATGACCTGCGCGACATCCCCCTCGACCTCGATGTGACGCCTTTCGAGAAGAAGGTGCTCGATACCCTGCGGACGGTCCCGCCCGGCGAGGTGGTCACATACGGGGACCTCGCCCGCTTAATCGGCGAGCCCAAGGCCTCCCGGGCCGTCGGCAACGTCTGTGCGAAGAATCCCGCCATCCTGGTCGTCCCCTGCCACCGCGTCGTGCCTTCCGCGGGCGGCGTGGGCAACTACGGCGGCACAGGCGGCCCCGCCACGAAGCGCAAGCTCCTGGAGAAAGAGGGTGCGCTTCCCAAGCTCGAGGCGCCGCACTCCAGACACTGAGGGCCATCTGGACTTCGGGACTCCGAACATCAATGGAATGCCGTCGATTGACGGCCTCCACGCGCGTCCGTCAAATGCCGGACCAATCCCTAAGTTCGCGGCATGAATAGTGGGATGCGATGACCCTAGAACTCATCCTCAGAAGCGCTGAACCCCATGTCCGTACCGATCGTGCCTCACAGGACCTCCGCGCGTACGTGCGCTCGGAGTGGCGGGGAGACGCATCGTGGCTCCGCCGGGAGCGCTCGCGCGACCCGCTGCGCGCGAGGTTCCGCCGGTGGTTGGCTGCGCGTCGGCCGGCGGCCCCGCAGGAGTCGCCCTCCATGGCCGCCCCGCGGGCCGCGGATTCGGCCCTCGCGGCAGACCCCGTGGAACTCGTCAGCCCCTGTCCCCATCCGGAAGCGGAGGAGCTGGGCCTGAGCGGGGGCGTGGTGTTCCTCCGGTGTCTCCTCTGCGGCGACGTGCTCGTCGTCGACCGGGGACGGGAGTGGAGCCTCAGATCCGATACCGGGCCAGCGAACGAGGAGCTGCTCGAAGTCTGAACCGCAGCGCGATTACGTCGCGCGTCGGGAGGTTCGGCAGACTTCCTGGGGGCCATCCGGCGCGCCAGGGGCCCGCCCTCGATGGTATTAACGGGAGGCCGACCCATGGAGGTTCGAGGCGAGACCATGGGCATGGGTCGTGACTTCCCCATCATGGAGAAGCATTACGAAGACCCACGGTTGCACTGGAGCCTCGACTGGATCGTGTGGGGCGCCGTGGGATTCACCGCCCTCCTGCTGGGGATCATCGTTCTTCTGTGGTTGATCTACTAGCTCCGAGGGATCTGCAGCCCTTTCCCCGGGCTCCGGAGAGAATCTTTAACGTTCCGCGCTGAATCCCCCGTCGGGGTGCGAATGAAGATTCAGCTCTTCGAGATGGAGCGGTATCAGTCCATCAACGAGTACATCGTGGACTACGACCTCGCGGAGAGCGGCGTCCACCCCTACACCCTGGAGGAACTCCTGGGTTCGCGCGAGGCGATTGACGCCTTCCTGAGCACGCGCCTCGGCTACCCGCAGTCGGAGGGCACGCCGGAGCTTCGGGCGACCATCGCGGGCCTCTACGACAGCGCGACCGCCGACAACGTGCACGTGACGAACGGCTCGTCGGAGGCCATCTTCACCTCCGCGTGGCGGCTCCTGGAACGCGGCGACGAGATCGTCCTCATGCAGCCAAATTACCAGCAGCTCTGGGGGCTCGCGAAGTCTTGGGGCGTGAAGGTCAAGCCTCTCTGGGTGAAGGAAGAACTGGGCTGGCAGTTCGATCCCGAGGACCTCAAGAAGCTCGTGACGAAGAAGACGAAGGCCGTCCAGGTCTGCAACCCGAACAATCCCACGGGCGCGATCATGGCGACGCCGCAGCGGAAGGCGCTCCTCGATACGGTGGCGGACGCGGGCGTGTGGCTCCTTTCCGACGAGGTCTACCAGGGCGCGGAGCGAGAGGGACCCGAGACGGAGAGCCTCTGGGGTTCCTACGAGAAGGCCCTGATCACGAACGGCCTGAGCAAAGCGTACGGCCTCCCGGGACTTCGGATTGGATGGGCCGTGGCGCCGCCCAAGCTGATCGAGGAACTCATGGCGTACCACGATTACCTCACGCTCACTCCAACCATGCTCTCGGATCGCTTGGCGCGCATCGTGCTCGAGAAGCGGAAGCGCACGCAGATCCTCGACCGCACGCGCGACATCCTGCGGAAGAACTACCCGGCGGTCCGCAACTGGATCGAGGGCCACGGTTCCCTGTTCACGCACGTGCCGCCGGCCGCGGGTGCGATTTGCTTCATCCGGTATGCGATGAAGATGAACTCCACGGAGCTCGTGGAGCGCCTCCGCAAGGAGAAGTCCGTACTCCTGGTGCCCGGGGACATGTTCGGCATGGACGGCTACGTGCGGATCGGGATCGGGCCTCCGACGGACTATCTGCTCGCGGGACTCGACCGCTTCGACGCGCTCCTGCGGGAACTCAAAGCGGGCCAGGCGAGGTAGGATGGAGCTGCGGCTGCTCTTTGAGAAGGAGATCCGCGAACTGGTGGGGCCCGCAGAGGCCTACGAGACCGTCCGCGACGCGTTCGTCCGGCTGGCGAAGGGCCAAGCGGTCCTCCCCGGCGTGATCAACCTGGACATCCCCGCCACGCGCACCGAGGCGCACGTCAAGGGCGCCTATCTCCAGGGGACCCGTCACTTCGCGGTGAAGGTCGCCTCGGGTTCCTTTGACAATCCCTCCCGCGGTCTTCCTTCCGGGGGCGGTCTGTTCCTCGTCTTCGACGCGACCACGGGCCTCCCGGCGGCCGTCCTCTTCGACAACGGCTATCTCACAGACCTGCGAACCGGGGCGGCGGGCGCCCTGGCCGCAGATCTCCTCGCCAAGAAGACCATCGACCGCATCGGGATCGTGGGCGTGGGCAACCAGGCGCGATACCAGCTCGAGGCGCTCCTGAAGGTCCGCCATCCCAAGGCCGTGGTCGCCTGGGGACGCGACCGGCGGAAGGCCGACGCGTACGCGGCCGAGATGACCGCGAAGCACGGGATCCCCGTGGAGGCCGTGGGCTCCGTGGAGGTCGCCTGCCGTGGGTCCGACCTCGTGGTCACCGTCACGCCCGTTCACGAGCCCCTCGTGCACGCGAACTGGATCGACCCGGGGACGCATATCACCGCGGTAGGCGCGGACAGTCCGGACAAGCAGGAACTCGACGTCGAGGTCCTCCAGAAGGCGGACAAGGTGGTCGCCGACCGGCTGGAGCAGTGTCTCCGTCTCGGGGAGATCCACCACGCGGTGGAGGCCGGTGCCTTGCGTCAGGAGGACGTCTACGCGGAGCTGGGTGAGCTCGCCGCCGGGATGAAACGGGGTCGGGAGTCCGACGAGGAGATCACAGTGGCGGACCTCACGGGGGTCGGCATCCAGGATGCCGCGGTCGCGGACCGCGTCGTGGAGGACGCCCTGCGCCGTGGCCTCGGGAAGCTCCTCAAGATCTGACGGACGAGCTCACGGCTACGCCGCGAGGAGACCACGCTTCGTCAGGGCCACACGGACCTCGCCGGCCGCCCGGAGGCCCGAGTCCAGCGCACCGTGGACCGTGGCGTACTCGCCCGCGAAGTGCGCGGACTCCCCCGCGAAAAACAGGACGTCGTCCAGGGGCTCCGCCAGGATCCGCCGCTGCGAGATCCCCCCACCGACCTTGGGGAAGGTGTAGCCCCCGCGGACGTCGGAATCCGCGGACCAGTCCACGTACCGGGACGTGATCAGATGGGACCGCAAATCCGCGCCGCGGAGCATGGACTCGAGTTCGTGCACCACGGAGTCGACCACCTCCGCCTCCGGGCGGCCCGAGAGCTCGAGCGCGTGGCGTCCGGACAGGAACCCCTCGAGGACCACGGGTCCATCCCTCGTCCCGTAGTAGGGGAAGAAGAACCAGGAGCCCTCCGTGGAGGCCACGGAGGTGGCCTTGCCGAGGACCGTCCGCCGCACGGTCTCGTCGAACACGAGGAGGATCTTGTCCGCGTGGCCGAAGCCCAGCGCGTCAATCGCGGCGCGCTTCCGTTCGGGGAGCGCTGGGACGAACTCAATTCCGTGCGCTTGGAGGACTCCCAGAGAGACGGTCACCACGGCAGCCGCGGCGTCGAACGTCTCCGGCCCCGTCGGGCCGTTCGCATGCATCCGCACTCCGTCCTTCGTCCATTCGATGCGGTGCACCCGAGTTCGGAGGTGGAGGGCGTCTTCGAACTCCTTGGCCCGCCGCTTCGCGAGCTCCCCATACCCCTCGAGGACCTGGTAGTTCGCCCAGGGGAGGCCGAAGGACTGGGCATTCGCTTCCTCCGCGAGGCCGCGGACGCTCACCTGGTCCGGGTCCGCGGCGTTGATGCTCGCGTACATGGCCCCCACGAACTTGGTGGCCGTGGGAAGGGCGTGGTGCTCCTGGAGGAATCGGTCCAGGGTGGTGTCCGGGCCATCGTACCGGGCCACGGCCTTGGGCAGCCGCCACAGGGTCTGGATGGACGAGCGCAGCGGTTCGAGTCCGCTCAGGGCGACGCCCAGGGAGCTGCGGAGCTTCCCCTTCACAAAGAAGCGGGCGCCCCGGAACTCGGGCACCTTCTTCGTGGTGAGGCCCAGCTCTCCGATCCAACCGAGCACGCTCGCATCGCGGCCGTGGACCATCATGGCCCCGCCCTCGATGGGCTTGCCGGGAAGGAGATCGTACTCCGTGCGGGCGCGGCCTCCGACGCGGTCCTTGGCCTCGAGGAGGGCGAAGGGGATGCCCGCCTGCTTCAGTGCGTGCGCGCATCCCAATCCCGCGAATCCTGCTCCAACGATGATGACCTGGGGGTCTGAAGCGGCCATGGACTCCGCTGCCGCGGGAGGGCCTCCCGGTCTATTACTTCTCGCTCGGGGTCCGCAGTGGCCTCTTGGGTCTCCCCGCGAGCGCATCATCCCCGCCACGGTCGGCGTGGGCGACGCCGCGGTCCGACTACGAGGTGGGAAGGGGGTGACCCTGGATGGAGCACGAGGCCCTGTGGGGCGCGCATGACTCGCTGCGCCCCCGTGGGAAAGGGTCATCTATCGCGCCCGCGGTCTGCATCGGATCATGGCGCCACCGTTCGCGGAGCGTCCTCCTTCCGCGCTCCTGCTCTTCCTGCGGAAGAACTGGAAATGGCTCGTCGCCGTGATCGTCGTGGCCATATTCGTGATGATGGTGGCCTCGGACTGACCGTGCCCCTCTGCAGCGACGTCCGCGCACCACGTGATCTGCGGTCCTTGGTTCCTCGGGCGGTTGCGTCCTCGTTAGGATGGTGGTCGACGTATCTCTCGCCCGCGAACGAGAACAGACGGCCGCGCCCCGAGGTCTCAGGGGGCCGCCCCGGCACCACCGGCCGGGACGGGCCTGCGGTGGAGCCAGCCGCCGCCAAGGCCGCTGACCACCATGCTCAGGATCGCGGCACCCGCCCAAGTCAGGGCTCCCAGGGTCGTGTCGGCGAACGAAGGACCCACCCAGCCGTACAGGATGAGATACCACGCGGCCGCGAACAGGACAAACGCGAAGAGGAAGGAAATTCCGCGGACCGTCCACGCGAGGAATGCGAAGAGGGCGACGCCCGCTAGGAGGATGCCACCCGCCACGAGCAGGCTGTGCATTGACTGCCACTCCTGATAGGCTAGGGCAGCGGTAGCCACCAGGCCGGCGATCAGGAGGAATCGTCCGAGGGCTCGTCCCACGAGACGGACGACGATGCCCGCCGCCAGCAGCGCTGGGCCAATCCACTGAGCGTGCGCTAGGACGTACGTGAGGATCTGCGAGAGGTCCATCTCGCCACCTCCTCCGGGACATACTATGCAACGCCCAGGCTCTAATACCTTGCCGTTGCGGGGGGTCTGGACATCGTCCGGTTGTCGCCCGCCATCCTGGTGCTGCGCGGTCACGCCTTCTGGCGGAACTCCATGGTCTGGAACGCAAACGCCGCGAGGACGACCATGACCACCGCGAAGGCCACGAGGATGGTCGCGGCGACAGGCGCGGAGACGTCCGTGGCGAAGCCGGAAAGTGGCCCGACGCCGATGGTCCCCTTGAGCACAGACCGCAGGTAGTAGATCAGGCTCAGCTTGGGCACGCTCCCTGGAAGGGAGCCTACGATGTTCTCCCACACGAAGCCGATGAGGAGGCCCACGGTCAGCGGCTTCCGGAGCGCCACGGACAGGAAGAAGAAGAGGGCGCCGTACGCGAGGGCCGCGAGGGCGGTCGCGGCTAGGAATCCCACGAGGACGTCCGCGTCGGTCCCCAGGGCCGTGCCGGCATACGCTTCCGTCACTCCGTAGGAGACGGCGACCGGGGGCAGAAGGAGGACGAGGGCCGCGACCAAGTAGCCCGCATACTTGCTCAGGGCGAGCGTGGGCTTCGAGAGGGGCCGCGTCAGGAGGTACGGGAGCGTGTTGTCATCGATCTCCTCGCGGATGAGCGCGGTCGCGTCCACGAGGGTCACGAAGACGAGGACGATCTGCAGGAACAGGGGGACCATGAGGGCCTGGAAGAGGAGGATGTCGAACGAGGCCACCCGCGCGAGGGCCAGGGAGGCCACCAGGAGGAGCGGGATCCAGGAGAGTGCGAGGGTCGCGAGTCCTCGCTTCGTCGACAGGAGGTACCGCACGGTGAGGACGGTCACGACCCAGCCCTTGCGGAAGGACTCGCCGAGGCCCGTCGTATCACCCCACCAGATAGCGGAAGACCGCCTCGAGGCTGTCGTCCGGGCTCTCTAGGCCGTGCACATCGAGGTGGCGGTCTACCACGATCCCCGGGAGATCCTTGTAGAAGGCGTCGGGCTTGCGCGTGCGCACGAGCAGCGTCTCCGCCGCGGGGAACTCCACGGAGACCACGTGGTCCATCGCGGCGAGCGCCTGGGCGAGATCCCGCGGCCGGGAGGTCTCGATGCGCACTGCGTGGGGATGCTCGTCGATGAGGGCGCGGATCTTGTGCAGGTCTCCCGACGCGATCGCCTTCCCGTTGTGGATCAGGACGATGTTGCTCGTGACCCGCTCGACCTCGTAGAGGACGTGGGTCGACATGATTACGTGGCCGCCGCGTTTCGCAAACGTGGAGATCGCGCGGAGGATCCGGACCCGGGCCATGGGGTCCGCGCCCGAAAGCGGCTCGTCCAGGATGAGCACGTCGGGCGCGTGGGCCAGGGCCTGCGCGAGCTTGGCTCGCTGCCGCATACCGCGGCTGTACGTCCGCAGGGGGCGGTCCTTCGCGCCCGTGAGGCCGACGAAGGCTAGGCTTTCCTCTGCGGCCTTCCGCGCGTCGCCCGCGTACATGCCGTTGAGCCGCAGGAGGGTCTCGACGAACGCCTGCCCGGTCAGCCATCCGTAGAGCTGGTTCGATTCGGGGCAGTAGCCGATCTGTCGCTTGAGTTCCACGTTGTTCCAGGGGTCCTCGCCGAGGAGCTGCAATTCGCCGCCGCTCGCGCGGAGCTGCCCGATGAGCAGCTTGAACAGGGTGCTCTTCCCGGCGCCGTTGGGTCCGACGAGCCCCGTGATCCCGGGGTTGAAGGACGCCGTGAACCCGTTGAGGCCGAGGACCTCCCCGTACCACTTCGTGACGCCGCTCGCCTCCACGATCGCGCTCACCCGGAGACCACCTCCACGGCCCGCATCCGAATCCAGGTCGCGGCCGCCGCGAGAACGGTGACCCCCAGCAGGATGGCCAGGGCGGGAGCCCAGTCGATGGGACCCGCCGCCGCGCCGAAGGCGGCCCGTGCGACCGCGAGATAGTCATCCCACGGGGACAAGTAGAGGAGCGCGGGTTCGTTGATCGACCCGGGCTGGGAGAGGATCGACGCGGTGGCCAGGAGGCCGAAGACGATGGCGA
>CAZJIP010000032.1:0-16565 GCA_964546105.1 uncultured Methanomassiliicoccales archaeon
CCCCGACCTGCAGTTTACGAAACTGCCGCTCTGCCGGGCTGAGCTACGGCGGCGCGAGTCGCGCTGAAAGGTTCCTGCACCATAAAGATTCCGTGGGCGGAGCTGGCCCCGGCCAACGTTTAAGCGCGCACGGTCCATCGGCCTCTTGTGCCGCGGGTCTCCGGGTGGTACTACGACGGCCGCGGGTTCCGCTCCGGGGTCGTCGGGTGGGAGGACGACGTCATCGTGGAAGCCCGCGCGGGCCGATCGCGGGACACCTTGGCGCAAGGCCTCATCCTGCCGGGTCTCTGGAACGCACACACGCACCTCGGCGACGCGGTCGTGACCCAGGAGCTCAAGGGCACGCTCGAGGAGCTCGTGGCGCCGCCTCACGGGCTTAAGCATCGGGTCCTCGCGAAGGCGAAGGACGAGGAGGTCGTCGCGGCGATGCGGCGGACCATGGCCACGATGCTCCGAACGGGCACCACGGGCTTTTCGGACTTCCGCGAGGGCGGACTCAAGGGACTCAAGCTCCTCTACGCCGCGGAGGCGGCCCTCCCCCTGCAGGGCGTGGCTCTCGGTAGACCGGGTGGTCTCGCATACGACGCGCAGGAGGTCCGCGCGATCCTGCGGGCATCCGATGGCATCGCGGTGAGCGCCTACATCGACTGGCCACGTGCGGATCTCCAGAAGCTCGCGGCGGATGTGCGGCGCGAGCGGAAAATCTTCGCCATCCACTGCTCCGAACGCGTCCGGGAGGACATCGACGCCGTCTTGGACCTGCACCCTGCGTTCCTCGTCCATATGGTCCAGGCCACGGACGCCGACTTGGTGCGATGCGCCGACGCAAGCGTGCCCATCGTGGTCTGTCCGCGCTCCAATGCGTTCTTCGGTCTCATGCCGGACATCCCCCGCATGCTCCGGGCGGGCGTAGAGTTGTGGCTTGGGACGGACAACGCGATGATCAACGTCCCGTCCATGCTCCGGGAGATCGATTTCGCCTATCGCATCGCCCGCCTCAAGGGGCAGGTTCTCGCCCGGGAGGTTTTTGAGATGGCGCTCCGGGGCCGGCGACTCTCGGAGCCGGAGGCCACCGGAGGGATTCGCGTGGGGGCACGCGCGGACCTCGTGGTCCTGGAGCTGCCCGGGGGCGCCAACGGCTTCGCATCCGTGATGCGTGCGTCCGCAAGCGATGTCCGCCTCGTGGTCTCCGGCGGCATCCCCTGGCCTGCGCCCTCGAACAGCGTCTCGGATCTGCGGCGCCCGCGAAGGCGACGGACCGGCCCCCCTGCCGGATGAGGTGGCGTTCGTGAGACCCCATGCTTTATGACAGACTCCCTCGTTCTCCGCCGGGATGGCCTCCTATGAGGACGTGATGTCCCTGTCCGTCCGCCGCGGGTTTCTGTGGCCCGCCGTGGACATGTATGGAGGGTTCGCCGGTTTCTACGACTACGGGCACAACGGTGCCCTCCTGCGTCGCCACTGGGAGGATGCCTGGCTCGAGCACTTCCTCGGCCTGAACGACAACTACTACCTGATCGACACCTCCACGATCCTCCCGGAGCCTCCGCTCAAAGCCTCGGGCCACGTGGACCAATTCACGGATCTGCTCGTCACGTGCACCCGGTGCGGGGAGTCCTACCGCGCCGACCACCTCTTGGAGGCGGCCACGCACCAGGAGCACGAGGGCATCACCGCGGCCGAGGTCGACGCGAAGATCCGGGAACTGGGGCTCCGCTGCCCCAAGTGCAAGGGCGAGCTGGGTCCCTCCCGCCCGTTCAACATGATGTTTCCCCTGGGCGTCGGCCCCACGGGCGCGGATGCGGCCTTCCTCCGCCCGGAGACGGCCCAGGGCGCATTCCTGAACTTCCGGCGGGAGTTCGAGGCGCTCCGGCGCAAGCTCCCCATGGGGCTCGCCATTGTGGGCCGTGCGTACCGCAACGAGATCAGTCCGCGGCAGGGGACGTACCGCATGCGGGAGTTCCTCCAGGCGGAGCTCCAGATCTTCTTCGACCCTGCCGTGTTCGCGGACCAGATCCCTTTCGCGTCCGTGGCGGAGGTCCCGGTCCGCGTGTGCTGGGCCGCGGAGAAGAACGAGCCCTCGGCCCACGATCTCCCCGCAAAAGAGCTTGTGGCCCGAGGCCTGCCCGCGTGGTACGTCTACCATCTCGTGCAGGTCCAGCGGTTCTACCTGGACGTGCTCGGCATTCCACGGGACCGGCTCCGGTTCGCGGAGCTCGATGAGAAGGAACGTGCGTTCTACAACAAGATTCACTTCGACGTCCAGGTGAACCAGGAGAGCCTAGGCGGCTTCAAGGAGGTTGGCGGCGTGCACTACCGCACGGACCACGACCTCGCGGGGCACGAGGCCGGTTCCCATCAGAGGCAGTCCGTCACGGTGGGGACCGCGAAGCTCGTGCCCCATGTCCTCGAATTGTCCTTCGGCGTGGACCGCAACATCTGGGCCCTCCTCGACCTCGACTTCACGCCGGGCGAGCGCGCGACGCTCCACCTTCCACCTCGGCTCGCGCCCATCGGCGTGGCCGTCTTTCCCCTCGTGAACAAGGACGGACTCCCCGAACGCGCCGAAGCTCTGTACGAACGCCTGCGGAAACGCTTCACCGCTTTCTTCGACGACGCGGGCTCCATCGGCAAGCGGTACGCCCGCATGGACGAGATCGGGACCGCGTTCGGCGCGACCGTGGACCACGCGACCCTCGAGGGGAAGGGCGTCACCCTCCGCGACCGGGACTCCCAGAAGCAGGTCCGCATCTCGGAGGACGACCTGCCCTCGCGCCTGGAGCAACTCCTGTCCGGCGACGTGCGCTTCGGGGATCTCCCGTGAGCGCATGGCCGCGGACACGCCGCCGGGCCAGCTCCTCCGCCGGCTCGATGCCGAGGTGGCCCGTGCCGTCCGGGGGCAGGATCGCATCGTCGTCGCGTTCTCCGGAGGGCTCGCGAGCCTCGTCCTGGCGGCGTTGGTCCGGAAATACTGCGACATGGCCTGCGAGGTCGTCGGGCTCGCAGGATCCGCAGACGCTGAGGCGGCCGCCGTGGCCGAGAAATTCCTGGACTATCGCGTTCGCGTGATCCAGCCCAGGCCGGCACAAGCCCTCCGCGCCGCCCGTTCCCTCGTGGTCAAGCACTCCTCCTTGTCGTCCGCCGAGGCGCTGTCCCTCGTTCCCCTCGCCCTCGTGATGGCTCGCCATCCGGGCGATCGGGTCCTCTCCGGCTACGGGGTGACTTGGGAGTCCCCTCGCTTACGTTCGTGGCTCCCATCCGCCTCCGCCGTGTTCCCGGGCCTGTGTTCGCGGGCGGCCGCACCCCCGCCTCGGCCCCGTCTCCTCGGCGTGGCGGACCTTCTGGGCCTGCCCGGGTCGTTCTCCCGCGCCGCCCGGCGCCGTCCCGCCGAGGGCTCGGCCGTCGGCCCGGCCCTCCGCGCGATGGCGCATGCCGACGGGGTCTCCCTCGATCGCCTCCTCCATCTTCGTGATTCGGTTCGTGATAATCAAAAACGGAAGGCGACGCGCGTCGTTACCAAATCATCGGCCGTTGACTAACGGTTATAAATAGCTCGCCAACGAATCATCACGTTCGCCTCCGTCCACGCCGGACGAGGCACCGTTGGGGGACGTGCACTGACCGCGATTGTTCGAGCGCGTGCGGCGAGGAGCTTCGTTCTTCTCCTGGTGTTGGTCGTCTTCGCATTCCTCTCCTTGGGATTCCTGCGGTCTGCGGTCGGTTCGCAACCGCGGTCCGACTACGCACTCACCGTCCTCCTCAACGACTCGCGATCCCCGACGATCGATCTGACTCTGCAGCTCGATCCGCTCACGGGCAACGGTTCCTACGCGTACTGGGCCGAGTTCATGACTGCGAACGTGACCCTGGGCCCAGAGCTCGCATGGTCTTCGGACGCCGATCCGGGCGGGTACCGCGCGCAAACCCAGACCAACGTGAGCGGCAGGGCGTACTTCAACTTCACCGCGTACATTGCATCCGACGTGCGCGCCAACATGACCAGCGGTTCGGAGACGCCCGTGTTCGCGAGCTTCACCGCGGTGGTCACGTACACGGACAACCTTGGCGCGAACCCGCGGACCATCGTGCGGACGGTCTCCTTCGCCCTGAACTACAGTCCGCCGCCTCCCCCGCCGCTCATCTCCTTGCTCCCTGCGGGCCTCCTGGGGGTCGGCGGTGCAGGCACGATCGGCGTGGGCGTCTACTTGGTCCGGCGCGCGCGGTTGGACGAGCTGTACCTGATGCACGACAGCGGGATGCTCATCCGCCACTGGTCCCGCTCCAACGGGGTCGCCCACGACAGCGACATCATGAGCGGCATGCTCATCGTCCTCCAGGAGTTCGTGCGGGACACCTGGAAGTCCCACCAGGACGAGGACGCGCCGCTTGAGCAACTCCGGTTCGGCGGCCAGCGCGTTATCCTGGCTCGCGGGGAGCACACGGTCCTCGCGGCGATCGTCGAGGGCCGCTACCTGAACGGCCTGCCCAAGAAGCTCCAGGGAACCGTGCAGGACTTCGAACGGTCCAACGCGGAGCGCCTCGCGGATTGGAACGGCAACGTGGACGTGTTCCCGGCCGTAGACCAGATCGCCGAGCGGTTCCTCCGCGGGCCGACCCACGGCAGCGCTTAAGCCCTGCTATTCGCACATCTGACACCCAGCGGAAAACCGTTATAAGCGGGTGCCTCGCATCGGAACCCCTGGCCTCATGACGGACGATCGGATCAAACGCAAGATTCTCCTCCTCGGGGACGGCGCCGTGGGGAAGACGTCCCTGATCCGGCGGTTCGTCGTGGACAAGTTCTCGGACGACTACATCACGACCATCGGGACGAAGGTCACGAAGAAGGACCTCCGCATCGAGTCGCCCGGGAAGGTCACGGACATCACGTTCATGATCTGGGACGTCCTCGGCCAGAAGGGCTACAAGAACATCCAGGAGAGCTCGTTCCAGGGAGCCAAGGGCGCTCTTCTGGTCTACGACGTCTCGCGGCCGGACACCCTCCGGTCCGTCAAGGAGTACTGGATCCCGCATCTCATCGAGATCACGAAGCCCATCCCCATCGTCATCGTGGGGAACAAGGTCGACCTCTCCAAGGACCGGACCGGGGCGCGGGATAGCCTGGAGGATGCCATGGAGGAACTCCGGGTGACGGGGTTCCTGAGTTCCGCCAAGACGGGCGAGAATGTGGAGGCGAGCTTCGCCTGTCTGGCCAAGGCGGTCATCCTCGAAGCGGAGTCCAAGCTCCGCCGCGGCGAGCGGATCGAGGAGGACGTTCCCAACGAACTCATCGCGGTCTGCGACCAGATCATGATGGACGCGTGTGAGGCGATGGGAGGCCAGGAGGCCGCCATGCCCATCGTCCGCCAGCAGATTCAGCGCGCCGGGCTCGATGTCCGTTCCCCTTCGACGGAGGGGCTCAAGCTCGCCGTGGAGTACCTCGCCGAGGCGGAGAGCGCGTTCCGCAACGCGGAGGACGTCGAGGCGAGCAAGCTCAAGCGCCTGACCTGGATCAAGGCGGTCGCCTGATCACAGGTCGCGCACCATGTAGGGCTTCTCGAGGCGGTAGCCGAGGGAACGGTAGTAGCCGCGCACCCCGACGCCCGCCGTGACCCGGATGCGGGAGACGCGGAATTCGTCCCGCGCCACCGCCTCGGCCTCGTCCATGAGCCGCTTCCCGAAACCGCGGTGCTGCCACCGCGGCCCCGGTTCCTCGTGGAACGGGACGATCCGGCCGAAGGCCTTCAGCTCGCGCACCGTCCCGCCCGCCGCGTCGATCCGCAGGCGGACGTATGCCACCAGGACCTTTCGCCCGGGGTCCTCCAGGCTCAGGAAGACCTCGTGGCCTCCCGAGGACTCGTAGTCTTCGCGCAGCAGCGCGATGGCCTCCGGCCTCGGCTCAAGTCCGCGGAAGCCCACCTCCCGGCAGCGGATGCAGCGGCACGATCGTCCCTCGGACTGGAGCCGCTCCTTCGCCAGGACGCGGAGGTCGCCCTTGGTCGGCCCTCCGTCGATGTGGGGGGCCCCGATCTCGCGCTGGACGCGCTGGATGCGGCACCAGGGCGGTACGAGCGCCTTTACACGTGCGACGAGTTCGACAGCCGCCTCCGTAGTCAGAGGCGTGTACCGTCCGTGGCGCCACATTTCATGGAGAGCCGTGCCCTCCAGAACGAGGGTCGGGTAGACCTTGAGGAAGTCCGGGCGGTAGGCGGGGTCCTCGAACAGGAGGCGGAAGGACTCCAAATCGCGGTCCGGATCAGACCCAGGCAGGCCGGGCATCATGTGCACGCCCACCTTGAGACCTGCGTCCTTGGCCCGTTGCAGCGCCCTGCGGCTCTGCGCGTCCGTATGGCCGCGGTGTGCGTGCATCAGGATGTCGTCGTGCGTGGTCTGGAGTCCGAGCTCCACGCGCGTGGTCCCGATTCGGAGTGCGTGCTCAACCTCCGTGCCAAGGAAGCAATCGGGCTTCGTCTCAACCGTGAGGCCAATGCACCGCGCGGCCGCGGTCTCGTTGAGCGCCTGGGCCTCCTCCAAGGAGGCGGATCCCCGGTCGTTCAACGCGTCGAGGCATCCCTGCACGAACCATTCTTGGTAGCCTTCCTCCAGCGAGGTGAACGTGCCGCCCAGGACGATCAGGTCCACCTTGTCCGTCCGGTGGCCGATCTCACGAAGCGAGCGAAGCCGCGCCCGCGTCTGCGCGCCCGGATCGTAGTGGTATTCCGCGGCCCTCCGTGCCGCGGGCTCCGTCCCCGTATAGGACTGCGGGGTGTGGAAGCGGGGACCTCCGGGGCAGTAGATGCAGACACCGTGCGGGCACGCATGGGGCGCGGTCATCACGGTGACCACGGCGACCCCGCTGGCGGTCCGCGCGGGCTTGATCCGCAGTAGGTCCTCCCAGCGATCCCGCTCTCCCGCGGCGAGGTGCTCCAGGATGGTCGAGTCGCTGGGGATTCCGACGAGACCATGAGCCTTCGCGAGGCGGAGCTTGGTCCGATGGAGCTCCGTCTTCGATTCCGGGGGCCGCGTCCTCAGGCTGTCGAGGAGTTCGTCGTAGAACGCCGCCTCGGAGGCGGCCGACCCGGAGGCCATGGACGCGCCGCCAGCGCGGCCCGCGGCCATAAAGGCTCCGGAAGAGCCGAAGGATGAATCGGGCGGGTGCGCATCCTGGTCCTCGTGGCGAGGCGATCGGCTCTCCCTGCGGTCCCCGTGATTGCGGCTCTGGTCCTGAGCCTGTACCTCGTTTGCATCGGGGTCACGATGGCTTTCGGGCTTCCCGCGGATCTGCTCCTCCCGGTATGGGTGCGGCTCCTCGGACTTCCGTTCGCGGCCTACGGCATCGGGATGATGGCCTGGGTCCTCCGCTTCCGCGGTCCCCTCGCGATCCTGGAGTCCACGTGGTCCACGTTCCTCAAGCTGTTCGGTTGCGAGCGCCTGGAGGCTCCCGCAGGGCGCACGGAACCCCTCGTGGTCGGAGGACCGTACCGCTTCGTGCGCCACCCACTCTACTCCGGCGTGGACGGCCTGACCTTCGGGATCGCGGTCCTCACGGACCAACCGTGGGCCTATCTGGGGGCTTTGCTCCTCGCGTTGTGGTTCGCCCTCATACTCGCCCCCTTCGAGGAACGAGAACTGAAAGCCCTGTTCGGTCCCGCATACACCGAGTACATGCGCACCACCCGCAGGTTCCTCCCGGTGCGGAGAGGCTAGGCGCGCGCATCAGCCGTACATCGTGCCGTGCTTCTCGGGGGGCGGCGTCTCCCCGGGGACCTGCTCCAGGACGTCCACCGCGAGGATCACGTGGAGCGGAATCAGGCGCAGCTTCCCCTTGAGCTCCTGATGGCTCTCGTCGAGCTCGACCACCAAGGCGTCGTCGGGTCCGATCGCGGCGTATCCGCGAAAGATCCCCTTGGTCACCTTCGTGTGGTCCCGGGTCTCCATGGACTCGATCCGGTAGCGGGAGCCCTTCGTGAGCGCGACGATCCCATCGTGAGGCGCGCTCTCACCTCCGCTGCTCGGCGAGCTTCTGGATGTGGTCAACCGTCTTCCGGTAGTTCTCCATGGCGATCTCCACGTTGGACTCCACGAAGTTCCAGGCCTTGGAGAGATTCCCGTACCGAATCCGATAGCCCTTGCGAACCGTGCCGCGTTCGTTCACGTTGACCTCGTCGAGGAGGTCCATGTCCTTCAGCTTGTTGATGTGGCGGTAGATCGTGGCCTTCGTGGTCTTCAGCTTGGCCGCGAGTTGCTCCACGGTCCATCCCTTGTCCATCCGGCCCAGGAGGCACTCGACGAAGAGGCGGTAGGGCACGGAGTCGCGCACGGAGCTGGCGTCCGTCTTGGGATCGTATCCCTTGGGGATGTAACCGATTTGCGTCAAGAACAGGAGCGCGACATCGTCCAGGTCCTTCAGGGGAGTGAGAGGCGTGTTGCTGACGACGGCAATCTCGAACGGCAGACCGGGACCCCCGTGGGACGGGTAACGAGTGTACCTAGTTAAGCGTTGTGATTAAAAAATGGCGCTGTCGCATCGAAAAGACGTGCTTCCACATCGATGAATTCGCACACGCGAGCCGGCCCTCGCCCACGTGCGCGGGCCTTCGCAACCCTCGGATCGGCGACTCCGGCGTGGATTTTCGTGTCCACACGGGCTCCGCGGGGCCACCGCCATTGGCGTGGTCATAGAAAACCGTGTCGATTCCCCTCCCCCGGACGAGAGGATGCCTCGAGTCGTGCCGGGAACGTCCCGCCGAGGCTTTGCGCATGCCTTCGAAGCCGATCTCCGAAGCTTTTTGAGTGCATCCTTCCTTGCAGGAGCCTGGGAGCGATGGATTCTCGGATTCCTCCGGAGCAGCTGACGCGCCTCGGCGTCACCGTGCACATCCCGCCCACCCTGCGGACGTACACGAGCGGACAGGACGAGGTGGTCCTCGAGGGCTTGGACCTCGCCACGCTCCTGCATCGGCTCGACGATGCCTTTCCTGGCATCCGGCAGCGCGTCGTGGACGAGACGGGTGCACCAAGGCCCTACGTGAACCTGTTCGTGAACGAGGAGCTCGTGCGGGAGCCGCTCCTGCGAGTCCGTCTCACCTCCGGGGACGTGGTCCATATCCTACCCAGCGTCGCAGGTGGTTCGTTTGGCTGACGTGAAGAAGGGCAGCACGGTCGTACTCGTGGGCACGAAGAAGGGCGGATTCGTATTCCATTCGGCGGACCGCCGACGATGGTCCGTCCTGGGGCCCTATTGTCAGGGGATGCCCGTCTTCCACATGATCCTGGACCCGCGGGACGGGCGCACGGTCTACGCCGCGGCTCCGAACCCCGGTGAGGTCTGGGGACCCGCCCTATACCGCGGGAGGCTCGGATCGGGCCTCGCGGTGACGAGAGCCGCCCCCCGGTTTCGGGAGGGGAGTGGCCTCGCGCTCAAGCAGATCTGGCACATCGAGCCAGGCCCCGCGGACGCCCCGAACACCCTGTACGTGGGCGTCGAACCCGCGGCCCTCTTTCGGAGCGACGACCGCGGGGACTCCTGGACCGGGTTCGACTCCCTGAACTACTACCCGGAACGGGAGAAGTGGCAGGCCGGCTTCGGCGGCCTTTGCGCCCACTCCGTGCTCGTCGATCCTCGGGATCCGCGGCATCTCCTCGTGGGGATCAGCGCCGTGGGCACGTTCGAGTCCCGGGACGGCGGCGATTCTTGGACGCCCGAGAATCGCAATGTCCGTACCGATTTCCTCCCGACGAAGTACCCGGAAACTGGACAGTGCGTGCACCACCTCGCCTGGGACTCCGCGGGCGACGGGTCCATCTTCCACCAGAACCACTGCGGCACGTACCACCGCGGCCCGGAGGGCGGTGCGTGGACCGAGATCACGAAAGGCCTCCCCTCCGACTTCGGGTTCGCGATTGCGGCGGACCCCCTCCACGCCAGGACGGCGTACGTGGCGCCCCTCGTCGGCGGCGAGAACCGCGTCCCGCCCAGGGCGCAGCTCGCGGTCTGGAAGACCACCAACGCGGGGCGGACCTGGCGGCGGTTCACGAAGGGTCTGCCGGGCCCGGGCGCCTACATGGGTGTACTCCGGGAGGCGATGGCTGCGGACGCGATGGACTCCGTGGGCGTCTACCTCGGGACGAACACGGGACACTTCTACGCGAGCCGCGATGCGGGCGCGAGCTGGAGGGCCGTCACGGTCTCCCTGCCGCCGATCCTGTCCGTAGCGGCCGGAATCGCCCGCTGACCCTGGACCCGTGGCAAAAGAGAGGAGCGGCGCCCGAAGGCGCCGCGGGTTGGGGCTTCCTCCGAACTCGGTCTAGAGCAAGATCACGAGGACCACGACGGCCCCGATGAGGGCCGCGATCCTCAGGCCGCTGCCGTTCGATTCGCCCATCCCGGCAAACGCGCCCAGGAAGAGGGACACGACCACGAAGAAGGCGCCGATGCCTCCCAGGGCCGCGGCGACGAAGAAGACGGCGCCTCCGGCCGCGACGTAGTTCCCGTAGGCGCGCAGCAGGATCCCGGCCAGCAGCGAGAACAGTCCGAAGACGAGGAAGGTCAGATTCTGGGGCGGGGATTTCCCGATCTCCCAGAGCTTCTCACCCATCGTGGGCATGGAGCCACCTCACGGGAAGAAGCCCTTGGGGTTCGCCACGACCAGCAGGAGGGCCACGAACGCCAGGATCATGAGGAACAACCGGACGAACACGTCCAGATTGTCCAGGGCGAGCGCAGCGAGGATGATCCCGCCGACCAGGAGCCACAGCCCGATGTCCATGATAATCGGGCCGTACGTCGTCACGAGGCCCGCGTTGGTCCCGCTCGGGTTCAATCCCAGGTTCACGACGACCGTGCCGACCGCCAGCAGGAGAAGGCCTAAGCCCACCGCGGCGACCACGGCCAGCTGCGTCCTCGACATCCCGTAGCCACGCATCATCGGAGGTGGAGGTGTTTGCATCAGGGTCCCATCCCGGAGCCCTCATCTATGTCTACTTTAATATAAATTCCGATGGATGGGGACTTTCCATTTATATAAATTGCGCCGAATAACACCGCGGATTCCTGTGCCGGGAGTGGGACTCCACCCCGCGTCTCGGGGCCTCGGACGGCCCCTCACGATCTCCACGCCGCCGCGGGTCTCGCTATCCGACCTTGTTGCGGTTCGCGCCCGGCGCCTACGAGCGCTCAAGCACGTACAGGGTGTACGTCTTGCGCAGCGGGGTCGCGTACTCGTTGTGCTCGAGGCGGGCAGGGATCCAGTTGTCTAGGATGTCGACGAGTTCGTCCTCGTTGCATTCCATTTGGCGGAGCTTCGCCTTCACGGGAATCCGGTCCTGCGGTTCCCGCGGGAGGTGACAAGCCTTCCGGCCCGGCTCTCGCCGCTGATTGTGGTCTACCGCGCCACGGGACCGTGCCCGAGGACGCGGAGCCCGCCGGGTCCTCGGAGGACTACAAGGAAGGCGGTCTCTCCGGGGATTAGGGGCATGGGGCGATCTGCGGTGGCCTTGAGTTCCGCCCCGACCCCTTCGAGGACCACGGGCCGTGGGTAGAGCCCCACCTGGAGATGGTAGCCCCGGCCACCCGGCTCCATGGGATCCTTGGCGAACTCCACGCGTCGAAAGGGCCGGATGCGGCAGTCCGGCTCGGACACCACGCTGGCGTCCGCGGTCAGGAGTGCGCCCCGTTCGATCTCCTCGGCCTCCACGCCCTTCAGGGCGACGCCCACGCGGCTTCCCGGAGGAGCCTCCGTCTGGTCCTCGTCGAAGCGCTGGATGGAGCGGACCAGGACACTCTTGTCCAGAGGTGCAAGGCGGAGTTCATCATGGACCCGAAGGGTGCCGCGCCGGACGATGCCGAGGGCCACGGTACCGACGCCGCGCACGGCGAAGGCATGGTCCAGGACGACCGTGCACAGGGATTCGGAATCCCGCGGTGGCGCGATCCCCGGAAGGAGCTCGCGGATCCGGCGCAGGGAATCCTCGCCGGTCCAATCCAGGGAGATCCAGCCGCGGAGGCGGTCCTTCACCATGGACCGGACGCGGTCGGCCGTCTCAGGGTTCCGGAGGAGGAGCATCCCCTTCTTCTCCGTCGCGGCGAGGGCGATCACGGCCTCTCCGAAGGCCGCGTCGAGCGCGTCGGCCGCCAGGATGGGGAAGTCGCACAGGGAGGCGACCTGGAGCAGGGGGACGATTCGCTCCGGGTACGTCGCCGGTGCAATCGCGGTGAGGGCCAGCTCGCGCTCCTTCTTGTTCCAGAAGAGCAAGTCGCTCTCGGTCCCTTTCTTCCCGAGGCCCGAGCCGATCCGCTTGAGGAAATCCAGGTTCGTGCCAAAGAGGCCGAGGGTGAGCGAGTCCGCGGGCGCCGCCACGCGAATCCCAAGGGAGCTTGGGATTTGGGACTTTCGGTCCGCCGTCTCGTCCCCTCCATAGGCCTAAGATGGGCTATAAAACAACTGTAACGCAGCTAGCGCGGTCCGTGCGTCCGACGTTTCTAAGGGAGGGAAACGCTTTTGACGCCCTAGCGTATGGAGGGACCGAGGTCAAATATGCCGTACACGTACCAGGGATGGACGCTGTACTCGCGAGAGGTGAAGCTGAAGAAGGGACCGAAAGTGACGATCTACTTCTTCAGCAAGCGGAAGCCGAAGTCCGGCAAGCCCATGGACGAAATGCCCAAGGGCCGCAAGGTCGGCGTCAACAAGCGCACGGGCCTGCCGTTCCTGAGGAAGGCCTAGGCGAAGCACGCCTCTCGATGAGATCCGCCGAGGCGTACGGGGAGGCCCTCGGCACCTTTACTTTCCCGCTTCTGGTCGTCCTGCCCCTGTGGCGCGTCCGCGGTGTATTCCTAAGGAGCGGCGGTCGCCCTTGTTACCCGGCGAACCTCAATGGTGAACCGTGATAACGAGAGCCTATCCCTTTTAACCGTCCATCGGCGTCCGCGGGCCCGTGGCCATTCCCCCACCGGCGGGAGGTTCCGGTCCGCCCGCTCGTCCCAGGCTGGTCGCCGAGGAGCTCCTCCTCTACGACAAAGACGGGCAATCCCTCCTGGATGACCACGCGCTCCGAATCCTCATCGCCCTACACCAGGAGACGCTCACGGCGCAGGAGATCTCCCAGCGCTACAAGATTCCCATTGCGCCCTGCTACCGCCGCATCCGGCGACTCGTGTCCCTCGGGCTCATCTCGGAGTCCGGCTACGTCACGGAGGGCCGCCGGCGCCCTGCCCACCTCTACAAGTCGGAGGTGGACCGCTTCACGATCACCTACGGGAGCGGCGAGATGACCCTGCATCTCATGCTGCGGAGTGGGACCGCGGCGACCGCCGTGGTCCACCTCCAGCCCGATGCGGTCCCTATGCAAACAGGGGCTCCAGGCCCCGACGGTACCGCGGTTCCTCCGAGCGCATGATGTCCGGGTTCGTCTTCTTCTCCAGGGCGACGTAGTACGCCAGGAACTGGAGCGGGACCACGGAGACCACAGGCCGCAGAAGACGTTGGGTCGGCGGCAGCGGGATCTCGGCGCCCCGTGCCTCGCCCACGACGGTCACGCTGGCCCCCGTGCGAGCGACCCCGCGAAGGATCGCCGTCTCTCGGTCGTCGTCCTGACGGGAGCGCAACGCGGCAATCGCCTCCCGGCGATCCAGGGAAAGGAACGGCCCGTGCAGGAACTGCTCCACGTGGTAGCCGCTCGCGGGGAAGCTGCATGTCTCCCGGATCTTGAGTGCCGCCTCCAGGGCGGTCACCTCGTCGAGCCCGCCGCCCAGGAACGTGATCCGGTCGTGGCGGGCGACGCGCTTCGCAAGGCCGCGGATCCGCGCTTCGCAGGTGAGCGCCCGCTGGATGAGACGCGGAAGCCCCCCGGTGCCCTCCGGAAACAGGTCTCGCGGCTCGGATGCAAGGGTCTCCGCGAGCCGGGCGAACGCCGCGAGCTGGGTCGTGTAGCTCATCGTGTTGGCCCAGGAGTGGTCATGCACGGAACCGGTCACGAGGACGTCCTCGGCGACTTCCTCCATCCTGGTGCCCGACAGTCCGCAGAGGGCCCGGGTGACCGCCCCGGACCGCCGCGCGAGCGCCAATGCCTGGTTCGTGGTCGAAGTGGCCCCGCTGTGGCTCACGCCGAGGACCACGGCGTCTCGGGGAACGTCCGTCCCGTGGAGCAGGTCGTAGGCGTGGATCGCATGGACGACGGTCCGCGTGTCCAGGGCCTCCTGGAGCAACCGCGCGCCCAGGAGGGCCGCATGGAAGGAGGTCCCGCAGCCCGTGACCACGATCCGTCGCGGGCTGCCGAGGAATCCCCGGCCGTCGAGGTCGCGGAGGCGGTCGAGGGTCTCCTGCACGAATCCGGGCTGGCCCCGGATCATGTCATGCATGTGGAACGGGTGGCGGGAGCGGGGATTCGGGAAACGGACCATGCCCGCAGTATGCGGGGCGCAAACTTAAACGTCGCCGCGCCGCGGTCACAAGTACAGGTAGGGCACGCCGAAGGCCTGGAGGACCACTGCGACGAGCAGAGATAGCATGAAGAGCCCGCCGTAGTCCCGGTTCAGGATGAACGCGAACCCGACGAACCAGAGGGGCCAGGATTCCTTCGGGTAGCCTTCGGGCGGGCCGGTGGGCTTCGGAGATCGGAACACCTTCACCGCGAGCCGCGCTCGCGGCAGGCTCAGGAATACGAGGAGCACGAGCCAGGGCAGCACGCCGAGCACGACGAGGGGGACCACGAGGAGGTACATGAGCGCGAAGATGCCGATGGACGCGGCCCGAGCCCGCCGTTCTCCGAGGAGGACGGGCAGCGTGTGGATTCCCTTCTTCGTGTCGTCCTCGATCTTGTCGATGTGCTTCCCGAACAGGACGCCCGTGGTGCCCAGCGCGTAGGGGAAGGAGGCCACGAGGACCCAGAGCGGCAGTGTCCCCGTGATGCTGAAGAAGGAGCCGCCGACCATGAGCGGGCCCCAGGTGAGGAAGACCGCGGGCTCCCCGAGCCCCAAATACTTCAGGGGGAACGGCTTGCCCGCGTAGCTCATCATGACGAATCCGCCGAGGAGGGCGAACACGAGGACGAGGGGTCCTCGCACCCAGGCCAGGTAGAGGCCGATGGCCACCGGGAGCGCCGTGGTCCCGATGGCCCAGGTCAGGAGCTGCTTCTCCGTGAACAGACCCGCGACGAGCGGATGCGGGCCGTACTGGGCGCGGAAGTAGTTGTCCGTGTCCACGCCCTGCTTGTAGTCCCAGTAGTCGTTGAACAGGTTGCTCGCGCCGTGGGCCACCACGAGCCCGACGGCGACGAGGATGAAGAGGCCCGCGTCGAACTGGCCCACCATGGCGGCGAACAGCCCACCCAGTGCGGCGGAAAGAAACGTCATGATGAGGACGGCGCCCCGAGTGGCGATGAGCCACCGGGCGAATGGGTCGAGCCGGTCGAACGCGTCTTTCTCGATGCGCGGGATCACCCGGAGCGCCGCGACCCACATCCGCGGGTTGACCGTCATTCCGAACCAGAATCGCGATGCCATCGACCCACATGAGGCCCTAGGGCCAGACGGTGGATAGAGCCGCGGCCGCAGCCGCTACGTGCGAACCTTTGGCAGGGGCCGCGGGGAGAAGCCTTTTCCGCTTCGCATCCTTCGGGCCGCAGGATGCGCGTCGTGGCCTGGGTGCGGGCGTCCCAAGCGGTCCTCTTCGAGGCGTCCGTTGTGCCCGCCTGCGTGGGCACGGCGGCTGCGGTGGCCGCGGGTTCCCCCTTCAATGCGGTGTACTTCGCGCTGATCCTGGTCTCCCTAGTGGCTATCCAGGCAGGGGCCAACCTCCTCAAGGGATACTACGAGGCGCAGGACCGGTCCGTACCGCCCGCGTCCGCGGGATCCTGGATTGCGTTCGACAGCGGCGCGGCAGTCGGCCTCACTCGCGATCCGCGGACCGTGCTCCGGGTGGCATGGTCCTTCCTGACGGCCGGCGTCCTCGCGGGCCTCCTCCTCGTGGCGCTGACGCAGAGTCTCCTGCTCCTCGCCTTCGGCGTCGCAGGGTTCATCCTTGCATGGAGCTACAGCTCGCCCCCGCTGAAGCTCAGCTACCGCGGCATCGGAGAGCTCTCCACGTTCCTCGCCTTCGGTCCAATCATGAGCGTGGGCGCGACCGTGGCCTTCGGGACGAACGGAATCTTCGCGAGCCTCCTGGCATCCCTCATCCTGGGCTTCCTCGCCGCGGGGATCTCCTACTCCCGCTACTTCCCGAACGAGGCGGAGGACCGCGCCAAGGGGAAGCGAACCCCGGTGGTCATCCTGGGGGCGAGGAGGGCCGCGTCCCTCCTCGTGGGGCTCTGGTGGGCCCCGCTGGGAGTCGCCCTGCTCTGGTGGTCCCAGGATCCACGGTTCCTGCTCGCGCTCCTTCCGCTCCCCTTCCTGCTCCTGGCATGCGTCCTGCTTCCGGGAGCGCTCGCGGGGCGACGACGGTTCTCGGCAGTAATCGGGATTGCCGTGCTCGCGCACGTCCTCGCCGGCGCCGGGCTCGTGCTCGCGCTCCTCGCGTGATGGATTCGGCGGTGCCTTGGGGAATTGCCACTTTCGCGGCCCTCTCCCG
>CAZJIP010000033.1:0-16477 GCA_964546105.1 uncultured Methanomassiliicoccales archaeon
CCGTGACGAACAGGACCATCTTGGCCCCCTCCGTGCACTGCGCGCAGCCCACGGGGAGCTGCCCCTGGATCAGGGAGCCGCAGGGCCGCTCGGAGACAGACACGAGGACGCCCACGCGGCGTCTCCAGATAAAACTTCGCGGGAAGGCCGGGGTGGCCTCCAAGGGCTCTTCGCGTTTGTACCTCTAAGTGAAGGTATGAATCCGCGCGGAGATCGCGCGCTCGACGAGGGCCCGCCGTCTTGCGAACTCCTGCTCCGCTCTCCGGTGGTATGCCAACATCCGCCGGAGCAGCTCCTGCCTCGACCGTTCCGAGTCCACGCGGCCCACGTAGTCCTCTTGGCGCACGGAACGTCCGCCCTCCCGCTCGTAGTGCCAGAAGTACCAGTACCGCCGTCCGTCGAAGTCGCGGATGCGGACGCCGCAGCCGATCTCCACCGTCTCGTACCTCTAAGTAGAGGTATATCGCGGGAGAGCATGAACCCTTTGGGGTGGGTCCGTGAAACTACTCCTGCGACCTACACGGGTCGCTTGCACGTCGAGCAGACGAGCCGGCAGTCCTTCTTGCACTCCTGGCACACCCCGTGGAGGAACTCCTCCTTGACCGGGGCGTGGTGGCAGTCACTGACCGCGGTCACGAGGCGCCCGCAATAGCGGCAGAGGTGCTGCACGGGACGCTTCTTGGCCACGTACCGCTGGTACGCCATGAGGATCGCGAGGACGAGGACGAGGAGCCCGATGATGACCGCAACGGCGAGGCACTGGAGGCTGCCCTCCACGGCCTGGTACGGGAGGGAGGCCCAGGGGACGCCCACGGTCCGGCATGGTGCGTCGGCGGTAAAAGCGTGTCGCGGAGAAGATGCTAAATCGGACGGGGTCCGTCCCGCCTCCGTGGCCGCCGAAGACCCGCGGGACATCCTCCGGGAGCTCGGCGTCCGGCCGAGCAAGTCCCGAGGCCAGCATTTCCTCGTCGACACGCGCGTCGCGCATCGGGCCCTCGCCTATGCGGACCTCCGCGCCTCGGAGACGGTCTTGGAGATCGGACCCGGCCTCGGCGTGCTCACGCGCGAGCTCGTGCGCCGGGCGAAGCGGGTCGTCGCGATCGAGTCCGACCGCCGCTTCGCGGAATACCTCCGCCGGGCCGCCCCGGAGGCCGAGATCGTCCACGGGGACGCGCTCAAGGTGGACTGGCCCGACTTCGAAGTCATGGTCTCCAACCTCCCCTACCAGATCTCTTCCCCGCTGACCTTCCGCCTCCTGGCGACGCCCTTCGACCGGGCGGTCCTCATGTACCAGTGGGAATTCGCGAAGCGCATGGTCGCGGCGCCTGGGACCGAGGACTACTCTCGGTTGAGTGTGGGCGTGTACGTCCGCGCGGCCTGCACGATCCTGGAGCGCGTGCCGCGGAACGCGTTCCGGCCGCAGCCCAAGGTGAATTCAGCCCTCGTCCGGCTGGAACCGCGCCCCAGTCCCTTCCCGATGGCCGATCCGGACCGATTCGACGCGGTGGTCGCCGCGCTGTTCGAGCACCGCCGGAAGACCGTGGAGAACGGCCTACTCCTCGCCTGGCCCTCGTTCGCGGAATCCCCGGAAGCGCTGGAGGCCGCTCTCGAGGACCTGCCTTTCCGCGGGCGGAGGGTCGAAGAGCTGCGGCCCGAGGAGATCGAGCTGGTGACGCGATCCATCATACGGGCGAAAGGTTAATGGTCCTACCCCAATTAGCGCTCCCTCGCTTCCTCGGGGGGCGCCATGGTCCGTAAGAAGACCCTTTCTGAACTCCAGCAGGCGGAGATCAAGCTCGAGTCCCTGCTCGAGAAGCGAGGCGCCCTGAATCAGGAGGCCCAGCTCGCGCGGCAGGAGCGGGACATGGTCCACGAGAAGAAGCGCGAACTCTCCGCGAAGCTGCGGGGGATCAAGGACCGCCGCGGCGCGCTCGCGGCGGAGGCCCGCGCGCACCGCGCGAAGCGCGACGAGTTCCAGGCCAAGGCCAAGTCCCTCATCGAGCTCAAGCGCAAGCTGCGTTCCCAGGGCGGCGTGTCCGCGTCCGAGGAGCTCCGGAACCTGAAGCGGCAGACCCAGGCCATGGAGCTCAAGCAGCAGACGGCCTCGCTCACGCTCGCGGAGGAGAACGAGCTCATCGACCAGATCAAGGAGCACCTGAAGCGCCTCAAGGAGCTCCAGACCCTGAAGGACGAACAGGACAAGATCGCGAAGGAGGTCCGCGACTTGGACGGGACGATCACGGACCTGTTCGCCAAGGCGGACGCGGAGCACAAGCTTGCCTCGGAGCTCAGCGCGCAGGCCCAAGCCGTCCACCAGGAAACCCGGGAGCTCGTGCAGGCCATCTCCGCGCTCATTTTGGAGGGGAACGCGAAGCATGAGGCGTACTTGGACGCGCGCGCGAAGGCGGACGAGGTCCACGCCAAGGTCGTCGAGATGCGCGACAAGGTCCTCTCCATCCGCGGCGCGAAGCGCGCGGAGCAGCGGGAAGCCCGCGAGCTCCTACGGAACCAGAACCGTTCCGTGCGGCGTGCCCTCTACGACGAGAAGAAGCTCGAGGAGGCGGCCGACGAGGCCGTGCGGGCCCTCCTCCAGAAGGGCCGGGTGGAGATCTGACGATGAAGGCGGTCGTCCTCGCGGGCGGGGAGGGCACGCGCCTCAAGCCGCTGACGTACAAGCGGCCGAAGCCCCTCATGCCCGTGGCCGGGCGGCCGTGCATCGACTACGTGATCCGGTCCCTCGTGGCCTCCGGGTTCCAGGAAATCATCACGACGACCGCGTACCTGAGCGACACGTTGATCAAGAGCATCGGCGACGGCGTGGACTACAATGCGTCGATCCTGTACAGCTTCGAGGCGAAGCCCGCGGGCACCGCGGGCGCCGTGCGGCGCGTGGCGAACTTCATCGACGACACGTTCGTCGTGGCCATGGGCGATATCCTGGCCGACGTGGACTTCCGCGCCCTGTACGACTTCCACAAGCGAAGGGGCGGCATCGTGACCATCGCCCTGACCGAGGTGGAGGACCCCACCCAGTACGGCATCGTGGGGATCGACTCCCGCGGCCGCATCCAGAAGTTCAAGGAGAAACCGCCCAAGGAGGAGGCGTTCTCCCGGCTCGCGAACGCGGGCATCTACGTGTGCGAGCCGGACATCCTGGACTTCATCCCCGCGGACGAGAAGTTCGACTTCGCCAAGGATCTGTTCCCCAAGCTCCTGTCCAAGGGCCTCGTACTGTACGGGCAGAAGATCGAGGGCGTGTGGATGGACATCGGGCGGCCGCACGATCTCTGGAAGGCGTCCATGGAGGTCGTCCGCCGGGAGGGCAAGGCGCTGCGGCGCGCGGGCATCGCGAGCGAGGGCCCCGTCATCTTGGACGCCAGCGCGGTCCTCGAGGAGGGCGTCACGCTCACGGGTCCCTGCTACATCGGGCCCGCGGCGACCCTGCGCCGGGGAAGCGTCGCAGACAACGCCTGCCTGTACGAGGCGGCCCGCCTCGAGGGAAGGGCCGTGGTCCGCAAGAGCATCGTCCTCGAGGGCAGCGTGGTCGGCGCGGGGGCGGAGATCGTGGACAGCGTGGTCTCCCAGAACTGCGTGATCGAGGACGGCGCCTACATTTCGGGGAGCATCATCGGGGACGACATGACGGTCCGCGCGGGCTCGCGCCTTGAGAACGCGACCGTGTCGTGATCCGCCGCGCGTTCATCCGAACCGGAGCAGCAGGCCGTTGCAGACCCCGAGGGCCAGGAGCGTCGCCGGGAGCGCGTCCCGCAGGTACTCCCGCCACATGATGCGGACGTCGCCCTTCTCGGCCACCGCAAGACCCACGATGTTCCCCGGCGCTCCGATCGGGGTTGCGTTGCCGCCGATGTCCGTCCCCAGCGCGAGGGACCAGGTCAGCGGGGCGAGGGCGTATCCGGTCGTCGCGGACAGGTCGCGGACCACGGGGACCATGGCGGCCGCGAAGGGGACGTCGTCGAGGACCATGCTCAGGAGGGCCGCGCTCCAGGGGAGCAGGGTGAGGAGCAGCACGGGACTTCGCCCGGACGCGGCGCCCAGCGCGACGGCCACATCGTGCAGGACCCCGGTCTTCGCGAGCCCTCCGACGACCACGAACAGGCCGCCGAGGAACAAGAGGGTGTGCTAGTCGATCTTCGTGACGAGCTCGGGCATGTCCTTGCCGCCGAACATGAGGACGAGCGCGGCCCGAGGAGCGCGACGAAAGGCGACGAGCAGGTCGAGGACCTGATGGAGGACGAGCAGGGTGACCGTGAACGCGAAGACCACGAGGGACACGCGGAGGAGGCGCAGATCCCGGATCGCGGACGCAGGATCCAAGCCCCGTCCGCGGCGGAGACGGAGGCTCGCACCTGCGCGGGGCTCACGAGGCCCGCTCGCCGGTGGACGAGGAAGAAGAATCCCACGTTCGTCGCGGAGGCCGCGAGGGCGACGGGCCCCGCGTTCGCGAGGAAGTCCATGAACCCGAGGTGCAAGGTCGTCCCGAGGATCACGTTGGGCGGGTCGCCCACCATGGTCGCGCTCCCTCCGAGGTTCGCGGACGTGATCATCCCCCACGATGAACGAGGTCGGACGGATCCCGAGGAGCCGGGAGGCCTCGAGGCCGAGGGAGCCCATGAAGATCATGACCGTGATGCTGTCCATGAACGCCGCGAGGACGGCGGTGAGCACGCAGAACAGAAAGAACACCCGCGCGGGGCGGAACCGCGCCGCCCGGAGGGCGTGGAGGCCGACCCAGCGGAAGAAGCCCGACTCCACGAGGACGGAGACCAGAATGAACATCCCGAAGATCAGGCCGAGGGCTTGCCAATCGACGGAGGCCACGGCCTCGGGGACCGTGAGCACGCCCGTCCCCAGGACGAGGACGATCCCCCGGAGGGCGGCCGTCGTCCGGTGCACGCGCTCGGAGACGACGAGCCCGTACACGAGGGCCAGGATTCCGATGGCGAGCAGGTTCTCCTACACCCCGTCCCGGCCGGGGTCCGTAGCATGCCCGCGTGGAAAATCACTTTGTCAAGCCGCGGCCCTTGCGCACTCGCCCCCGCTTCACTACGGCCTCCACCAAGTCGCCGCCGAGGCGGTAGCCCAGGTGATGGTACGTGGGCGCGTCCAGCACCACGAGATCCGCGAGCTTCCCGCGCTCCAGGCTGCCCACTTCGTCGCCGCGGCCCACGGCCCAGGCCGCGTTGATCGTCGCGGCAGTGATCGCCTGCGCGGGGAGCAGGCCGTTGTGGTGGCACGCCAGCGCGATGACCAGTTGCACGGACTCGCACCAGCAATTCGGGTTGAAGTCCGTGCCCAGGGCCACGGGAATGCCGGCCGCGATCAGGCGGCGTCCGTCCGCGAAGGGCATGCGCGAGGCCAGGGAGGTCGCGGGGAGCAAGGTTGCGATGACACCCGCCGCGGCCATGGCCTCGATGCCCGCGTCGCTTGCGTGGAGGAGATGGTCTGCGGAGACCGCGCGCACTTCGGCCGAGAGCGCGGCCCCGCCGCCGTCCGAGAGCTCGTCCGCGTGGACCTTGGGCCGCAGACCGAGGAGGGCCGCTTTCTCCAAGAGCCGCCTCCCTTGCTCCGCGGTGAAGTAGCCATCCTCGACGAAGACGTCGCAGAAGGCAGCCGATCGTCCCAGGCTGACGGCCTGGAGAGACTCGTTCACCAGGAGGTCTACGTAGGCGTCGGAGCGCCCCTCGAACTCGGGAGGCACTGCATGGGCCCCCAGGAACGTGGGCACCACGTCCACGCCCGCGGCGCGTCCCGCCTCCGCCGCGGCGCGGAGCATCTTCAGTTCATCCGCGGTGCGGAGACCGTAGCCGCTCTTGACCTCGACCGTGGTGGTCCCGAAGGAGACGAACGTGAGCAGGCGGTCCAGTCCGATGCGGACGAGGTCCGCCTCACTCGCCTCTCGGGTCGCGCCCACCGTGTGCAGGATGCCACCGCCCCGGGCTGCGATTTCCGCGTAAGAGAGGCCTTGGGCCTTCCACTCCACCTCGCGCTCCCGCGACCCCGCGAAGATCGTGTGCGTGTGCGCGTCCACGAGGCCGGGAAGGACGGCCTTCCCCGATGCATCCAGGGTCGTGGCGGCCCGCGGATGTCGCTGGAGGACCTCCGACGTGCTCCCGAGGTCTACGATGCGGTCGCCCTCGATGTACACCGCGCCGTCCTCGATGATCTCCAGGTTCGACGCGGCCTCCCGACTCCTCGGCCCGCGTGGCCCGCGCAGGGTCAGCAGCTGGTTCGCGTGAGTCACGAGCAGGGAGCGCGCCTCCGCGCCCTCGCCGCGGACCGCCCGGATCTTGTGGGCCTGCGCGGGTCTCATGGCATCCTCCCCACGCCGACGGGGTCCGTGCGGACCAGGAAGGGTTTGCCGCCCGCCCCCCGGATGGCCCGGGCCGTCTTGTCGGGCTCGTCGGTCAGGGCGACCATGCTCCCGCCGCCACCCGCGCCCGTGAGCTTCGCGCCATAGCTGTGCTTCCGCGCCGCCTCCACGAGGCGGTCGAGCAGGGGATGCCCCACGCCGAGCGCGTTCAGGAGTTCATGGTCGCGGTCCATGAGTTGGCCCGCGGCCACCAGGTCCTTCCGCTGGAGCGCCGCCAAGCCGTCCATCGTGAGGTGCCCGATCTCGCGGACCATGGAGGCGGCCTTGGGGGAAGCGTCCACGCGTTCCTTGACGCCGGCGACCAAGGGGCCCGTGGCCGCGCTGATCCCCGTGTTGCCGACGACGAACGTCAGGTCCGGGAGGTCGCAGCGGTGGAGGCACCACCGTCGCGTGTCCCGCGCAATCGTCCAGAGCAGGTCCTCGCCCTCTTCGGGCCGCACGAGGACGCCGCCGCCCGCGGTGGCCGTGCTCGTGTCGATCGGGCTCGCCCGCCCCTGGACCTCGTGCTCGATGTCGAACGCTGCCCGCGCGATGGCGGGCGGATCGAGGGAGTCCCGCAGCGCCTGGAGGGCGCCTAGGGTGGCGACTGTCACGGCCGCAGAGGATCCGAGGCCCGCGCCCGTGGGGATCATGGAGCGGATCTCGAGCCACAACGGACCGCCGGTCCACGCATGCCGCACCGCGGCCTTCACGTAGCGGTACCTGGGCTCGTCCAGGGACGCGCCGTCCGCGAGCCATTCGGAGTGCGGCCGTGCGAAGACCTCGGTCCGCAGGTTGATCGCGGTACATAGGGCCGGCTCGCCGAAGACCACGGCGTGCTCCCCGAAGAGAATGAGCTTCCCGGGAGCGGAGGCGGCCACGGGGCCGGCCATTGCCGCCGCCCCGACTTAACCCTTCCTCTAGCTCACTTCGAGGTCCTTCGTGTACCGCGACGCCAGCGCCTGGTAGCCGCCCGCTTCCTTGGTCTGGGGTTGCACCTTCTTCAGGGCTTCCTCGAAGTCCTTCTTGGAGATCTTGACCTTCTTCAGCGTCGCCTCGTCCAGGCTCTTCACGGTCGTCGCGTACTCGCGCATGGCGAGCATGGAGGCCTCGTTGCACAGGGCCGCGAGCTCCGCGCCCGTGTACTTGTCCGTCTTCTTGGCGAGCTCGTCCAGGTTCACGTCCGCGGCGAGGGGCTTCTTCTTCGTGTGGATGGCCAGGATGGCCTTCCGCGTCGCGAGGTCGGGCGGCGGGATGTACAGGTGGCGGTCGAACCGGCCGGGCCGGAGGAGGGCGGGATCCACGAGGTCCGCGCGGTTCGTCGCCGCGATCACGGTCACGTTGTGAAGCTCCTCGAGGCCGTCCATCTCGGTCAGGATCTGAGAGATCACGCGCTCCGTGACCTGCGCGTCCGCGGACATGCCGCGGACCGGCGTGATCGCGTCGATCTCGTCGAAGAAGATCACGCACGGAGCGGCGGTCTTCGCCTTCCGGAAGGTCTCGCGCACCGTGCGCTCCGATTCGCCCACCCATTTGCTCAGGAACTCGGGGCCGCGGACGGAGATGAAGTTCGCCTCGGACTCCGTGGCCACGGCCTTGGCCAGGAGCGTCTTGCCCGTGCCCGGCGGTCCGTACAGGAGCACGCCGCGGGGCGGCCGGGCGTCGAAGTGGGCAAAGAGCTTGTTCATCTTGATGGGCCACTCGATGCTCTCCTTGAGTTCCTGCTTGGCCTCCTCGAGGCCGCCGACGTCGTCCCAGTGGACGTTGGGCTTCTCGATGAGGACCTCGCGCATGGTCGAGGGCTCGAGCTCACGGTACGCCTGGAGGAAGTCGTCCCGCGTCACCGTGAGCTTGCTCAGGACCTCCGGCGGGATGACGTCCGTCTGGAGGTCGATGTCCGGGAGGATGCGGCGCAGGGAGCGGATGGCCGCCTCCTTCGTGAGGGCGGCGAGGTCCGCGCCGACGTAGCCGTGGGTGATCCCCGCGAGCTCCTTCAGGTCGACGCCCTCGGCGAGCGGCATGCCCCGCGTGTGGATCTGGAGGATCTCGAGCCGGCCGTCCCGGTCCGGGACGCCGATCTCGATCTCCCGGTCGAAGCGACCGGGCCGGCGCAGCGCCGGGTCCAAGGCGTTCGGTCGGTTCGTCGCACCGATGACCACGACCTTGCCGCGGCCCTGCAGGCCGTCCATCAGGGACAGGAGCTGGGCCACGACGCGCCGCTCGACCTCGCCCGTGACCTCCTCGCGGTTCGGCGCGATGGAGTCCAGCTCGTCGATGAAGACGATGCTCGGCGCGTTCTCCTCGGCCTCCTTGAAGATCTCCCGGAGGTTCTCCTCGCTCTGGCCGTAGAACTTGGACATGATCTCGGGGCCCGAGATGGAATGGAAGTTCGCGTTCGTCTCCGAGGCCACCGCCTTGGCCAGGAGGGTCTTGCCCGTCCCGGGCGGGCCGTGGAGGAGGACGCCCTTCGGGGCCTCGACCCCGAGGCGCTCGAAGAGCTCCGGGTGGCGCAGGGGGAGCTCGATCATCTCCCGCACCTTGCGGACCGCGTCCCCGAGGCCGCCGATGTCGTCGTACGTGACGCGGGGGATCTTCGCCTCCTCTTCCTTGGCCGGTGTTTCCGCAAGCTTGATCTCCGTCTGAGGACCCACGATGACCGCGTCGGCACCGGGTTGGAACGAGGTGACCACGAAGTCGAACTTGCGGCCCATGATGCTCACGGTGACCAGGTCGCCGCGGGTCACGGGGCGTCCCTGGAGGACTTGGCCCATGAACTGCTCGCCGCCCATGATCCGCACGGCCTCCGTGGGGGCAAGGCTCAGGCGTTCCGCGGGACGAGCCATCGCTTTCCGCAGGCCGACCTTGTCGTCGATGCCTACGTCCGCGTTGTGACGCTGCATGCCGTCCATGCGGATCACGCCGCGGTTCGCATCCTCCGCGTACCCGCGCCGCACGATTGCCGCGGTGGACTTGCCGCCCTCGATGAGGACGACGTCGTCCTCCCGCAGCTCCAGGATCTTCATGACTTCCGGATCGACCCGAACGATGCCGCGACCCGCGTCGGCTGGCTTTGCTTCGGAGACCCGCAGGAACTTCTCGTGTCCGTGCATCATGGTACGACCTCAGTGGAGTCCTGGACGGCCGCGACCGGGACCTATCCTCGGACTCCGGATAAACGTGGTGATGGATTCACCGATCCCGCAAAAGGGGAAAGGGGGCCGGGTCACTCGACCCGGACCTTGACCGGTTCGTGCCGCGGACTCGGCTCCTTCTTCGGGAGCCGCACCTCGAGCACGCCGTCCTTGAGGCTCGCCTTGGCTTGGTCCGCGAGGACCTCCTCCGGGAACGCGAGGGTCCGGCGGAAGGAGCGGTAGGTTCGCTCCCGGTAGGTGTACTCCCTCTCGCTCTCCTCGCGCTCCTGCGCGCTCTCCGCGGACAGCTCGATGCCGTCCGGCGTGACGCGCAGGTCGAGGTCCTCCTTGGCAACGCCCGGGATGTCCGCCTTCAGGATGTACTCACGGCCCGTGTCCGCCAAGTCCACGAGGGGCTCGCGGACGCCGAGGCTCGTCGCCCCGAAGGGGGCGAGGGGCCCCCAGAACTTGCGGTCGAACTCCCGTCGCAGGTCCTCGAACCATCGGTCCATGTCCTCGAACAGGTCCCAGGTCCGGCGGGCTTCCAGGGCTCGCTCCGGGGACGCGCCCGGGGCCTTGGCGAGATCCGTGCTCTTGTCCTTGCGCATCAGGTTGTTCCCTCCTTGGTGGATAGTCTGGTAGCCGACAATGTGTTTGCAGTTCTATATGAATCTTGCTTAATGGGTCCATCCGCGCTCCGCGGCCCGCCGCGCCCTCTCCCGGGTGTCTGAAGGTTCATAGTGCCCGCGCCGCCTCACCACTGCCGTGAGCCTTCCCACTCCCGACGTGGCCCGCGGACCCATCCGCGAGACCTCGGTGGATGCCCCCTGTCCCGTGTGCCGCCACAGGCCTCTCGCGCTCCGGTCCCTGGACCTCGAGCTCCCGTACTTCGGCGGGGCGCTCCAGACCACGCTCGTCTGCGCGGCCTGCGGCTACCGCCACGGAGACCTGCTCCTGCACCGCCGGAGCGACCCCATGCGGATTGCGCTCCGCGTCGCTCGCCCGGAGCACCTGTCCGCGCGGGTGGCTCGCTCCGCCTCGGGGACCGTCCGCATCCCCGAGCTCGGGGCGTCCATGGAGCCCGGACCGCGGCGAGGCCTTCGTCTCCAACGTGGAGGGCGTCCTGCGCATGTTCCTTGATGTGGTCCAAGGCCAGGAAGCCACGGCCGGGAGCGATGAGGATTCCGCGCGCCTGGGGGCGGTCCGTGCGCGGATCGAGGCCATGATCGAGGGCCGCGAGCCCTTCACGTTCGTCCTCGAGGACCCGACGGGCAACAGCGACGTCCTCCAAGCGGACGTGGTGCGTACGAAGTTGTCCCGGCACGAGGCCGCGCGGCTGCGGTCCTCGGAGCCGGTCCTCGACCTCGAGGACCACGTGTCACTCGATGAGGAAGAGTGAGCGCCCTCAGAGCTCCCGCTTCACCGTGATCGGGATGGCGCCCGCGTTGAACTCGGTCCAGGCGATCTCGATGGGGTCGACCACGCCCGCGGGGACATCCAGGACGATGGGCGCCCCCATGCTGATCTGGAGCGCTCGCGCTCCGATGATGCGGGCCTTCTCGAAGCGGGTGTAGCGCAAGGAGTTCCCTCGGCCTGGCGGCGGGCTGGAGGTCACCCTCGGCGGTGGGGCGGGGCGGCCGTTGCGGCCGGAAATAGCCACCGCTACTTCAATGTTGCCCACGCACAGGCTCTCCGAAGAGACCCTGGGCCGTTCCTGCGACCGCTGGGAGGCCTCCGGCCGTTGATTTCGCGCAAAGAGAATCTCGCGTGAGAATTGAACGAGACGGTTCTTGACCCCCCAGGTCTACGATGGGTAGACTTACCACCCTCCCGAGACCGCTCGCTGAAGGCACGTCCATGGACCCTATGACCTTCCGCCAAGCCGCCACCCTCCTGTCGGGGGAGTACAGCCTCGACATCCTGCGGCAGCTCCGGGACGGGAAATGGCATCTCTCGAGCGAGGTCGCACGGGACCTGCAGATCCACGTGTCCACGGCCTCTCGCTTCCTGCAACGCCTGGCCGAGCTGGGCCTCGTGGAGCGCCGGCGGCACGACGCCCGGACGTCGGAGTACCGGGTGCGGTCGCCTCGCCTCCAGCTCGAGGTCGACCTCACGGACGACTCGGGGCCGCTGCGCGAGGCGGTCGACTTCTACGTCGCCTACTTCGCCTCCCTGTTCCAGCAGATCCGGGGACTCGGCATGCCCAAGGTCGAGGGGGATATGGAGCACACCATGGGGGCCGAGCACCAGGACCTGCGGTCTGCCGTCTTCGAGCAGATGATCGCGGGCAGCAACGGCGGGCTCGAGCACCTCCGGGATCTCATGGCAGCCCTCCACCGGGACCTCTGGGACGTCTGCTCCCAGAGCCTGGGGAAGCCCGCGGCTCGGAAGGTGTTCCAGACCGCCCTCCGGGAAGCCATCGGCGTCCACCCGGATCTCGCCGTCCGCTGCGGTCTCGCGCGCCCTCTCGAGGCCTGATCCCGTGGACCGGATCGCCAGCGGGATTGCGGGATTCGACCCGATTGTCCAGGGTGGCCTGCCCGCGGAGACGAGCCTCGTCCTCCAGGGCCCACCGGGCCAGGAGAAGCTGGCCTTCGCGCTCGCCTTCCTCGCGGAGGGCCTGCGGAACGGCGGCAGCGGCCTCTTCGTCGTCGCGTCCCAGTCCCCCGAATCCCTCCTCCGAGACCTGCGCCGGTTCGGCGTGGACGTCGAACGCGTCGTGAAGGAGGACCGGCTGCGCATCGTGGACTGGTTCTCCTGGGGCGAAGAGACCGTGACCGACGTGGAGGAGCGCGGCGTCGTGGTCCGCTCGTCCGTGGATCTCACGAACGCCGGGGTCGCGGTGAGCCGCGGCATCGCCGCCCTCCGGGGGGATGGCCCGCGGCGCGCGGTCGTGGAGATGCTCTCCCCCGCGATGAACGTGTACGAGGTGGGCCAGGTCTACGCCTTCGCGCAGTCCACGAAGCGGAAGTTCGACCGTTTCCACTTCACCGCTCTCTTCCTCCTCGAGAACGAGATGCACACGGCCGCGGTCCTCACGACGCTCCACCAGCCCTTCGACGGCGTAATCGAGATCGAACGGAGCCGCAGCGGGGACCGCATCGTCCGCAAGATCGGCGTGCTCCACCTCAAGGACACGGCTCCGGTCTCCGACTTCATCCCCTTCGAGTTCACGGACCAAGGCATTCGGGTCGGCCCGCCCGCCCCGCCGCGGGCGCCGCGGACGGTCCCGCCCGCGGTCCATGTAACGCCACCCCCCGTCGAGCCGCCGGAGTCCCGGCGGCCTTCGGAGCTTCGCGCGAGCCGGATCGGCCTGATTCAGGAGATTGCCCGGGAGCGCCTGCGCATCGATCCGGAGGATCGGGATGCCCTTTTCACTTTGGCCGCGGCCCAGACCGTCGCGGACAATCCCCGCGCCGCGATCCGCACGCTCGAGCGGCTCGAGACGATCGATCCTGACTACCCAGGCCTCTGGGCGTTCGAGATGAAGCTCTTCGCACGTCTCGGCAACGCGGAGCGGTGGCGGCGCAGCCGCCAGAAGGCGCTCCAGGCGTCCGCGGAGTCGGAGGGCGTGGGCGCGGGTCCGTGTCCCTTCTGCAAGGCGCCCGTCGCCGCCGGATCGGCCCAGTGCCCGCACTGCATGGCGGACCTCCGCGAGGAGACGGACCTGTTCCGCGGCCTCGAGGACCTCGTGCGCGCGACGGTCCAGGAGATGGTCCAGGACGAGCGAGGTGCGAAGCCGCTCGCTCCGGTTCCCGCGCCGCATCCCCGCCCGGTCCCCAGGACTCCGGCCCTGAGGCCCGTGCCCAAGGCGAAAGGCCTCACGAATGGCCTGGTCCTCGAACGCCGTCCCCTGCGTCCCATCGCGGTGTCCAAGGCGGGGCGCGTGAACGGTCTCCGCGGTCGCACGAACGGGCTGACGAACGGCCTGCGGGGGCGGACGAACGGTCTCACGAATGGGCTGGGCCACACGAACGGCCTCACGAACGGGTTGCGGGGCCGCACGAACGGACTGACCAATGGGCTAGGGCGGACCAACGGTCTGACGAACGGCCTCGGGAGCGCCGCGCAGAAGCGAGGCTTCCTGGGCCGCCGGTCCGCGCCCCGATGGCAGCGGGTCCTCCTTCCCGCGGCCATCGTCGCGCTCCTCCTGCTCCTCCCGCTCGCGCTCTTCTGGACGGGACCGACTCCGTCGTATCCGATTCAGATCGACGGCCAGTTCGTGGACTGGTCCGGCGTCTCCCAGATCACGGCGCCGCCTCCCGCCCAGCTCACTCCGGACATCGACATCACGCGGGTCGCGGTCCGGGACAACGTGGACTACACTGCGTTCTACTTGGAGGTGGCAGGCGATCCGCTTGCGGGCGGCCCCGCGCCCCAACGCATCACGAACACGTTCTACGCATTCATCGACACGGACCGCTCCACGGCCACGGGATACCGCGTGCAAGGCCTCGGCGCGGACCGGATGATCCGCGTCGATACGTGGGGCGGCGGCCCCGTTGGTGCGAGCCTCTTTGAGTTCGACGGTACGCGGAGCCCCCAGGATTGGAACGGCTGGATCCGGGTCGGGCCCGTGAGCGCTGCGGGTTCGGGGAACCGGCTCGAGTTCGAGGCACGGCGGATCGATCTCGGAGCCGCGGATGCCCGGATGGAGGTCGCCTTCGCCTCCCGTGGTTGGAACGGGGAGTCCGACGCCGCGGACGTCGTCGCCACGGACGCCAGTTCATTCCTCCTCGTGAGCCAGGACACCGCGGCCCCTAACGTCCTCCGCACGGCCGGCGACGTCCTTGCTCGTTTCACACTCACCGCCATGGGCGGTTCGATGGCTGTGACGAGCCTTAACGTCAGCTTCCAGGGCACGTTCGGGCCGAACTCCTTCTCCGTGGTCGACCTGTTCGACCCCGCAGGGCTCTTGCTTTCGGAGCAGGCGCCGGGCCCCTTTGTGCATTTCCCGCTCGGATCCTACGTCGTGCCTGCGAACACGACGCAGACGCTGACGCTTCATGCGACCGTGATCAACTCCGATGGCTCGACCGTCGGGGCATTCGTCGCGGTGCCCGAAGACGTGCAGGTCGCGGCTGGAGGCGTGGGGATGGTCTCCCCCGTCCGCGGCGCCGAGTCCCTGGCGTACGTAGGCGGAGCCCCCAGCGGCGTCCGGATCGACGGCGGGTTCGTAGACTGGTCCAATGTGACGTCGGACCCGGTCAGCGACGTGCGGCCCGTCTGGGATTCCGACATCGATCTCTCCGCGTACTCGTTCCAAGGTTACGCCGGCAGCGCGTACTTCAGCGCGCAGGTCGTGGGGAGGGTGCTCAACGGCACCCTCGTGCCCGCGCTGAATCCTGCGTACACGCCACCCGGGAACGGTTCATCCAACGGCACGGTGGGTCCGCGGCCGCCGCCCGTGAACGGCACAGACGATCTCCTGTTTTATCTGGACGAGGATGGCAGCACCGCGACAGGCTACGGGGTCGGTGGCCTCGGCGCGGACTACCTGGTTCAGATCGCAGGCAAGGGCGGAGACATCTTCTCTTCCCAGGCGCTCCGCTTCAACGGGACGAGTTCCCGGGAGTGGCGATGGACGGCCCTGGGGACTGCCGCCGCCGCGAAGGACGGAAGCCGCATCGAGGCCGCGCTCTCCGGTGTCCCGACTACGAACGTGTCGCGGGCCTTCTTCGAGGCGCGAGGATGGAACAACGCGCTCGACAGCTCCCTGGCTCCGTCAGGCCCCACGGTCCTTAGCGCCACGGCTCTCGTCGCCGCGTCGACCAGGAGTCCCACCACGGTCTCCCCCGCCGTTCGGCCAGGTCGGCTCGTGGCCCGAGACCTCCCGGGGAATCAGAGGTGGTTCTTCACAAACACCGCGTCGAACGGGACGGGATGCACGAGCAACCTGGCCGCGAGCACGACGGCAGGATCGAGTCCAGCCTCCACGGACCTGACTGGCACCGGCTCCATCTGCTGGTTCACGCCCGTCGGTCAGCCCGCCTCCACACCGGCCGGCACGTGGGAGCTCTACTTCGACGTCGCTTCGAAGGTCAACGGTAGCACGGCCCTCCATCCGAACGCAAACGGTGCGGTGAATCAGTGGACATCAAGCAGTACGGGCGCCTGCAGGAACAACCAGTGGCAGTGCGTCAAGGAGGACCCGAACGATGGCGATACCACGTACATCTCCTCCACGAGCGCCTCCGTTCTTGACTCGTTGTTCACCCTGGCAGGTTGGACACCTGCTCCTCCAAGCCCCCTCTCGATCCTCAACGTGACCGTGGAAGCCACCTGCAAGTACGTCGCCGGGACAGGTGACGTGCGGGTGTCGGTCCGCGTCGGGACCACCATCTATCCTGGTGGATCGCATTCAGCCTGCTCGTCCGCCTCATACACGACGTTCACAAACTCCTGGGCGACCAACCCATCGAACGGGAGCGCTTGGTTTCTCAGCGATCTCTCGAATCTCCAGATTGGTGCTCGAGATGCCGACGCCTCGACGAGCGAGGTGCGCGTGAGCAGCCTCCGCGCGCTCGTCTACTTCAAGCCCATCTACTCCCTCGAGGTCGACCTCTGCACCGCCTCCGACTGTGCAACGCCCACCCCCTTGTATGGGCCCGTCAACAGCAACGTCTATGGGGACGACATTCTCAAGACTGCGTCCATCGGTTCTCAAAGCCTCACGTCGGGACAGCGGATCCGGTTCCGCGTCGCCTTGGTCCTAGGCGGAACCGTGACCCTTCGGTACAACGGTCCGAACCCCGGGACCTCCGATTCCCGCAGCACGGTGCCCGTGCCCATCCCCGAGTTCCAGGAAATCCTTCTGCCTCTGGGCTCGACGCTCGTGCTCATTGTCGTGGCCCGGCGGCGACGGGACCGCAGGGTCCATCGGGAGAAGAATGCGCGCGAAGGCCGCGCCGCATGAGTGGTTGTCCCTCGGCATTAACAGCGCGTTTCATGGCCAAGCGGTGCTCACTCGACGCCC
>CAZJIP010000034.1:0-16401 GCA_964546105.1 uncultured Methanomassiliicoccales archaeon
GCACGAGATGGTCGCTGTTGCATTCCGGGCAGGTCCGGTCCTCTTCGACGACCGGATCGGCCCGCGTAGCGCTGGGCACGATCGCTTCCCCCACTTCCTCGTGTAGGTCAGCCTAATATAACGGGATTATAAGAGAGCTTGTCATCGCTCGGAGTGACACGGGTTCGAGGCGCGTGGAGCGTCTCCGCGGACCGGGAGCGTGGCTACCCAAGCATAGGACGGGTCTCAGGCGAGCGCGAGCTTCTTGGCCCAGACCTCTTGGCCTTCCTTGAATACGTCCCGGCCCTGGCTGTCGTTCGCGACGATCGCGGGGAAGTCCTCCACCCGGAACTCCCAGAGCGCCTCCGTGCCCAGATCCGGATAGGCGATGACCTTCGCGGTCTTGATGCACTGACTCAGGGTGGCTCCGAGCCCGCCCACCGCAATCAGGTAGACCGCCTTGTGCTTGACCAAGCTGTCGATCACGGCCTGGCTCCGGTTCCCCTTGCCCACGGTCGCCTTGACACCGTACTCGTACATCCGCGGTGCGTACGCATCCATCCGCAGGGAGGTCGTGGGCCCCGCGGCCCCGATCGCCCGGCCGGGGGGCGCCGGCGTGGGTCCGACGTAGTAGAGGACCATGCCGTGGAGGTCCACGGGGAGCGGTTTGCCCTGGTCCAGGAGTTCGACCATCCTCTTATGCGCCGCGTCGCGGGCGCCGAACAGGGGGCCATTCAGGACGACGCGGTCCCCGATTTTGAGTGCCGTCATGTCCGCGTCCGTGAGCGGGGGTCGCAACTCGATCGCGTCGCTCACAGAATCGCCTCCTTGTGGCGGTGGGCGTGGCAGTCGATGTTGACGGCGACCGGGAGGGCGCCGATGTGGCAGGGCTTCGCCTCGATGTGCAGGGCGAGGGCGGTGGTCCCGCCCCCAAGTCCCTGCGGGCCCACGCCGAGTCGGTTCACGGCCGCGAGCCATTCCTTCTCAAGATTGGCATAGTAGGGATCCTTGTTCGGCGAGCCCAGGGGCCGGTACAGCGCGCGCTTGGCAAGCAGGGTGACCTCCTCGAAGTTCCCGCCGATCCCCATGCCGAGGACGAGGGGTGGGCAGGCGTTGGGCCCTGCGGCCTTCACGGTCTCCAGGAGGAACTGCTTGACGCCCTCCACGCCCGCGGAGGGGCTCATGATCTTTGTTTTGCTCATGTTCTCCGCGCCCGTACCCTTCGCCCCGACGATAATCTTCAGATGGTCCCCGGGGACGAGGTCCAAGTGGACCATGGCCGGCGTGTTGTCGCCCGTGTTCCCGCGGCGCAGCGGATCTTTGACCAAGGACGCGCGTAGGTACTGCTCTTTGTGTGCCTCACGGACGCCTTGGTTGACGGCCTCGAGGAGCCCGGGCTTGTCGAAGCGAACGTCCTCACCGAGTTCCAGGAACACCACCGCGATCCCCGTGTCCTGGCACATGGGGAGATTCTCCCGTTGGGCCAGCTCCGCGTTCGCGACGAGCATGGTGAGGATCTCGCGGCCCTGGGGCGAGGGCTCCTCCTTCGCCGCCTTCGAGAAGGCCGCCTTGAGCTCGGGATTAATCACGACGCAGGCCTGCTTGTACAGGTCTCGGACCGTCTGCCGGACCTGATCCGTGGAAATCGTTCGCACGCCGCTCCGCCTCGCGCTCGGTGCAGTCCGCGCCGAGATGAACCCTCGGCCCGTGGAATACATATTTCCCACTGCAACCGAGCAAGGTTAATACAGGGCCTCCACTGTCGGCAACGCGGGTCTCGTCATGACGGATTATCGTACGGAGAAGGACTTCCTCGGGGAGCTCAAGGTCCCCAAGAACGCCTACTGGGGAGTCCAGACGCAGCGCGCAATCGAGAACTTCCCGATCAGCGGGATTCGCTTCGGCCGGCGGTTCCTCTATTCCCTCGGCCTGATCAAGATGGCCTCGGCCCAGACGAACATGGAGCTCGGGCTCCTGGACTCCAAGATCGGCAAAGCGATCGTCCAGGCCTCCCAGGAGGTCATGGACGCCAAGCTGGACGAGCAGTTCCCCCTGGACATCTACCAGACGGGGAGCGGCACGTCGACGAACATGAACGCGAACGAGGTCATCGCGAACCGCGCGAACGAGATTCTGGGGACGGCGCTCGGCGAGAAGGGGCCCGTCCACCCGAACGACCACGTGAACATGGGCCAGTCCTCCAACGACGTGATCCCGACCGCGATCCACGTGGCCGCGGTCATCGCGATCGACCAGGACCTCTTGCCGGCGTTGCGCGAGCTCGAGGACAGCCTCGCGCGGAAGGCCAAGGAGTTCGACCCCGTCATCAAGTCGGGCCGCACGCACCTCATGGACGCGACGCCCATCCGCCTGGGCCAGGAGTTCTCGGGATACCAGAGCCAGCTCGACCACGGAATCCGCCGCGTGACCGCGTCCCGCGCGTCCCTCACGGAACTTGCGATCGGCGGCACGGCGGTGGGCACGGGGATCAACAGCCATCCCGACTTCCCCGGCCGTGTGGTCGAGAAGATCGGCGCCGCGACGAACGCGAAGTTCCGCGTCGCGGAGAACCACTTCGAGGCCCAGATGGCCCAAGACTCCCTGGTGGAGGCCAGCGGCGCCATGCGCACGGTCGCGGCCTCCATGCTCAAGATCGCGAACGACCTGCGGTGGCTCTCCTCGGGGCCCCACACGGGCCTGCGGGAGATCAACCTCCCCGCGGTCCAGCCCGGGTCGTCCATCATGCCCGGGAAAGTGAACCCGGTCATCCCCGAGGCGGTCATGCAGGTCGCGGTCACCGTGATCGGCAACGACGTGGCCATCACCGTGGCGAACACCCACTCCAACCTGGACCTGTCCACGATGATGCCCGTGATGTCCCAGCGGCTCCAGCAGAACATCGAGCTCCTATCCAACGTGGCCAAGGTGTTCGCCCACAAGTGCATCGACGGGATCACGGCGAACGTGGACCTGCTCCTGAAGTACGCAGAGTCCAGCCCGGCCATCGCGACCAAGCTGAACCCGATCATCGGCTACGAGAAGGCCGCCGAGATTGCCAAGGAGGCAGGGCGAACCGGGAAGTCCGTCAAGGAGCTCGTGGTCGAGAAGGGCATCCTCAGCAAGGAGGAAGCGGAGAAGGTCCTCGACCCGAAGCACCTGACCGCGCCGAGCAAGGACCTCCTCGGGGGCGGCGGCGGCTGAGCAATTTCCTCAACTGGGGAAAACGCGTTCGTGGCTGTGCCTGAGGGCTCTACCCGCCCACGAGCCTCGCGGTGTCGATCTGCGCCTTCTGCAACCGGCCGGAGTAGTCCACGTAGACCGTCTTCCAGTACGTGAACTCCTCCAGGGCGGTTGGTCCGGCCTCCCGCGTATCCGTCGGTCCTGTCTCCTTCGTGCCGCCGAAGGGCAGCTGGACCTCCGCCCCGATGGTCGGGGCGTTCACGTACGTGATTCCGGCCTCGAGGTCCTGCATGGCGCGGAAGGCCCGCCGCAGATCGTTCGTGTAGATCGACGAGCTGAGGCCGTACTTCACGGAGTTGGCGATCGCAACGGCGTCCTCGTAGTCCTTCGCCTTGAGGACGCTCAGGACAGGTCCGAAGATCTCCTCGAGCGCGAGCCGCTTCGTTCGGTCCACCGCGAACACGGTGGGCTGGATGAAGAAGCCCTTGTCGTAGGCACCACCCGTGAGCTTCTTCCCGCCCGCGAGGAGCTTGTCTCCTTCCTCCTTCCCGATGTCGATGTACTCGAGGACCTTGGCCTCTTGGTCCGGAGAGGCCACGGGGCCCATATCCGTCTTCTCGTCGAGGGGGTTGCCGATCCGGAGTTTCTCCGCCCGTTCGAGCAGCTCGTCGACCACTTGGTCGTACACCTTCTCGTGGACGATAAGGCGTGACGTCGCGGTGCACCGCTGGCCCGCGGTGCCGAAGGCACCGAACATGACGCCGTCCATTAGGAGTTCCAGGTTTGCGTCGTCCATGGCGATGATCGCGTTCTTGCCACCGAGTTCGAGGCCGACCTTGATCATCTTCTTCGCGGCGCTCTCGTAAACATGTTTACCGGTGTCCACGCCGCCTGTGAAGGAGACCGCGCGGATGTCCGGGTGGGCCACGATGCCATCCCCGACCACGGGGCCGCTCCCGGTTAACATGTTAACCACCCCGGTCGGGAAGCCCGCCTCGTCGAGGCACTCCACGAACTTGGCGGCACAGAGGGGCGTCAGGGAGGACGGCTTGAACACGATGGGGCAGCCCGCGATGAGCGCGGCCCCGCTCTTCCAGCCCGGGATGGCCACGGGGAAGTTCCACGGCGTGATGAGGCCGACCGGCCCCACGGGCAGGCGGACGGTCATGCACATCTTGTTCGGCAGCTCGGACGGCACGGTCTCCCCGAACATCCGCCGTCCCTCGCCCGCGGCGTACGTGTAGAAGTCGATGGCCTCCTGAACGTCTCCGCGGCCCTCCGCGATGACCTTGCCCATCTCGGACGTCACCACGCGGCCCAGCTCCTCCTTCTTGCGTTTGATGATCCGCGCGGCCTCGAGGAGGATCTCCCCGCGCCGTGGAGCCGGCGTCTTGCGCCACCCCTCGAAGGCATCCTTCGCGGCCTTCACCGCGGCATTCACCTCATCGGCCGTCGCGAGGGGGAACGTGGCGAGGAGCTCGCCCGTCGCGGGATTCCGCGTCTCGAACCGCTTCCCCTTGGACTTCTGCCACTTCCCGTTGATGAAGAGGCCGTACTCCTGGACCATGACCCTCACCGGCCCGAGGGCGAAGTCGAGGGCAGGCTAAGAGCTTGCGGTCTCCGCGGCGCCCCGGGAACGGTCAGGGCTTGCGGGGATCCACTGCCGTCCCCATCCGGACAATCGCACGCGCCGCCTGCTTCAGACCGTCCGCGACCACGTCGGGCCGCCACTTCGCGGCCTCCTTCGCGAAGCGGGTTCGCCACTCCTTGGGGCCCACCCAGGCCACCCGGCAGCCGAAGGCTCGCCCGAGCTCGAGGTCGAGGACCTTGTCCCCGATCATCCACGCCTCCCGAGGATTCACCCCGAGGTCCCGCGCCGCAGCGAGGAGCATCCCGGGCCGCGGCTTGCGGCACGCGCAGTCCGAGAGCACGTGATGCGGGCAGTGGTAGATCTCCGCCAGTTCCACGCCCTCCTTGCGGAGCCCCTCCAGCATGGTCTCGTGGATCCGGCGCAGCTGGCGCTCGGGGACGAGCTTCCAGCCCATCATGTCCTGGTTTGTGACCACGACGAGGCGCCACCCCGCGTCTTGGAGGGTCTTCATCCCCTCGATCGCTCCCGGGAGGAACTCGAAGGCTTCGGGCGTCCGCACGTAGCCGCGACGGCCGCGGTTGATCACGCCGTCGCGGTCCAGGAAGACCGTGGGCCGGACGGACCGCGCACGGCCGTCGGAAAGCCCGTGTCGCTTCACGTGGAGCGCGCGCTTGGCCTCGGGGGACTGGAGGAAGAAGTCCACGAGCCCCCACTTGGCGAACGGGTTGCGGGTGAGGGTCAGGGCCTTGTCCACGGTGAACCAGTCCGCGCGCTCGACTTCGTCCGCCTTCACGCGGAAGCGCTCGGACGTCACGTGGCCCTTGAACAGGAACCCCAGGGTGTACGACGGCTTCCCGGGAAACCCGGAGAGGTAGACGTTGAGCGGCCCGTCCAAGAGGACGGGCACGCCCGTCTCCTCCTCCGCCTCCCGGCGGACGCCCTCCTCGGGCCCTTCGCCATAGTCCATGAAGCCCCCGGGCAGGTTCCAGTAGCCCTTGGAGAAGCCGCGGACCGCCTTCACGAGGAGGACCCGGTTCCCCTTGGAGAGGACGACTTCGGAGACGCAGCGGATCATGGTCGTGTAGATCGCGCGCTTGACGAGCCCGTCCACGTCGTCGCGGCCGAAGAGGTCGTCCCGTAGGTACCACTCCTCGGGGTGGTGGTCCAGCACGGGCTTCACGCGGTGGACGACGTCCGCGTCGAAGTCCATGCGGCCCGCGGGCTTCGTCGGGAAGTCCAGCCTCTCGCCCTTCTTCGGGAAGCGGAGCTTGCCCCGGTCGCGGACGAGGTACACCTGGCCGTCCGTCTCGATGAAGAGGTGCTCCCGCGGTCGCTTCCGGGCCATCCGGCCGGGAGAGGGGGCCGCGCGATATGAATCCTCGCCGCGTCAGTCGCGCAGCTTCAGCGCGACGGACACGCCGTCCCGGAGCGGCAGGATCGAGGCGAGCATCCGGGGGTCCTTCGCGAGCCGCTCGTTGTACGTGCGGATCGCGGAGGTCTCCTCGGATCGGTCCTTGGGGTTCGCGACATCCCCCCGCCAGAGCACGTTGTCCGTGACCAGGAGGCCGCCGACCCGGAGGCGCCGGATGCAGGGCTCGAGGACGTCAGGATACCCTTCCTTGTTGATGTCCACGAAGATCAGGTCGAACGGACCGTCGAGATCCTTGAGGACGTCCTGCGCGGGACCTACGAGCACGGTCACCCGGTCTCGTACGCCCGTCTGGGCCAGGTTGGCCTCCGCGATCTTCGCGGTCTCCGGATCCGCCTCGACCGTGATCAGCTGGCCGTCCGGCGGCAGCGCACCGGCGAACCACGTTCCCGAGTAGCCGATCGCCGTGCCCAGTTCGAGGATACGGCGCGCACCCAGGGCCTTCGCCAGGATATGGAGGAAACTGCCCTCCGCCGCGCCGACGATGGGCCAGTCGTCACGGAGACCCGCTTCCTCGACCGCGGCCAGCGCGTCGCCTCCGCGGTTCGCGAGGGCATCGATGTAGTCCGCGAGGCGTGCGTCGATGGCGGCCCAGTTCGGGTCCCGGCGGCGGGGCATGCGGCGGTCGATGCATCGGCGCGAGATGAACCTTGATCTTTGACAAAAGGTTCAAACCGGTATGGCGCCCATGCGTTCGCGGGATGGGCATGTGCAAGCTGACGAAGACGCAGAGCCCGGTGCTCTCGCTCTATCTTGAGACCGAGTATGTAAACGAGATCGCCGCGCGCGGCTACGCGGTCCGACCGAACCTCGAGGTGCCGACTTCGTTGGGCTTTCACTCGTCCGGCGGCAGCGGCGGTGTCGGCGGCGCCCGGGTGACCCCGTCCAGCTGATCCGCGCGGTCCTCCCATGCAGAAGCTTTGTCCTCGAGGCGGATCGCGCGCTCCTTGAGGTTGTGCGCTTTGAGCTTGGCCTTCGCGGCCTTGTGACGGAGCTTCGCGGCCTTCGCGCGATCCCGCAACTCGCCCGCCGCGGGCCGCGGCGGCGGGGGCATCTCCTCCGGCTGACCCGAATAGGTCATGGTTGGGGCGGAAGGTCCGAGGCGGGGATAAGGGTTGTGGGCGGATGCCCGCCATGCCCCGACGTGGCGGTCCAAAGGGGAAAATACACCCATGCCGTTCGTCGCGCCTGTGAAAGTCTACGTCGAGGCATACGGCTGTACCCAGAATTACGGCGAGGCTCGCCTCATGCAGGAGGCGCTCGCTGGCCAGGGACATGCCATCACGGCCTCGGAGCATGAAGCGGACGCCCACGTCCTCGTAACCTGCACGGTCATAGAAGCGACGGAGCGGAAGATGGTCCGGCGCATCCGTGCCCTCGCGGCCCACGAGAAGCCGCTCGTGGTTGCGGGCTGCATGGCCGCCGCGCAGCGCGAACGCGTGAGAGAGCTCGTGCCCCGCGCGAAACTCCTACCACCGCGGAAGTGGCCCGAAATCGTCGATCTCCTGGGTGCGGGCACGGCATGCGGGGACCGAGCCGCGGAGACCGAAGCGGCCTCCATCGGATGGCGAGACGCGATCGTCCCCATCGCGCAGGGATGTGCGGGGCGGTGCACATACTGCATCACGCGCGTGGCCCGCGGCGCGGTGAAATCCTACGCCGCGGAGGACCTCGTATCCCAGGTCCGCCGCAATGTGGAGCGCGGTGTCCGGGAAATCAAGCTCACGGGGCAGGACACGGCGGCGTACGGCCGCGACAAAGGCACGAGCCTGGGGGAGCTCCTGCGAACCTTGGTCGCCGTTCCCGGGGACTTCCGCATCCGGGTGGGCATGGCGGACCCGCTGACCGTCCTGCCGATTGTGGACGACCTCGTCGACGCGTATGCATCCGAGAAGGTGTTCAAGTTCCTGCACCTCCCGGTCCAGAGCGGCGACGATGCGATCCTGGAGGCCATGCGCCGTGAGTACACCGTGGCCCAATTCGAGGAGATCGTCGCGGCATTCCGCCGCTCCTTCCCGACGCTCTCCCTGTCCACGGACGTCATCGTTGGATTCCCCGGGGAAACGGAGGAGCAGTTCGAGGCGACCCTGGACCTCGTGCGCCGAGTGCGACCGGACATCGTGAACGTCACCCGCTTCTCGGCCCGGCCTGGGACGCCGGCAGCCTCCTTCCCGGACCCGATCGTCGGATGGCGGGTGAAGAACCGCTCGCGGCGGATCACCTCCCTGCGGTTTGCCATCGCGCGGGAGATCCACCAGGCGTTCGTGGGCGAGGAAGTCGACGTACTCATGACGGAACCGGGGAAGGAGGGCACCTTCCTCGCGCGGACGCCGGAGTACCGCCAGGTGGTCCTCCACGAGCCCGCGGCGGTCGGCGACTTCCTCCGTGTGCGCATCGATGCGGCACGGGCCACGGACCTCTTTGGTCACGTCGTGACAGATGGGCTTTATACGCCCGAGGAAATGCACGCCCGCAGCCCCGTGGTGTAGCGGTCAAGCATTCGGGTCTTTGGAACCCGCGACGGCAGTTCGAATCTGCCCGGGGCTATCCCATGAAGTCCCGCGCGACGCTGACGCTCACGTTCCCGGATGCCGCGACGGCGCAGGCCGTGGCGGCCTCCGTGTCCCTGGAGGATCAGGGCTACATCCGGACACAGCGGCGGGGTGCGGTGATTACCGCAACCGCGGTCGCCGAAGAGCCCATGAGCCTCCTGCACACACTGGACGACTACCTCGCCTGCGTCACCGTGGCGGAACGTACGACGGAAGCGGCACGCCCGAGGCGACGTCGACAATGACCTCCGGGGCACCACGCAACGCCCCGGCGCCTGTGAGCGCCATCCGCTCTCCTTGGAGCAAACTATATATGATCCATATGGCATCATATAGTTGGCCATGGATTCGATCACGACCATCCAGGTGACGCCGGCCACGAGGGAGCGCCTCTCCCGGCTGAAGTCGAGCCCGCGGGAGACTTACGATGAGCTCCTGAACAAACTCCTCCGCCTGATCCCCGAGGGCGACGAAGAGGGGCAGTACTCCGAAGAGTTCCGCATCGGCCTCCTCAACGCACGGATCGACATCCGCGAAGGCCGCCTTGTGGCCCATGACCAGGTGAAGAAGCAGCTGGGGCTCTGATGCCCTGGTCCATCCGCTGGACCGCCCAAGGACTCCGCGATCTGGCCCGATTGGATCCGGCGGTGGCGCGGAGGATCGTGGCCAAGCTCGAACAGGCTGCTCAAGATCCGACCCACTTCTTCACGCGTCTCGTGGGTGCGGACGACTACAAGCTCCGCATCGGAGACTATCGGCTCCTGGCCGTGCTGTCCCACGCAACCGAGACCATCGACGTGGAACGGGTGGACCACCGTTCCCGGGCGTACCGGAAAAAGCGGTAGCCCGGGTTCCAGCGAAATCCCTGGACTCGCGCCTACGCGGGATGCGATGGCGGCACGCCCTCGCGGACGAACGCGGCGACGCCGCGCTTGAAGGCGAGCATCTCGCGGCAGTTCATCGCCGTACGCGCGACCGCGCAGAGCTCGTCGTCCGGCGAGACCACGAGGGCCTCGTCCCCCGGACGGAGTCCTGGGTCCGCATCCTCCACGAACTTGGCGAACACGTTCTTCCCCTCGCGGTGGAAGGGCACGACCTCCGGGTCGACGACGATCCGGAGCCGCGGGAACGGGAAGGCCTTCCGAAGGCGTTCCGCTCCCGCAACCTTGAGGGTGAACAGGCCGTCCTCCGCGCGCAGGGAGAGCACGTGCTCGCCGTCCACGAGCACGTTCCGGATCTTCCCCGTGTTCTTGGAGACCACGTAGGACACGCGGCCGCCGAAGAGGGCGTCCGCCGCGCCGCGGCCGAACTGGAGGTCCGCGGTCGCCCGAACCCGCAGGAAGTTCCAGTCGACCTCGCGGCGTCCCGCTGCGCGGGATCGGAGCTCCTCGAGAGTGGCCTCGCCCTCCCATAGCACGCCGAACGCGTACCCTGCGCCCGCGGCCCACTGGCGGAAGAAGACCTCCGCGGCCTCGAGGGCCTCGGGCTCGGGAGCCTCCGGGGTCAGGCATTGGGACCAGGGCCAGACGTGATCGAGCTCGAGCGGCACCGGTCCCCAGAGGGACTTGACAACGGGGTGGACATCGGCGGCCGCGAGGGCCCGCTCCACGATGGCGCGGTAACGCTCGCTGTACGGTCTCCCGCCTTCGGGCAAGATCAGGAGACCCTTCGCGGTCGGGGGCGCATACCGCTCCTGCAGCCGGCGCCGCAGGCGATGGAGGACCGGCCGGTGCGCGGTCTCCGGGCCTACGTAATAAAGGGCACCGGGACGGGAGAGCGGCTCCGATTCCTCGAGGAACTCGTTGTGGTGCCGCAGCTCGCGTACAGCGTCCAGGAGGGCAGGGTGGGCCCTCGCGCGGCGCTCGGCGAGCTCCCAGATCTCCCCCGCCGCGATCGCGCGCCGCACCTCGCGGACTGCGGCGAAGGAGACGTGGAGGTTGTGCTCCGCGAGGAGGACCTCGTCCTTCGCGATTTCCCCAATGCCGTGAGAAGTGCACACGGGGCAGGTGCAACCCGTGTCCCGCATCTCCGACGCGCGGCGGGTGCCCTCCGGGAACAGCATGCGACCGTCCCGCGCGTACTTCGCGTAGGCCGCGGAATCAAAGAGGTCGCAGCCCAGGAGGGTCGCGAGCGGGAAGACGAGGGGATGGCCCGCGCCGAAGAGGTGCACGGGCTTGGACGGATCGAGCCCTTTCTTGGAGGCTACGATGACCCGGACGAGATCGCGGAAGCGGTACGATTCCATGAGGGGCACGACCCCGCCGATTGCGGCGACCGCGATGTCCAGGGAGGAGACCTCGCGAGCGCAGCGCTCCCGGAGGTCTGCGTGGAGCCCACCCTGGACCGCCCCGACCAGGGCGAGGTCGCCTTTGAGCGCCGCCGCCTCCCGGGCCCGCCGGATCGTCTCGTCCACGTCCGCCGCGGCACGGGCCACAGGATGCTCCGGCTCCGAGAAGAGGTCGAGCATGGTCCCCAGGTCGGACCCGATGGCCTTCTGGAATTCGATGACCTGGGCGTTGGACACCTCCACGTCGCCATAGACGTGGGACTGGAAGGCGCCCGAGTCCGTCATCACGGCCCCCGGGAAATCGAGGAGCCCGTGCACGCCTTCGCGGAGGACGGCCTCCCGGAGCGGGCCCTTGCCCAAGATGTACGCATTCGTAATGAGGATCTGCGCGCCGAACCGGGAGGCCACGTCCTTCGGTGGTACGACGGGCCGGTTCGGGTTGATTACCGGGAGAAGGGCGGGCGTTGTGACCTTGCCATGGGCCGTCTCGAGGACCCCGAGCCGGGCGAGGCCGTCCCGATCCGTCACCTCGAACACGCGTGGCCATGGGAGGGCCACGGTAAAGGGTTTTTCGGAGACGGTTTCGCCCACCCCGCCGCAAGGGCTATCCTGCCGGCCCCACTCCAAGGTTCGAGATGCTGCGTCAGACCTTCCTCCACGTGCCCGGGATCGGGTACCGCACGGAGGAGCGCCTCTGGCGCTCCGGGCTTGAGTCCTGGTCCGACATCGGCAGCGCCCGGGCGCAGGCGGTCCCGCGGCATCTGCGGCCCGTCCTCGAGGAGGAAATCGGCCGCTCGGAGGACGCGCTCCGCCGCGGGAGGTACCGCTACTTCGCGGTGCGCCTCCCACCCCGAGAACACTGGCGCGCCTGGCCTGAGTTCCGCGGCGCGGCCGGATACCTGGACATCGAGACCACGGGCCTGGATATCGGCCGGGACGCCGTGACCGTCGTCGGCCTGTACGACGGTCGGAGGACGCGGTCCTTCGTGAAGGGCGAGAATCTGGAGGAGCTGCCGGCCGCCCTCGAGACCGTGCGTCTCCTCGTGACGTTCAACGGATCGCGCTTCGACGTGCCGTTCCTGCGGCGGGCGTTCCCGCGGATGCGGCTCGACCAGCTCCACCTGGACCTCATGAATCCGCTCCACCGCCTCGGGTATTGGGGTGGCCTGAAGAGGATCGAACGGCGGCTCGGCATCGAGCGCAGCGACGAGACCGCGGGGATGAGCGGCTTCGACGCGGTGCGCCTATGGTCGGAATACGAGGCGGGGGACGACGAGGCGCTGGACACCCTCGTGGCCTACAACCTGGAGGACGTTGTGAACCTGGAGCCGCTGGCGGAGTTCGCGTACTCGTCCCTGCGGTCCCTAGTCCTGGACCGCGGATTCGTGACCGCAGACCGATACCGGACCCTCCCGGAGCCCGTGGCCTGACGGCAGATCATTCGGACGGCGACGGGATGGCTAGACGTTGGGCCGGATCTCGTTCAGGTTGATGATCTGCTCCGCGGCCAAGGGCTGCCGGCCGTCGTCAATGACGATGCTCGCTTTGAGCCGGCCATCCTCGAGGCTGATGCGGACGGACTTGAGCCGCGACCGGAACAGCTGGAGGCCCTTCCCGTTCCGCGAGGGCAGGGCACGCTCGCAGTACACGAGGCCCATCCGCTCGAGCTGCCGGATCCGCCGGTAGCACGCGGCGATCGGGATCCCGAACCGGTGGCTCAAGTCCAGGGCGGACGCCGCGGTCTCGCATGTGCCGAGCAGGATGCGTGCACTGTACTGGTCCATCACCGTCTGGCTCACTTCCAAGGCTTGCACGGTTCAGTCCTCCCGGAGCGCCAGGATCCGCTCCACGAAGGCCACGACCTCGTCCGCCTCGAAGGGCTTGTTCAGATACCCGACGGCCCCGCGGCGGACGCTCTCGATTTCCGTGAAACTGTCCCCGAACGCGGTCATGAGGACCGCGCGGAGGCCTGGCTGGCGCTTCCGGGCCGCCTCGATGAGCTCGACCCCCGTGGGGCCGGGCATCTTGTAGTCCGTCAGGAGAAGGTCCACATCCTGCTCGTCCAAGACGGCGAGGGCCTCCGGCGTGTTCGCCGCGACCCGCACGTCGTACCCGAGGGACTCGAAGAGCTCCGCGAGGTTCTCGCGCATCCCCGGATCGTCGTCCACGATGAGGAGACGGCTCTTCGCGGCCCTAGTCTCGCGAGCCAGCGGGATCACGTCCTGCACGGGAGACTTCGATGCGGCAGGGGGCTTTTATAGGCCTTGGTTGAGAACGGTTGACAGGGAGACGCACGCGGGTTCAACCGGCCTCGAACAGGATGGGCGGTCGCCGCCGTTCATCCCCCAGCGCACGCACGACGCGCCAAGCCTGGCGACCCTCGTCCGTGAGGACGTAGGCGCCCCCCTCCGCCTTGGTCAGGAGGTTGTCCGCTTGGAGCTTCTGCAGGTGGAAGGACAGCTTGGAGGACGAGTCGACGAAGTTCATTTTGAGGATGGCCGAGTACGACACGGGGGCCGAGGAGAACACGAAGGCGACGATCGCGCGGCGGATGGGGTTGGCCAGGGACTCCAGCATGCCCTGCAGCCCGGGCTGCGGGCCTGCGACGCCGAGGCCCGCCTCGAGGTCCGAGACAATCTCCGGCGCGAGGCCGTGGAGCACCAGGGTCCCACCCCGGGCCTCGCACCGCGCGCCCACGTGCCGCACCCAGGCCTCCAAGTCCGCGCGGCCGTGGACGTCCTCCAAGGGCTGGAGGTCCGCGGCGTAGACCACGGGGGCCTCCGTCTTGGACACGTGGTCCTCGATGGCCGCGTTGAGCTGGTAGAGCTGGGACGGCGTGAAGACGCTGGGCGGCTTCGGCTCCTCGTCAATCCGGAGGACGCGGGAGGCATCGCGGGGCGCTGCGGCGTCGGGACCGAGGACGGCCAGGAGAGCCTTGCGCCGTGCGGCGTCCTTCATCACGACCTGGACGGCCTCGGGTCCCTGGGCCGGCTGGGAAAGCATCTGCCGGGCGCGCTTCTCATCCGCGATGGATGCGAGGACACGCTGGAGGGACTCGATTTCGAACGGCTTCACGACGAAGTCCACGGCGCCGCCCTTCATCGCCTCGACCGCGACGTCCACGGAGCCGTGGCCCGTGATCATGACCACCGCGGTCTCGGGTCGCACGACCTGGAGGCGGTGGAGGATCTCAAGGCCCGTGGCCTTGGGCATGACCAGGTCGAGGAGGGCGAGCTCGAACGCCTCGGCCTCCAGCTTCTCGAGGGCCTGGCCCCCGTCCTCGGCGACCTCGACCTCGTGGCCGTCGCCCCGGAGGAGCTCGGCGAGCTCGGACCGGAGCGTGGGGTCGTCGTCCGCGACCAGGATCTTCATCAATCGTTCCCCTGCGGCAGGATGATCGTGAAGGCGGTCCCCTTCTCCGGGCTCGTCGTGAAGTGGATCTCCCCGCCGTGGGCCGTGACGATGTTCTTGCACAAGGCAAGACCGAGTCCCGTTCCTCCCTTATGCCTCTTCGTCGATACGAAAGGCTGGAAGAGCCGCGCCTGGACGTCCTCGGGGATGCCGGGCCCCGTGTCCGCGATGGACACGATGCGGTAGCCGGGGTGCGCCTCGAGGTGAACCGTGACGGAGCCCCGGGAGGTCGCCTCGAACGCGTTGCGGAGGAGGTTCACGAAGACCTCCTGCATCTGGAGGGGGTCCACATGGGCCGGCACGGGACGGTCCCCGAGCTCCAGGATGAGCTCGACCTCCTTCCGACGGTAGGGGTCGATCTGCTCAATCGCCGCGGAGAGCACGACCCGCAGGTCGACGTCCGCCGTCTGGATCTCCCGGTGCTTCGTGAAGCTGAGGAGGTCCGCGATGATGGACGCCGCCTGGCGCCGCTGCGCGTCGATCTTGTCCAGCCGCTCGCGGATCTCCGGGTCCTTGGTCCTGCGCTTGCTCGCGGCGGCCAGAAGGGAGATGTTCGCGAGGGGCGTGTTGATCTCGTGCGCGATGTACGCGGCCATCTGGCCCACGGACGCGAGGCGTTCGCTCGCGACGAGCCGGCGCTGCATCTCCCGCTGCTCCGTGACGTCCCGGATGAGCATCTCCACGTAGGGCTCCGAGGCCTCCTCGGAGACGAGCCGCGACCGAACGGCGAGGGAGCGCCGGTGGCCCGACGGCGTGCCAATCGTGATCTCGAAGGGTTCCGGCGGAGAGGCGTCGCGGAAGCAGGCCCGCAGGTATGCACGGGCGCGCTTCAAGTCCTCCTCGGAGAGGAACCGCTCGAGGACGACCCCAATGAGCTCCCTCCGGTCCAAGTCCACCACCGCACCTGCCGCGGGGTTCGCGTCGAGGATGACCCCCTTCGCGTTGACCAGCAGGATGGCATCCGCGGCCGCCTCGAACAGGGTGCGGAACCGGGCCTCCGAGCGGCGCAGGTTGTCCTCCGCGGCCTTGCGCTGGGTCACGTCCAGGATGGAGCCGATGACCGCGGGCTTGCCCGCGAAGTCCTGGACCACGGTGCCGTGGACCTCCACGATGATGCGGCTGCCGTCCTTCCGCAGCCCGCGGAACGTGTACTGGAGGCTCTTCACCTCGCCCCGGAAGCGGCGATCGAGGCGGTCCTGGACCAGGGCCCGGTCCTCGGGCGCGACCAGATCGGGGACGCGCCGCTCCGTGACGACCTGCTCGGGCGTGTAGCCGAAAATCTCCCCACACTTCGGGTTCACGTAGACGAACCGGTCGCCTTGGATGATGTAGATCCCCACAAGGGATTGCTCGACCAGGCTACGGAACCGGGCCTCCGCGGCCTCCAGGGCCTCCCGCGCCCGCTTCCGCTCCGTGACGTCGGAGGCCAAGACGAGGGCCGCAGGCCGTCCGCCCCAAGTCAGCGTGTGGGACGTGATCTCCACGTCCAGGAGCCGGCCGTCCTTCGTGCGGTGCTTCCAGACGCCCGAGTGGGAAATCTTCTCTCGGGGTTCGCGGACGGAGGCCGCGAGGGGATCCACGTACTCCGGCGGCCGGATGTCCTTGATCGTCATGGACAGGAATTCGGCTCGGGAGTAGCCGTAGTGCGTCACGGCGCAGTCGTTGACGGCCAGGAAGGCCAGGGTCTCCCGGTCGTAGACCCACATCGGCGTGGGATTGGACTCGAAGAGCATCCGGTACCGCTCCTCGGACTCCCGCTGGACCTCCTCGGCCCGCTTGCGCTCGATGACCATGGCGATCTGTTCGGACACGTAGCTCAGGACGTCCCGCTCCTCCTCGCCGTACCGCACGCCCTCCGTGTACGTCTGGACGACGAGGACGCCGATGGTCCGGCCGCCCGCGATCAGGGGGACCCCGACCCAGTCGATGGACATGGGCCCGATCCGGACGACCTCGCCGCTCGCGACGAGGC
>CAZJIP010000035.1:0-16269 GCA_964546105.1 uncultured Methanomassiliicoccales archaeon
TATAGTCATCCGTGGAACTCGGTGACCTCGAGCTAGCCGTGCTGCGGGCCGTGCGAACCCTGGGCGAAGCGTCCTCGGGCGATGTGTTCGAGGAGGTCCGGAAGGGCCGCGACGTGGCCTACACCTCCGTGACCACGACCCTGTACCGCCTCGTGGACAAGGACCTGATCACGGTGCGGAAGCAGAGCGAGAAGCGCGTGTTCTACCGGATCAAGGACGGACGCGCCTACCGGAAGGCCATGGCCTCCATGATGGACTCCGTGCTCGACACGTTCGGTGGTGCGGCGGTGTCGTACCTCCTGGACAATCCGAACCGGTTGCCGCCCGAGCAGATCGAGACGCTGAAGCACCGCGTGGCCGAGGGGCGCAGGAAGGAACGGATGAATGAGTAGCAGCCCCCTCGAAGTGGTCCTCGAAGCCCTCGTCGCGTACTGGTCCTCGCCCCTCACGCTGTCCATCGTGGCGGTCTGCGCCGCGTCCATGGGCACCCTCCTCTACGTGTTCCTCACGAACGCGCGGAACGCGAAGCTCCGGGTGAGCCTGCTCACGGGATTCTACGTGCTCACCGTGTTCTTCTGGGCCTTCGTCGCGGCGAGCCTGTTCTTCTGCATCGCGCGAGCCAACATGGTCGCCTACGCGAAGCAGGGCGTGGGCACTGCCGCGGCGGCCGCGATCGCCGTCGCGTTCGTCGCCTCGACCGTCCTGTCCTTCCTCGTGTGGCGTTTCGCGAGCCCCCGCGTGTTCCGGAAGCTCGCACCCCGACCGCTTCGCGAGGATGAAGCCTGGGTACGGGAGTACGTCCGGCTCCTCGGGGAGTTCGAGGACATGCCGCCCGTGCCCGTCCTCGTCGTGGAGTCGCCGGAACCCATGGCCATGGCAGTCGCGGGAAGGAAGTCCGCCATCCTTGTGTCCCGCGGCCTCCTGGACCTCTTGGACCGTGAGGAGGTCGAGACGGCTCTGGCCCACGAGCTCATGCACCTGAAGCACCACGACGCGGAGTTCAAGGTCTTCTCGACCGTGTTCTCGCGAATCCTGTTCTTCGACCCGTTCAGCAAGTTCTTCGACCCTGCGGTGCATCGCGAGCGGGAGTATCTCGCGGATGAGATGAGCGGGCGGTCCACGGGGAAGCCCGCCGCCCTCGCGTCCGCCCTGCTGAAGATCGCGGACCGCGGGACGCCGCCGAAGGCCGCGTGGGGCCTCAGCATCTACGGGAAGGGACGCGGCGTGTTCAGCCGGTACCCGCCTCTGAAGGAGCGCGTGCAGCGGCTCCTCGTGCTCTCGGACCTCCTTCGGACGCCTTGAGATTGGAGCCCTTCGTACGGGGGACTGCCGCGACCGGGAAACCAAACCCCAGGGCTGCAATCCACAAGGGTGGAGGAGTGCGGGACCCCGCAACGCCCGCCGACGCGCCGCTCACCGTGCCGTTGGGGAACGAGAACGCGGACAGCATGTCGCTCGCGTTCGCCTCCCGCGGCGTCAGGGAGGGCAGGTTCCAGTTCGCCGCGATGAGCTTGAGGATCGACGTGTGGTCCATGGCCCCGTGGTCGACGAAGCTGCGCTTCGCGAAGGGCGACACGACGATCATGGGCACGCGGAAGCCGTAGCCCCACTCATCCACTTGGGGCGGCGGTACGTGGTCGTAGAAGCCGCCCGATTCATCGTACGTGATGAGGAGCGCGCTCGTGTTCCACATGGGACTGGCCATGAGGGAGGCGACGATCCCGAGGGTCCAGGCCTCACCGGTCGTCACGTCCCCGGGCGGGTGCTCGTTGATCGCGAGGGCTCCGGGCAGCTCCGAACTCGGATCGATGTAGGTCACCGAGGGCAGGTTCCCGGCCACGATGTCACCGGCCAAGTGGGACAGAGGGACCAGGTTCGCGGCCATCGACGCGTTCGCGGCGATGTGGGCCACGTAGAGCGGCGTCGGATCGAAGAGCAGACTTGTGCTGTAGTAATACCGCCACGAGATGCCGCGCGCCTGGAGCTGATCGAAGATCGTGGGTACATCGACCCGCATTCCCCGCAGGGGATTCGTGATCAGGCCCGCCGCGGTCCCGGCGATGGAGTACATCCGGTTTGGAATCGTCGGACCCAGCATGGACGCGAAGTACCGGTCCGCGAGGGTGAAGTTCGAGGCGAGCCCCCAGTAACCCGCCAGCTCGCGGTAGTCATAGTACCCGACCGATACGTTCCCGAGCCCGCTCCCGGCCGCGTTGGCCACCGCAGCGAAGCCGTCGTTGGAGCCGTTGTCGTACGCTCCGATCATGGCCTGACGGTCGTGCGGGAGGTCGGGCGTGCTCGTGGCGTCGAGCCAGTGCGGGGAGACCGTGCCGCCGCTCCCGTCGGGCAGGGTCACGTTGGGCGGGATGCCGTCGACTCCGGGATAGGTGCCGAAGTAGTTGTCGAAGGCGTGGTTCTCCTTCATGAGCACGATGATCCGCTGGATGGGCGTCGTGCCCGGGACGAGAGACGGGACGGACGGACCCGGGGGCGACCGCGTGAAGAAGACGGCATCCAGCGCAACAGCGCCGAGGACCACCGCGAGGACGAGGGCGAAGAGAACGAGGGGGGAGACACGCCGGCGGCCGTCGGTCATGAGGGCATCCTAGACTCGGGAAGCCTTGCCAACGCGGGTTCTTAATCCTTGTCCCGTACGCGGTCCAGCGTTTGCCCGACCCGGCGTCGGTCCGAGTTGGGGTGTCAGGACAGCTCGGCCAGGGCATCTCTAGTGGACGAATCCACGCGATTTAGGTAAACCTTAATACTATTACGATAGTAATGCCGTCCGAGGGGCGTCGATGGCAGTCGTTGCGCCGCAGCCCGCGGCGGGGAGCGAGGCGGCGTGCACGCGTCGAGCGGAGGACACGCTGCTCCTCATGCACCGCTGGGGGTACGCGCCGAGCGTGTCCGCCCTCGCGGATGGGCTGCTCGGCGGCGCGGTCGAGGAAGAGACGCTCTTGGACGCCCTCGGTTCCTCCGATTCCGTGCGTTGCGTGGACGGTTTCGTATGCCTCCGCGGCTGGGACCATCTCATCGATCCCTCGCGGCAGCGCACCCTGATGCACCGCCTCCGAAACGGGGAAGCCCGGTCCATCGCGCTGGAGTTCGCTCGGGATTTGGTCTCCCTCTGCCCCTTCGTGGAGGCAATCGCCCTGACCGGCTCCGTGGCCTCCGGGGGCTACCGGCCGGGCGACGACGTGGACTTCGACCTCTTCGTGCGCAGCGGGACCAAGTATGTCGCGTATCTCGCGGCGACCTTGGTCGGCCTCAGGTTTTCCTGGAGGTTCCGGGGGCGCGAGCAGGACGCCCTGCACCGCACGCCCATCCTGCCAAAGGTCACGTGCATCAACGTCGTCTGGCCCCGGGACCAAACCCGCCCCTTCGTCCGGGCGGACGCGGCCCTGGCGTTCGAGCTGCTACGCTGCGAACCCTTGTTCGGGGCCGCTAGGTTCCGCGAGGTGCTCGCGGACAACCCGTGGATCCTCGAGTTGTTCCCGCAGGCCTACGACCGAGTCTGGGCAGACCGGTTCGATTCGCCCTCCAGCGCGCTCGCGGGGTTCCTGGAGTGGGTCGGCCGGAGGCCCCGGATCCTCCGGGTGCTGGAGAGCACGAGCCGCCGGGTCGCCTGGGCGCTCTACCAGCTCGTCCAAGCTTCCCGCGCCCGGGACCCCGCGGCCCGCGAACGGATGGCCTTCCTCCGGCGCGTGAAGTACCCGTACGAGGTGTTCCAGGATTGACCGCGCCATCCCACGCCGAGCGGGAACCGGGGCGCTGACCATGCTCCGTCGTCTCGGCGTCCGCTCCCCCCGCGACTTCGCGTACTTCTTCCTGGTGACCGCGTACGCCGTGGCCATCTTCGGCCTCATGATCGGGGCCATGCTGCGAGACTTCGGGGTCGTCAGCCTCGCCTGGGGCCAGGGCCGTCCCGTGGTCATCGATCTCACCCTAGTCACGATCTTCCTGACCGTAGTCATCACCTCCCTGGCCGTCCTCTGGCTCGCCTTCGCGTTCGTCTCTCTCCGCTTCGAGACGAAGCCTCTCGACCCGAACTCCGTGGAAATCCACTCGCCGACGGTCTCCGTCCTCGTGCCGGCCCATGACGAGGAGGCCGTGATCCGGAACCTCGTGGACGACCTCCTGGCCCAGGATTACCCGCACCTAGAAGTCGTCGTCATCGGCCACAACTGCTCGGACCGGACGCTCGAGGTCCTCGAGGACATCGACGACCCGCGGCTGAGGCGGTGCGAGCTGAGGACTGCAGCCTCGGGCAAAGCGCTCGCCCTCAACCACGGCCTCTCGCTGGCGAGGGGCGAACTCATTGCCCAGTTCGACGCGGACAACCGGATTCCGGACCGGCAGCTGATTCACCGCGCGGTCGCCTACTTCCTCACGGAGCCCGAGACGGAGGTCATCCAGTCCCAGATCGAGACGAAGAACGAGGACGCGAACCTCTTGACGAAGCTCCAGGCCGTGGAGTACCGAGTGTTCTCCTACCTGTTCTGGGGCGGACGGAATGCGGTGCGGCTCCCGTGCCCGGTCGCGGGGACGGGCGTGTTCTTCCGCCGCAGCACGCTCGAGCGCGTCGGAGGCTGGGATAACGAACTCGTGGAGGACTACGACCTCTATTGCAAGCTCGTCTTGGATCACGCGACGATCATCTACAAACCCGACATGGTGGCGTACGACGAGAAGCCTCCCTCCTGGAAACTGCTCATCCGCCAGAGGAGCCGCTGGCAACGCGGACACCTGGCGGTCCTCGCCAAGCGGTGGAAGCGCTGGATGGGCCTGACGGACATGATGTACCTCGCGGCTCCCGTGGCGAACGGCGCGTGGTACGCATCCACGGTGATCACGGTCCTGCGCTACCTGCTCCCCTGGTCCTTCACGTATTGGTACCCTCCCGCGATCCTATGGACCTCCATGTGGCTCGCGGCGTACGCACTCATGGCCCTGATCCTGATCCGCACGGGGCACCGCAAGGACCTTCGCTACCTCCCGCTATTCTTCGTCTACGGGTTCCATTGGCTCATCGCGTTCCTCCTGGCGTTCCGCGTGAAGGGGTGGTCCACATCGAAGACACCGCACGGGCTCCCCCAGTGATCCTTCCGTGGGCGGGCGCGCAAACTGCGAGGCTCGCCCGGCTCCGGCCGATGCTCGCGCGCCTCCGCGAGCCCCGGGTCGCCGTGCAGGCCGCCCTGTTCCTTGGCATCCTTGCGGCCGGTATCGCGGCCCGCCTCCACTACGCCTCGTTCCTCGACCCCTTCGAGGACCCTTACCAGAACTGGTGGATTTCCGCGAACCTCGCGAGCACGGGCCAGTACTGGGATCGGTTCTCCATGATGACCCACGGGAACTGGCTGCCCCTCTACCATGTCTTCGGCGCGGGCGTCCTGATCGCGGCGGGTCTCCGCAACTTCGAGGCCCTCAAGCTGGCGAACATCGCCCTGTCCACGGGGACCGCGGCACTCGTCTTCTACGTTGGGAGCCGAAGGAGCCGCGCCGTGGGCTTCGCGGCCATGGCCTTCTTCAGCGCAGACTTCATCGACACGGTGATCAGCGGCTGGTCTACCGCGGAACCCCTCGCCACGTTCCTGGTCTTCCTGACCGTGGCGGCCCTCTTCGAGTTCCCTGGGCCCGCCCGAAGGAACCACGCGATCGCCGCGGTAGGCCTGCTCCTCGCGGTAATCACCCGCTACGAGGCCTGGCTCGTCGTGGTCCTCCTGTTGGGCTATGCCCTCCTGAGGAAGGAGGGCGCACCGGGACGCAGGGCGATCCTCCGCGCCGCAGCACCGGCCCTGGTGTTCATGATCGCCTACTTCGTCTACGCGTTGCAGTGGGGGTTCCTCCCCGAGATTATCATCAGCCAGACGTCGACGGACGTCCGATACCAGCTGAGCGTGGGAACCCAGAGCCCGCCGATCAACATCCTCTCCGCGTGGTGGTCCGGATACGTATGGTACTTCCCTCTGGTGCTCGCCCTCGGAGGCGTGTATGCCCTTCTGCGGATCCGGAAGGAGTTCGCACCCTGGATCGTGGTCTCGCTCTGGGGCTTCATTGTCGCATACGCGGCGCTCCAATTCGGCAACCCGAGCTTCCGCTACGTGATGATCTCCGTCCCGTTTCTCTCCGTCCTTGCGGCCACCGCTCTCGAACGCCTCGTGCAGCGGGGTGTCGTGAGGATACGCAGGTCGCGACACCGCGGACGGATCGCGGTCCCCGCCGCGATGGCCGCGGGCGCGGTCCTCGTCGTGGCGACCATGGTCCCGCCTCCCGCCACGTTCTGGGACAACGGTTTCGCCGCCAGTCGTTACATGGAACCGCTGGTGAAGGCTGGCGAGTTCGTCTCGGGCCTCCCGCTGCCGGCAGGGAAGATTCTCCTCACGGAGTCGCCGATCTCCGCGTACTACAGCGGGTATCCACCGGACCGCATCCTTGGGACGCGGTACCTCCCGGACAATCGGTCCGCGGCCCTCGAATTCGTCACGCAGGACGTGGCGTACGTCGTCTACGTCGGCGTGCCGTACTATCCCCTCCATACGTTGTTCCCCGAGCTGGAGAACGGAACGAGCACGCTGCATTTCACGCTCCTGTACGACGCGGGGGGCCAATCCGTGGGATGGCACGCAGTGTACGTGTACCAGGTGGTTCCGTGACCGACAGGGAGTCCGTCCCCCGTTCCACCTCTCCGGCCGGTTCGAACCACAGCCTGCCTCGGTTCGGACCGTCTCCGGAGTACTATGACCACACGGCACGGGGATACGACGAGATGGCCACGACGTACGACCGCGTGGAGGGCGCGAACGCGCTCAGCGAGCGCGTGCGAAGGACGACACTCGCCGCCGCCCTGGGGCTCTTCCGTCCCGGGGACCGAATCCTCGAACTCGGTTGCGGCACAGGGCGCGACGCGGTTTCCCTCGCCCGGCACGGCATGAGGGTGGTCGCCACGGATATCTCCGCGGAGATGGTCGCCACGACGCGCCGTCGCGCAGAGCTTGAGGGCGTGGGCCACCTCGTGAGGACCGTGCGCGCGGCGGCCGCGGATGCCCCGTCGCTCGTCGGCCCATGCGACGGGGTGTACTCGAACGGCGCGGTCGTGAACCTTGAGCCCGACTTGCCACGAATGGCCCTGGAGCTGGCCAGGGCGGTCCGTCCCGGGGGGTACGTCGTCCTCACCGCCGCTAACCGCCTCTCGTTGTTCGAGCTAGGGCTGTATCCCATGGTCCTCCGGCCCCGCAAGGCGTTCCGGAAGCTAGGCGAGTCCGTCCCGATTCCCATTTCGCGGGAGGGACTTGGCCGACGCTATGCAGTGCGGACGCGTTTCCTCACGCCGAAGGAGCTCATCGGGATGTTCCGCGAGGGCTTCGTAGTCGAATCCCTCCGCGGCCTCCAGGTGATCAGCCCACCGTGGAACCTCGTGGACTTCGCGGACCGATTGCGTTCCGTGGTGGGGCCGCTGGAGCGCGTGGAGGACCGACTCGGGATGCTCCCGGGATTGCGGAGCGCGGGCGCGATCTACCTGTGCGTCTTCCGCCGGGTGGGAACATGAGGGAGGCCATGTTGCGGCAGCCGCGCGACGTGGTGGAGGGCGGGACGGCATACGACCGATACGCCCCCCGGTACGACACGCTGCTGGTAGAGAATCGGATCAACGCGCACCTGCGCCACGCGATGCTCGACTACCAAGCGCAGACGTTCCACGAAGGGAGCCGCCTCCTTGAGGTGGGCTGCGGTACGGGAGACGAAGCCATTGCGCTCGCGCGCCGCGGCTGTCACGTCGTCGCCGTGGACCCGTCCCGGGAGATGATCCGCATCGCGCGTGCGAAGGTTCTGTCCGGCAACCTTGGGGATTTCGTGGACTTCTACGTCGGCCGCGCACGGGACCTGGACGGCGTGCTCGCGGACCAGCCTCCCGCAAGCTTCGACGGGGCGTACTCCAGCTTCGCCCTGTCCTATGAGGAACGGCTGGAGCCCGTCCGGGATGCGGTGGGCCGCGTCCTGCGTCCGGGAGGGATCTTCCTCGTAGCCTCCATGAACCGACTCACCGCGGCGGAGTGGGCGGGAGCGATGGCCGCTTTCCATCCCTCGCTGGCGGGTCGTCGTCTGCGGTCCGCGACCGCACACAAGGTCGGCCTCGTCGACACACCGGTGTACTGCCGGACCGCCGCCCAAGTCGCCACGGCCTTCCGGCCCGACTTCGAACTGGATCGGGTGACGGGGCTCTCGGTCGCCCTCCCGCCGCCGTACGCGAACCGCCCGTTGTCCCCGTGGCCCGGTCTGCTCGGAGCGCTCTCGCGGCTGGACGACGCAGTGCGTGAGTGGCCCGTCCTGCGGCTACTCGGCGACCATCACGTGCTCTGGTTGCGACGCTCAGGTCGAGGCTCGCGGACGTAACCGGGAATCCGCCGGAGCGAGGAGAGCAGCGTCCCGCGACGCGCGTGACCGGCGACCACGCCAATCGCAGCGAAGGCGTCGGGGAGCCACCCGCTCTTCGTGCCGATTCGGAAGAACGGTGGCATGTCGTAACGGGCGCAGAGCTCGGCATAGTCAAGTCCGTACCGGAGGTTCCTCCCGAGAGGCGAGGGCTTCAGTCGCCGGAACGGACCATGGAGATGGACGACGATACCTTGGTTCGTGCGAATCCGCTCGAAGTATTCGAGCGTCCACAGATGAAGGGCGGAGAAAGGTCCGAAGCGTGCCAGGGTGGACTTCGTCAGGGCCATCATCCCGCCGTGCCACTCCACGAGATCGGCCTTGGTCGCGTCCAGGGAACGAAGGAGCCCCTCCACAAACTCCTCGGGAACCGCCGTGTTTCCGTCGAACAAGACAAGAGTCTCGCTCGACGCCCGTCCGATGCCCGCCATGACCGCACGGGCCGTGTTGCCCTCATCCACCTCGACCAGCCGGTCGCACCGGCCCCGGACAATATCCCGCGAACCGTCCGTGCATCGGTCGAGGACCACGACGAGCTCGTCCACGGGACGGGTCTGGCGGGCGATCGAGTCGAGGACCTCCCTCAGGACCGCGGCCTCGTTGTGGACGGGGAGAATCCCGCTGACGCGCGGCGGGATCGGCGGTGAACCAGGTGAAGAAGAGGGCCCCGTCATCACCCGACCGCCGGTACGAGGGAGGGCATGCGCACTCGCCTCACGCGACCTCGGTCTTCTGCACCTCGAGGTCCGGGGTCACCGTGTGCAGAATGCCGCGCGGCATGGGATCCGCCTTCATGGCGAGGATCGGCTCGGACGTCGTGATGACCATCTCGCCGAAGTGGTCCTGGTAGAGCGTGTAGTACTGGCCGTTCGTCTGGAAGTCGCGGTACGCATGGAGCGCCGTGCCGTCCGTCATCATGAAGTTGAGGCCCGTGAAGCCGTCGTACTCGTCGATCGCGCGCTGCCGAGCGATCTTCGTCGCCTGCGCGACGGCAGCGGGGTCGCGTCCCTCCAAGGCCTCGAGGACCAGGTGGAACAGGATCTGGGAGTCGATCACATCCTTGTCCTGGGACTCCTTGTTCAGGGAGCCGTTGTGCTGGAACGCCCAGGTCACGCCGTCCCGCACCTCGACGAAGGGGTGCGACCACCGCTGCCCGACCGTCTTCGGCTCGGATGCGCGCCTCAGGTGGCCGAGGACGATTAGGTTCTGCCCCTCCGCCCGCTCGATGTTCAGCTTCGCGATCTTCCAGGCGGTGCCGTAATACTTGGACGCCTCCGTGGCGGCCCCCACGTCTTTCATCTGGATTTTGAGGACGCCGTTCTGGAAGCACAGGAGTCCCCACCCATCCTTGTGCCCGCGCTCATCGGGGGCGCCCAGGGGGCACATGCCCTTCGTGGAGAGGTCCGCGAACTCCTCGAACAAGTCGTAGTAGACCGGGCCGCGGCTCACGACCCCCATCATGCGGCACATGCGGGTTCCCTAGCCGCCGGGCGTATTTGAGTCTCGCGTCCCGTTCAGGATCGACCGAACACGAATGGCAGCGGATGCAGCGACGCGCGGAGGTCCCAGCCGTCGTGGTCGATGAAGATCTGGGAATCCGGCGCAATCTTGTCCAGGCGAAGCAGGGCGAGGGCGATGACCCATCCTGTGGTCGGCGACCAGCAGCCACTCGTCACGGTCCCGATCGGCTCGCCCCCCGCGGTGACCGCGTCGCCGTGGGACGGCGGGACGTCGCCGTCGATCCGGAGCCCCACGAGGCGCCGGTTCATCTGCCCGATGGACATGGCCCGAGCCACGACCTCCTGCCCGCGGTAGCATCCCTTCGTCAGGCTGATGGCCCCCTCGGGGGCGACCTCGACCGCAAGCGTCTCCGGGGACATGTCGACCCCGAAGCGCGGACGCCCGGACTCCATGCGCAATACCTCGACCGCATCGCGCCCGATGGGGACCGCGCCGCTCCGCGAGAGGCCGTCCCACACGAGCTCAAGCCCGTCGCCCACGGCCCACAGCGCGTACCCGGCCTCGCCGAATGTGCGGAGCCGCGAGGCGTAGCCGACGCCGCGGCGGCCCAAGGGAAACGTGGTCTGCTCGTCCACGGACAGGCCCTGCACATCCACGCCGAGGACGGCCGTGACCGTGCGCGGGGCCAAGGGGCCGTGCACCTCGAGGTGCCCGCAGAAGCCCAGGTCCTCCAGGGTCACGTCGTCGCTCACGATCTGCTGCCGCAGGTACCTAAGGAGGCCGTCCTTCTGGGCTGCCTCGATATCTAGGACAAAGGCGTCCTCGAGCGCTGTGATTCGCAGGTCCCCGAGGACGCGGCTCGCCTCATCCAGCACGAGCGCGTACGTGGAGAAGCCGGGGCGCAAAGTCTTGATGTCCGCCGTCACGAGACCGTCCAGGAAGGTCAGGCGGTCGGATCCGCGGACGCGGATCTTCGCGCGGTCGCTGAGGTCCAAGATGCCCACGGCGCGCCGCACGGCGTCCACCTCGCGGTCCAGAGAGCCGTAGCTGGCGGGGATCTCCCAGCCGGCCTCCTTGCGGAACACGGCGCCGCTGACCTCGTGGTAGCTGCGGAGACGCAGCTCGGGCATGCTCCTCGTCGGAGGGATGCGAAGGCTCCATTTGACCTTTGCGCGACCGCGCACTCCGAGGCGGGCGGCACGGCCCGCGACACAACCTTCATATCCCGCGGCCCGCTCTTGCGGAGCCCATGGCCCCCGAACTCCGGGAAGGGCAGGTGTCCGTCTTCGCAAAACGGATCATGCGGAAGCCGAGGACCCTCCACTGCCCCTACTGCGACGGGAAGGTCCTGTTCACCCGGAACGAGGAGCATCTGGACGAGAAGAACTGCCCCCACTGCGGCATGCTCGTCCACCGGCGCGAATGGCCCGAGAAGCTGTACGATCCCACGCCGGTCCTTCGCTCGAAGCCCGGGGAGCCGGCGAAGAAAGAAGAGCCTCCGAAGTGAAGTGCTCACTCCGTTCCAAACACCGCACCGCAGGAGAGGCAGTCGTGCCAGTTCTCCCCCACGGGCGCTCCGCACTCCCCGCATTCCCCGCCGACCGCGGTCTGCGGCGCCTTGACCACCACGAGCTTGGTCGCCGCGAGCTTGTCCCACTTAGGGTCCCGCACCAAGAGGAAGGCATAGTCCCGGGACCACGTCTCGAGCTCGAGGAACGCGAGCTTGCGCGGGGCGATCAGGTCGTTCACGCCACGGATGAAATCCCGGGCGTCCTTGAACCGCACGACCTTCTCGGTCTCACCCAGGCGAAGCCGCGCCTTGCGAAGGCTCAGCTCCTGGTCGAGCCACGTGAGGTCCGTCATCTGGACGGATAGCTTGAACGAGCTGAGGCGGAGGTTCACGTCCGCCAGGAGCTTCTCCGGGTCGAAGTCCGCGGGGGCTCGGAAGCCGAGCCAGTCCGCGAGGATGCGCGTCCCCGCGCGATAGGGCGTCTCGCGGTAGGTGGATAGGAAGCTTCCCGTGCCCTCGGGAAACGCGGCGACCCGCTTTGCGAACACGGCCTTGGTCCCGGCAATCGTGAGCCCGAGGTCCACGAGGCCCGCGTGCAGCTCGCCCACCGCCACCTCCAGGTCGGACGGGGAGGGTTCGGGAGCCTTCTCGGCCTTGGGGGCCGCCTCAATCGCGGCCGCCGCGCCAGGGCCAGCGGCGCTCGCCGCCTCGGCCTTCGTCTCAGCCGCCACCTTGGACTCTGGAGCGGGCTTCTCGGCCTCCTTCTTCGCCTCGGCGCCTCCCTTCTCCTTCTCGGGCTTCTCCCGCTTCCAGAATTTGAAGGGCATCGGCAGCGCGAAGTCAAGCAGACCCTATTAAGCGTTTGCAACGTGCAGTAGTGTAGCTTCATCGGGAGATTCTCGCTTTCATGCATCTCGCTCTGGAACCCTTGCCATCCCGGACGGCCTACCCTTCCTTCGAGCTCCCTCCGGTGGCAAACCCCCGTTCGAGTGGCCCGTCCGGCATGACGCGCCCTGCGCCGAACACGGGCGGGACTGGGATGCGACGATGGGGTCGCATCTCGGAGGAGCGAGGGGCCAGTCGCGTGGGCCAAAGCATCGACCTGGCCTCCATCAGGGAGGCCAAGGGGTGTACGGTTCCACCCCGGCGCCCTCTGCGATGCTGCGATGAGTCCCCTCTACGCCCCGCCCGCGCTGCAGGCGGGCGCACGGGAGGAGCCGAGCAGAGGCGAGTGCGTCGCGGGGACGGCGCGAACAACGCGATCTGCTGCACACGTCACAGAACTGCAACCTGCGATTGCGACTCTTCATGAGAGAGACCGGGACGGAGTCATGGGATTCCGCGCCGCGATGGCGGCGAACGGATGCGCCCGACCGGTGCACCTAAGTACTTCCATCGCCTCCGAGGGGCGGGAATTCGTCTATGCCCGTGCCCAAGATCCTCAGCTCGCGCAGCCTGCGGGAGGCATGGCCTCCCATCACGGAGGAGGACGTCGAACTGGCGAGCGGCACGCGGAAGAATTGGGTGCGGTTCCACTTCGGGAGCTCCGCCGCGATCCTTCCGCTCACCGTGGATGGGAAGGTGATCCTCACGCGCGAATATCGTCACGGCCTCGGCCGCGTCGCGATCGCGCTCCCCGGCGGCAGCGCCCAGAACGGGGAAAGTCCCGAGGCCTGCGCGCGCCGCGAGCTCCTCGAGGAGACGGGGCTCGAGCCGGCCAAGCTCATGCATCTGTACTCGGGCAACAGCCTCACGGGCTACCTCGAGGGCACGCTCCACCTGTTCTTCGCGAAGGACTGCAGGCCCACGGGCCAGGCGCCTGACCCGGAGGAGGTCGAGTCCCTCGTGACCCTGTCTCCGACCCAGGCCCTGGACCACGCGCGCCGCGGCGAGTTCGAGTCCACAATCGTGGCGCTGGCCATCCTCCTGGCCGACGCCCGCGGTTGGCTCGTCTCGTGAACCTCATGGTTCCGTAGAGAAGGTTCAGAAGGGTTATCTCGGGTCGCACGTTGCCGCGGGCGTGGGCCCGGCCGCTAGCATCCAGACGCGCGTACGGCGATACTACGTGTTCCAAGTCCTCGTCGCGTTCCAGATCTGGAGCCCGTTCTGGAGCCTCTGGCTCTTCGATCGCCTGAACAACGACTACTTCCTTGGCACGCTCGTGGACATGGTGTTCTGGATTGTCAGCCTCATCGTCGCCATGCCCGCGGGGGCCTTCGCGGACCGCTACGGCCGGAAGCGGGCCATGGTCATCGGCGTGGGCATCTGGATGGCAGGGATCGTCCTCTTCGGGCTTTCGCAGGACTTCATCGCCTTCTCCCTGGCGAACGGGGTCTGGGCCCTTGGCGCGGGGTTCATGTGGGGCGCGGGCTCCGCGTATCTCTACGACACGCTCGCCGAGGTGCACGCGGAGGCCCGCTACCCGAACGTGAGCAGCCGCGCGGCGATGTACTCCTTCGTAGGCACGGCAATCGCGTCCGTGTGGGGCGGCGTCCTCGTGGCTACGACGGGCCGTCTCAACCTGCCGTTGATCTTATACGCCCTGCCGGGACTCGGGGCCGTGGCGCTGAGCCTGAGCTTCCAAGAGCCCACCGTACCGCGGGAGCCGGAGCCCAACCTCTTCGCTCAGGTCCGCAGCGGACTCCGGACCACCGCACGGAACCGGCAGATTGTGCTCATCATCATCTTCCAGGTTCTCGTGGGTTTCGTCACCTACATGATGGGTTTCTTCCGACCCAAGTTCATGGACCAGATCGTCCAAGGCGACTTCGTCCTCATGGGCACGATCTACGGGGGCTTCTTCATCATCGCCGCCTTCTCAGGACGGGCCGTCGATGTCATCCTGAAGCGGTTCGGCGAATCCGGAGGCCTGATCCTCGTCTCCTTCCTCATCTTCCCTCCCTTCGCGCTAATCTATCTGGTGGCCCAGGGGTTCTTCGCTCCGGATGTCGCTCTGGTCCTCGGCGTCCTGACCCAGATCCCCGACTACGTCTTCTGGGGGATCGAGTCGCCCCTGATCACCACGATCCTCAACCGCCGCGTCGGATCCAAGGACCGGGCCACCGTGCTCGCGATCAACTCCTTCTTCACGACCTTGGTCATCGCCTTTGCCGAACCGGCCGTGGGCCAAGTGGCCACGAGCTACAGCTTCGGGACGGGCCTCGGGGTCGCAGCCTTGGCCGCGTGCCTCCCTACGGTATACGTCCTGTCTGCGTACCGCCGGAGCGAGCGATCCGCCAACGCGCGCGTCGCGGCAGGAGCCCCTGTACGTGGCCGCTGAGGGGGCTCATGGAGCTTTCCAGAACCGGGCGGCAGACTAGGCTGCGCATCCCGTGACCGCGTAGTCGTCCCCGTTGAATTCCGCGAAGCCGTAGTCCTCGTAGATATTTGTCTCCGTCACCGTGGCATGGTTCACGGAGTCGTAGAACACCACGGTCCCCGTGGTAGTGTCTGCCGAGATGATCACGGAGGGGCCCAACCTCTGGTGGAGGAAGGTCAGGAGGTTTGAGGGGATGCTAGGGTTGTCCGTCGTGCAATTGTTCGTCGCGGCGACGGTGCCCGCGGGGATTGGGCTCGAAGGTCGGACCGTGGAGAACGGCGTCGCCGTGGGCGCGCTGAACGCCAGGGCCATGGCCCCGAGGACGACGACCACAAGCACGCCGGAGACAACCCGCTGCGGGGTCTTCCATTCGCTCCGCGTCTCTTGGACCACGAGTTCGCGGCGGCGGGTCCTCCGTCGCCGCGGATGGCGGCGAGACGTCTCACGACCAGGAGTAGCAACCACAGGCGCCTCGACCGAGCGCGCCCGACGCGCCGCGGCAGCGACATTCGCGAAGAGCAGTGCAATTAAGGGAGCTAGGGTCGGCAGGAGCGCGGGAAGCAGCGCTGTCGCGACGCCCACGAGCAACCCAAAGCCCCACCGCTCTCCTGGGCGAGCGAGGGAGCTCCGCGGCTCCGGGACCATGAAGAATCCGAAGAACAGGATGGCCGGGTCCACGGCCCCGAGCAGGAGTACCTGCGGCGTAGTGACCTCGCCGAAGGCCAGAGTCCCCAGGACGGAGAGGACCCCGTAGGAGGCGAAGAATCCCGCGCGAGTCCGCCACGACCCGGGCGTGCGCAGCGTGAGGACGACGCCCAGGACCACGACGAGCCACATACCGATGGAACCCCACCAGGAGGGTGCGAGCCCGAAGAACAGGGCTCCCAGCAGGACCCCAGCCGCCGCAGGGTTGAACAGGGGACGATCCTGGAAACGGAGGACGTGCCGCAATGCGATGGCGGCTGCGGCCAGCGCCGCGGCCTGGAGGAGCGAGACGGTGGGGGGCAGGAGCAAGGCTAGAAGAAGGCCAGTAGCTAGTGCGGCGTCCGGGGCGCGGATCTTGCGGAAGCGGAACATCTGGAACAGAATGTCCGTCTCCACCGCGAGCGCAGGCAGCGCGATCAGGGCGACGACGCCGCTTCCCTGGAGCGTGAACGCAATGGCGTAGGCGCCCAGCACGAGAAGGAAGATCCAGAGGAGCCGCGCAGGCCGCGGCAATCTTGCGAACGCGCGAACGTACGCGGTGCGAAGCGATGCCACCCGGTCCACGGGGGCCACGGTCTCGCCATCATCCGCGGGAGATTCCTCGTCATTGGGATCGCGTCTGCGCCCCGGCACGGCCCCCGCCCAGTCCGCCGTCGTTTATCATGATTTCCGGACGCTCACCGAACGACAGGCGCAGGGCGGTGGTATCCCGCCCCGCCATGCCCGCGGATTTCGGGCCGCCTAGAAGGGAGGGATGCGTGGGGCAGGATTTGAACCTGCGAACCCCTTCGGGACAGCGACCTCAACGCTGCGCCTTTGACCAAGCTGGGCCACCCACGCACGG
>CAZJIP010000036.1:0-16129 GCA_964546105.1 uncultured Methanomassiliicoccales archaeon
GCCCCGAGGGGCTGCGCGCGGAAGCCCGGCTCGCGGTGGAGCGGGAGCTCCCGCCTTGCACCGGGAGGGAGGAGTGGACTGTTCGGGGAACACTGCTGAATAGGGGGCGCGCACCCTAAGGCGGCTTAGGTGGCGCCCGGTGCCTCCGACGTTCCGTCCGTCTCTCCGGGGGGCGGAGGGGTCGCGGGCTCCGAAGCAGACGGAGCAGGTGCGGTGGCTGGGGGCGGGACCTCGGCCGGAGGCGCCGGCGCGGGGGACGTCGCGGGCTTCGAGGCCTGGGGCGCCTCCTTCGACGCGACCGCCTCGCGGCGTTCAGCCTGGTCTGGCTCGTCATCTGGATCATTGCCACGGACCTTCGCGCACGGGTCGTGCACTTCTTCGAGGAACGCGACGAGGGCGGCGCGTTGATGCGGGACCATCACCGTGTCGAAGGTAGATTCCGCCGGACCGAGTTCTGGTTCTTCACCGTCGTGTTCCCCGCGATCTTCGCCGTACTTTGGCTCAGCCTACTTCTCCTCGTCTACAATGTCATCTGATTGGTCTCCGAGCAACCGGCCGTGCGAGGGTTTCGCGTTCCGCAGGCTTTCAAGAAGACAGTGAGGTCTACTCCAGCTTCACAAGGTCTCCTTGGGGACCACCTGTCTTCGACTGCCAGAGGACTCCGACGATGGTGGCGCCCAGGGGAATCGCGACCAGATACACCCACAGGTTGCCATAGGCATCCGCGAGGACGGCGGGGGCGACGGTCCGCGCAGGGTTCAGAGAGCTGCCGGTCCACGGTCCAATAACCAACGTAGCCAAGCCGACAATTGTCCCGGGAAGGAGCGACCTCCAGCGCCATCGACCCTCCCCATGGTCCGTGAGGACGAAAACCCCCACGACGAGGAGCGCTGTGAATCCCAGTTCCATGACGAACGCAACCGTCGTGTCTCCCCCGGTGGGAATCGTCGCTCCGAGATTGTCGATTTTCCCAAGCGTCACGAGTACGGAGGCGCTGCCGAGAAATGCGCCTCCAAACTGGGCCAGGATGTACGCAGGAACGTCGAACCATTCAATCCGCCCGCTCAACGCGAGGGACGCGGTAACGACGGGATTGAGATGAGCCCCGGATATCCTCAGGAAGAGGAAGACCGGAATCGTCACGGCTCCAGACCATGCGATTGCGAGCAGCCATTGAGGCTCTCCGCCAGCCCGAGCCGACGCGACGTTGGATCCCGTCCCTAGACCCACCAGGATGGCCGTGCCGACGACCTCGGCGGCCCAGCGCTTCGCACGCTCGCGGACCATGTCGAGGGGTCTCCGTATCACGGGAAGAGGGACCGTCGATCGGCAAGCCTGAGTTCGCGGGCCAAACCCTCGACCCGGTTCCGCAGGTTGTCGCGGACCTCGCGGAACTCAGCGTCGTCGAGCTTTGAGGGATCCGGGAGCCCCCAGTCAGTCACCTTGAGGGTCTTCAGGTGCACCGGGCAGCTCGCGTCGTCGAGACAGCCCATCGTCACCCGGATGCGTGAGCCGTCCATCATCTCCCGGGTCAGAAGACGCGGGGAGTGTGGAGGGAGCTCCAGTCCAATCTCGCGCAGCATGGGCTCGGTGCGAGGATGCGGGGCATCGGCAGGCCGGGTGCCGGCCGATATCGCCCTCCAGCCGGAGGGGGGATCGGCGTTGAACATGGCCTCGGCCATCAGCGAGCGGCAGGCGTTCTCGACGCAGATGAACAGCACGATTCGATCAGGCATCTCCTTCCCCTCCGTGTCACGGGCTATGGAATCTCTACGCCACCGTGGTCCTTCAGCCGATAGAACATCCACTTCCCTCGCCGTTCGGCCACGACAATCCCTGCGTCCTCCAGGACCCGCATGTGGTGGCTCACCGTGGCGTGGGTTACACCCAGAGCGGCTTGGATTTCACACGCGCAGAGTTCGGATTGCCGTCGCAGCATGGCGACCGCCGTTAGCCTGCGTTCGTCCGCGAGCGCTTGGGCTCGAGCGAGGGCACGCGAAAAGCGAGGGCTTCGTGCAATGCTGCCGGAGGCGTCCGCGTACTTCGGCAGGCAGGCCGCCGGGTCCTCTCCCTTCAGGCGGCTCAGGCGCTCCACCAGGCCGAGCTCCACGCGTGGGGACGTCATCGTGTTCACCAAGGTCAACATGATATATGTAGATGCCGGTCTACATGGGCACCTCCGACGTGGGCGCCTGAGGTAGCCGCACCGAGGTGTCCCTCCAGGAATTTCGCTTGTGTCGGGTGACCAGGGGATCTCCGGGGGCAACCGACCCATGATCGGCACGGCCCGGGGCGCAACGCGGATACGCGAGCGGCGGCAGCTCGTTAGTGCGACCCCGCGCCGTCGTGGAAGCCCGAGGCCAAGAGTCCCTTCAGGAGGGCGTCGTGCTTCCTCTCGTCCGCCTCCATGCTCGCGGCGAGGAGCCCCATCGTGCCGCCGAGGTGCTGGGAGAGGTCGTGGCCGCTCTCCTCCGCCGCGTGCTCCCTCGCGATCATCCGCTCCACGTCGCGGCGAGTGATGCCCGACGCGTGCGTCGCCGCCGTGCCGCGGTCAAGCTGGGCGGCGAGGGACGCGACGATCTCGGCGTGGCGGAGGCTGTCCGACGCGATCTGGCGGAAGACCGCCCGGGTGAGCTCGTCCCGGGCTTTCTGAGCCAGTTGCATGCTCGAGGTCACCGCGCTCTGCTCGCCCGTGACGCGCAGCCGCAGGGCCCTCACGAGTTCGCGGTCCGGAATCGTCGCGGGCTCGGCTTCCACCGTGCCCCGTCCGCGCCCGGGCTCCCCGGTCCGCTCGGCCAGTTCCGCGGCGGCCTCGAGGAGGAGCCGGGGCGGCGCGCTCATCCCCGCGGGAAGGTCGGTTAGGCGTTGCGCCACCCGCGTGGCGATCCGTCGCGCCTCGCCGCGGGCCGCGAAGGCGGGGAACAGGGTCCGGAGCCGCCGGCCCGAGAGGTACTGGGAGATCGCGGAGGGGGCCACCCCGAGCAGCTCGGCGGCCCGACGGCCGGAGATTCCCCGCTCCTCGACCAGTTCCCTCGCGACGAGGCCCTGGAGGACGTGCACCCACGCTGAGGGAGAAAGCGTCTTCTGCGCCGTGGGTGATCCCCGCGGGGCACTCTCCGGCGAAGTTTCGGGTCGTTCACGATGTGAATGCGACATAGGGACCGTCACGACAGGAACCCTTATAAGCTCTGGTGATTTCGGGCGGCCTAAATTACGGAGCGGCTTTCCATGGCGGTCGGCATCGTCCCGGCGCTCGTCGTCGGCCTTCGCGAGGGCGTGGAGGCCGCGCTCGTCGTGGGAATCATCCTGGCGTACCTGACGAAGATCGGACAGCGGTCCCTGCATCGGTACGCCTACCTCGGGGTTGCGGCCGCCATCGCCGCGAGCGTCGTCGTCGCGGGAGCCTGGGCCGTCGCCTGGGGCGAGTTCGAGGGAACCCAGGAACAGCTGTTCGAGGGCTTCGCCGCGCTCCTCGCGGTCGTCGTCCTCACGTCGATGATCCTCTGGATGATGAAGGCCGCGAAGAACATCCGGAAGCACGTCGAGCAGCGGATCGACACGCTCGTCGACCGCCGCCAAGTCCTCGGGCTGTCCTTGCTCGCGTTCATCGCAGTGTTCCGGGAGGGCGTGGAGACGGTCCTCTTCATGGCCGGCCTCGCCGGCACGGCCACGGAAGCCGACCTGGTCACCGGGGTCGGGATCGGGCTCCTCGCGGCGGCCTTCCTCGGGGCGGGAATCTACCGAGCCTCGTGGAAGATCAACCTCCGGCGGTTCTTCCAGGGGACCGGGCTGTTCTTGATCGTCATCGCCGCCGGGTTGGCGGCGCTCGGAGTCCGCGGACTCCAGGAGGCGGGCCTCCTCCCCTGGCTCGTGGGTCCGACGTACGACCTGTCCCAGCTCCTTCCGTCCGGAGAGTCGAACCTGGTCGGCAATCTCCTCAGCGGCCTCATCGGGTACAACGACGCCCCGACCCAGCTCGAGGTCGTCGCCTACTTCACGTACTGGGCGTTCACGATCCTCGTCTACCTGGGGATTCGGACGGGCAAGATTGAGGCCGTGACGCGGCCCCTCAAGGACCTCTGGGTACGGCGGGTTCGCGGCCGCACGCCCGCCGCCGATTCGAAGGCTCCCTAGAGCCCATTTCGTAACTTTCGAGAGGTCGCACGTCCCTCCGGCAGCCAAGGGATGGGAGGCTATCGACCGGGGATCACGGACGAGCCGTGGGCGAAGATCGAGCCGCTCCTGCCGAGGCTTAAGGCCGGCCGGAAGGGCGGGCATGCGTGGGCTGACAACCCGCCGCGTCTCCGAGGGCATCGTGTGGATCCTGCGGACGGGCATCCCCTGGAAGGCCTTGCCGGAGGGGTACCTCGCGCGGAGAGTCCGAAGGGCTGGAATCCGCTCTGCATTGAGGAGCATCATTCCCCTCGAAAGGAGGACGCCATGAGTTGAGGGGATGTCGAGTACGCGTGGCTGATCATCGTCCCCCCTTGCTAACGAGCCCTCGGCAGAGGGCGTCGGGCGACGGGGAGCCGTCCGGTTCGCCGATTAGCGCCTCCGCCAGGTCGCGATCCGCGCGGAGCCCGACCGTCTTCCGGGGCTAAGTCACGGAACGGCATGCGCGGTCCGGATTTCTTTGGCTTGGCCGCACCCAAATGGCAGACGCCCTTGCCGGACTCCTTCCATGCGTCAAACCGAATCTACAAGAGAGAGGAACCGCTTGCCTCGCGCCGGGCCGGGGCATCCCCGCGCCGAGGAAAGACGATGTTCGTCAGCATTGTGGAGTTCCCCGCCGTGCGACGCGAGAAGGACAAGGAATTCCTGGAATGGTTCGAGTGGTCGAACGGCATCCTCGAGAAGGCCGACGGCTTCGTTTCGCGGAGGCTCCTAGCACCCGTGGGCGACGAAGGCCACTACGTGGCGATCGTCGAGCACGAGAGCGAGGAGACGTTCAAGGCGATGCACGCGAGCGAGGCGAGGGAGGGAATCGCGAGGCGGCTCGAACCGCTTCTGGACGGGCCACGGGTCCCGCACTTCTACCGTGTGATCGTGGGCAGCGGAGCGGGACCCTAGGAGCGTACCGCCCGCGTCTGTCGACCGTCCCTCGGGGCGAGCATTGCCGCGCGGCCCGGAAGTCGGGTGCCTGCGAGGTCCTGATGCCGACCGGGGACCTCAGAACGGGCCGGCAGAGGCGCCGTAGCAAGGCCACGCAACCGGCGCGGGGGAGGCCCTTCCCGAGCGGCTCGGCCGCAGGCCCCACTGCACCGTAGTCGATTCGTGGCCAAGAGGGTCTTGCCCGGGACCACGTGGTCTTGGTCCTCCCGGTGGCCATCCCCTTCGCCATGCCCCAGCGAAGCCTTCCGGAGCCGATCATCGTGTTTGCGTCCCTCTTCCTCCCGATCGCGGCCTGGTTCGCGGGGACCGCGGCTGCGTACGTGTTCGTGACCCGGATCTCCGCCGCCCAGCCGACGGAGCCCGGTGGGCCGGGACCGCCTGCGGCCCCAGGTCCCGCACCAACCGCGCCAGACCTGGAGGGCCTCGTCGTCCGTCTCCTTGATGGCGACGAACGGCGGCTGATGCGTGCAACCCTGCGGTCCCGCGGGGAGGTCCGCCAGCGGGACTTGGTCACCGCCACGGCCTTCCCGGACGCCGGGGTGAACCGTCTCCCCGCCCGGCTCGGGGAACGAGGGCTGTGGACCGCCTTCCCGCGAGGGCCATCATCTTCCACAAGCCTGCGGCCGCGGAACCGCATGAGCGGAGGACAGCGGAGGACCGTCCGGGGGCTGTTGCGTCCTTCACGAGCTCGGCCTTGCCCTCGGCCGTTCGGGGCGCTGGCAGGGTGAGGGGAGTCCTGGCCCCTGGCGGCGAAGCGGGTCGCATGCTTCGAAGCCGTCAACGGGTTCCGAGGCACGTCTTCCGAACGTGGGAAGCTACCCAATTGAACCCCGTGTCCCTCGGAGCAGAGCTGGCAGCCTCCGGGAGCCGCAGGCAGCGCGTTGGAGATTTGACCTCAGCGCGCCCGAGTCGAACCCATGCCTATGCGAATACACTCCATTCCTGGCCCCCCTCTGGGAGAGTAGCCGTTGATCGGCGGGTCAAAGGGTGTGAGAAGACTTGAGACTTGAATCGCGAGGGCTCGCGATGTCTGGCTCGTCAGTCCACAAGCAGGGGCGGAGGCGGACGCAAAGGGTTCGTGAGGCGGTGGGGGCTGGGCTTTGATATGTCCGCTCAATCCTGCATTTGGCCCTAAAACCACTGCTAAGGACGCCCACCGTGGACGCGCTATCTCAGGATTCTGCTCTACGGGTGCGGCAGGACCGCGGTCAGGAACCCGAGCATGAGGTTCCCCACGGAGAAGGCGAGGAGAAAACCGATCAGCAGGGGGGCCATGAAGGGGACCTTGGGCTGGACCCAGACGCGGTCGGCGCCGGCGGCCTTGAGCTTCGCAATCTCCTTGGACTCGTCTTGGCGGTGGGCCGGGAAGAGCACCGCGACGCGCTCGCCGCGGTGGTTCACGCGCTCCATGAGCCAGACGTGCGGCGGCAGAAGGTCCAGGGTCGCCTTCGTGCCGAACAAAGCCTGTGGCAGCTCGACCTCGCCGCGGGCCGCGTTCACCACGAGGTAGGCGAGGGGCACCGCGAGGAAGAGGATGGCTGCGTTCACGAGGACCGTCAGGGAGAAGGGGAAGAGAACCTGCATCGTGCTCTGGACGCTCGCCGGGATCGCCAGCAGCGGGAAGGGCGAGGCGTCAGGGTAGAGCGGCACGAGCAGCGTGAGGGCCATCATCGCCTTGGCATCCGCTCCACCGCGGAGCAGACCCAACTGGTAGAACAGCTGGTAGACGACGATCAGGACGGGGACGCTCGCCAGGCCCTCGATGGAGAGGAACCGAACACAGCAGGTCACGAAGAAGCCGGGAACCGGCAGGAGGACCCCTCCGACGAAACCGGCCGCCGCCGCGGCCAGGATGAGGATGCGGATTGGACGCAGATGAACCCCGTCCTCATCCCGGATAGGCTTCCCGTAGAAGACCGCGTAGAAGAGGATCGCGGCGGATCCCACGAGGAGCCAGTGGTTCACCACGGAGACGTTGACCAGCAGCTCGATAGTGACGGTGCCCAAGCCCACGGTGCCTAGGGCGACCCAGAGCAGGTCGCGGACCCGTCGCGTGCGCACGTCGAGGAAGGCTGCGGCCGCGAGGAATCCCGCGCCCAGGACGAGGCGCGCCGCCGCGAACGCGTCCACGCGCGCGCATCGGGGCCTCCTTATTTCAAGGGTTCGACCTCGTTGTTCGCCTCGGCACGTCCGATTCTGATTTCGTGGAGCGGGGCCGACACGTTTGAATAGCGCCCACGCTCGAACGTCTCATCCCTCAGGAGGACTCCGATGCGGAATGGCGGCACCCAATCCCTCGCATCGGGGTCCGAGCACGGGCATGCGGCCACCGCAACGGAGTCGCAGGTGCGATTCCTCGGCCGGCTCCGGAGGGCCTTCTACCTGCCGCGGAACGCTTGGATCCTGACGGCCACCTCGACGGTCTGGTCCATCGGGGGCTCCATGAGTTCGCCGTTCCAGTCCTTGTACTTCTACAACCTCGGGGCTTCTGTGGTCCTCATCGGCTACCTGGCCGCGCTCTCCTCCGCAATCATCGCGGTGGTCGAGCTAGTCGGCGGGTACCTCGGGGACGTGTGGGGGCGGAAGCGGGCCATCATCCTGTTCAGCTTCGTCGGAGTGGCGAACGGGTTCATCTACGCGTTCATCCCGAGCGCGGGCTGGCTCTACCTCCCCGTGGTTGTCGGCTCCGTCGCGGGCATCTATGGCCCCCTATTCAGCACCGCGCTCACGGAGTCCATGGAGCCGGCTCTGCGGCCGCGAGGCATTGCATCGTATTCCGCGATCAACATCCTCCCGTCCCTCTTCGCCCCGTACATTGGCGGGCTCCTCGTGGCGCGGCTCGGGAACGTAGAGGGTCTGCGAGTCGCTTTCTTCTTGAGCGGTGTCTTTGGCGTGCTGGGCATCACGTGGCGCGCCCTGACTCTGGAGGAGACGCACGAGCCTCAGGCGCAGGTGACCTTCTTCCGGTTCTGGCGCTCGATTCTCCGCGAGAGCCGGGCCGCGCTCCACGCCGCCGGGCGGGACGTGCATCTCCTGCTGTACTACGCCATCCTGAGCGCGTTCGGAGTCGGGCTCACCGCCTCCTTCTCCATCCTTTACTTCGTCCAGGACCTGGGTCTGCCTGCGTATGAGTACGGCGTGCTCGTCGGGGCGACCTCCCTGGTCATCCTCCTCTTGCTGTTCCCGGCCGCGAGCTTGGCCGAACGCGTGGGTCTGAAGCGCGCCGTGGTCCTGGCCTCCCTCTCCGTGCCGCTGAACCAGTACTTCTTCACGCTCGCGAAGGATGTCGACGAGCTCGTCGCGTGGTCCGTGGTCAGCGGAACGGGCACGGCCTTCCTGGGGCCGCCCCTCACCTCCCTGCAGGCGGGTATCGTGCCACGGATGATCCGCGGTCGGATCATGGCTATCTTCAGCGCGGTGCCCCTGCTCGCCTCGATTCCGGCGCAGATCGTCGGCGGCTACCTGTACACGGTCACGCCTGTGCTGCCCTTCCTGGCTGCCGTGCCGCCGTTCATCCTGTCCTTCCTCGTGCTCCTGCGGATACGGGAACCACAGCGCCTGGAGAGCTGAACCTCGACATCGGCCGTCGCAGGGTGGCCCGTCCGACCACTCGCCAAGGCCGACCGTGCCGCGATTTGCTCTGGGAACCAGTCGCAAATGCCTAAATAGGCCTTGGAGGGATGCTGACGTCGCGCGGAAAAGTCCGTGCCCCTTTCCCGGTCGGACGATCATGAGCGAGCCCCGTCGCATGAAGGTCAAGATTTGTTTGGTCGGCGAGCACGCCGTGGGCAAGACCTCCCTCATCAAGCGCTACGTCCTGAACGAGTACGACGACCGCTACATCGTCACGCTCGGCGCGAAGGTCTCCAAGAAGGAGATGCTCCTCACGCCGAAGGGCGGCGAGCCCGTGCAGATGGACATGACCATCTGGGACATCATGGGGTCCAAGGGCTTCCGCGAGCTCCTGCGGGAGGCGTACTTCCACGGCGCCCAGGGCATCCTCGCCGTCGCGGACATCACGCGCTACGACACCCTGGAGGACCTGGACTCCTGGGTCGAGTCCGTCTTCCGCACCGTCGGCGAGATCCCCGTGGTGTTCACGGTGAACAAGATGGACCTGAAGGACCAGGCCGCGTTCGACGAGGAGCAGGTTAAGCAGGCCACGGAGGCCTTCGACGCGCCCTACTTCTACGCCTCCGCGAAGACCGGCGAGAACGTGGAGAGTGTCTTCCGGAGCCTCGGCGAGACGATTTCCAAGGGCAGCGCCTCCCCCGAGGCATGACCGCCTTCCATAGCCTCAAGTAGCGGCCGCAAATTCTCCGGCTGTGGCCGTCTCGCCCCGGGCATCCGGCTCCGTCCGCGTGCGGGTCACGCGGGATCTCGGCCTCTTCGACGTGACCATGGCCGCGGTCGGTAGCATGGTGGGTGCCGCGGTCTTCCTCCTCCTCGGCGCGACGTTCAGCGCGGCGGGTGGGTGGGCCCTCGCGAGCGTCGTCCTCGCCGCGGTACTCGCCCTCCTCGGCGGTATGGCCTACGCGGAGCTCGCGTCCGGGCGGCCCGACGCGTCGGGGGGCGCGTACGTCTGGGTGCGCACCGCGCTCCCGCCTCCGAGCGGATTCCTGAGCGGCTGGCTCTCCTGGAGCGGGGCCATGGTGACGAGTTCGCTGAGCGCACTGGGCCTGGGCCTTTTCCTGGTGGAGCTCATCCAGCCCGCGAACTCCTACTTCGCCGCGAGCCCCGCGGGCGCACCTCTGGTCGGCGTGCTCGTGCTGGGGGTGGCCGCGGTGACCCATGTGGTCCGTCTCCATCTCTCGGCCAAGGCGCTCGCTCGGCTGACGCTGGTCAAGGTCGTCCTCATGGTGGTCCTCGTGGCGGTCGGTCTCGCGGCTCTCCTGCCCGGTTCCACTGCGGGGTTTCCCGGTCCGTCCTCCGCCCCTGCGGGTTTGATGGGCGTCGTCCTGGGCGCGGGCGTCTTCTTCATCGCGTATCAGGGGTTCGAGATCGTCGCCCAGCTCTCGGACCAGGCGAAGGTGCCCGAGCGAACGGTGCCCCGGGGCATTTTCCTGGCCGTGGGTCTCTCCCTCGTAGTCTACGTCCTCTTCCTCCTCGCGGTCCTGGCGAACGTCCCCGCGGGCTACCTCGCGGGCTGGCCCGCCTGCCCCGCCTGCCACGGAGCGTCCGAGGACATGTTCTTCGCGGGCTTGGAGAACTTCGCGCTCGGTCAGCCTTGGATTCGGGTGGCCTTCCTCGTCCTCGGCATCGTCTCCATGTACGCCGCGCTCAGCGCGAGCATCACGTCGGCGGTGCGCACGTCCTTCAGCATGGCCCGCGACGGCCTCCTGCCCTCCGTCCTGGCCCGGGTCGGGCCGAGGGAGGTCCCGCCGCTGGCCCTCATCCTGACCGTCCTCGGGGCCGCGGTCCTCCTCGTCCTGAACATCGAGACCATCGCGATCCTCGCCGCGCTCGCCTTCCTCGGGCTGTTCGCATTCGTGCAGGGCTCCGTGGTCGCCCTGCGCCGGCGGGAGCGGCGCAGCCATCCGGGCTTTAGGATGCCCCTCGTGCCCGCGCTGCCCATCTTCGCCGTGGCGCTGAACCTAGCCGTCGGCGCGCTCCTGGTCAACTACCCGGCCACGGGAGGTTCTGTGATTCCGCTCCCGACAGGCGACATCGCGACGTACGTCGGGCTCCTGTGGGTTGCCCTGGGTCTCATCTACCACTTCTTCGCAGGCGGCCGGCAGGCCCTGAGGGGCCCAGCCCCGGCTCGGGCCGACGTCACTACGGTGCTCACGACCGCGGAGGAGCACGTCGAGCTCGAGCGGTACCGCGTGTTCCTCCCGCTCCGCGAGTTCAACGACACGGAGCTCGTGGCGTTCGGAGCCCGGGTGGCCCGGGCGCGGAACGGGGAGCTGAGCCTCCTCAACGTGGTCGAGATCCCGCGGAACCTGCCGCCCAAGGCGATCCGCTTCCGTTACGTGGACGACCGGATCCGCGGGCTGCAGCAACTCGCCAAGATCGGCGCCCAGAACGAGGTCGACACGCGTCCCGTGGTCAAGATCGGGTACAAGCCGTACGAGATCATCCTAGACACGATTCGCGACGAGGCGGTGAACCTCCTCATGATGGGCTGGCGCGGGGAGCGCGTCGAGGGGGACCGCCGCATCCTGGGGAGCAACATCGACTACCTGATCGAGAACGCGCCCTGCGACGTGGTCGTCTTCAAGACGAAGGGCCTCCAGCATCCCCTGAAGAAGATCGTCATTCTCTCGTCTCCCATCTGGAGCCTCTCCGGCGTCGGGGACCTGGCGCTGATCCTCGCCGCGGAGGAGAAGCCCACGATTGACGTCGTGAGCCTCGCGGGCGAGCCGGCCGATGCGGACCGCGTCAAGGCGGAAACGACCCCATTCCTGGAGAAGTGCCACGCGCTCGGCATCCCCGTGGACCACCGGATCGTGTATTCGCGCGCCTGGGAGCCCATCGCGATCCAGGAGTCCTCCGAGGCCTCCCTCCTCCTGATCCAGGCGTCTTCCCCCGGCGGCATCCACCGCTACTCCCTGAGTCCCGTGGAGGACCGGATCGTGAAGCTGGCCAAGTGCCCCGTGCTCATCCTCCGGCGCGGGGCCGTGCCCTCAGGTGGATGATGCGGGCCCGGCGGGCCGGACGTTCGCCGCGGAGAAGAGTTCTTGCACGCGGAAGACCAGGGCGGACTTGATCTCCTTCATGCGCTCGGGCTGGTCCGTGTACGCGAAGAGCTGGTAGAGGATGGAGCCGCCCTCGATCTCCTTGCCGAAGACCTCTGCGGGCCGGTCCTTAACGATCCCGTCCGTCTCCGCCGCGGCCTGGAGCAGGAGCGTCTTCACGCGGTCATGCCCGATCTCGAACCCCACGGGGACCTCGACGAAGATGGCGTAGGGCTTGGACCGGGAGAAGTTCACCACGGACGTCTGGACGAGGCGCGCGTTCGGGACCTGGACGATTTCGTTCCGGAGCGTGCGGATCGTGGTCAGGGACAGGCTCATGCTCAGGACGTCGCCCACCAAGTCGTCCCCGATCTTGACGCGGTGCCCCACGTCGAAGGGGTCCGCCCGCATGAGGGTGAACCCCGCGAGCGCGTTCTGAATTGGCGCGAAGGCCAGGAACGCGAGGGCGATCAGGAGGGCGATGAAACCCACGGCGAAGATCACGAGGCGGTCGCCCGTGAGGATTAGGGACAGGACGATGAAGAGGAGGACCACCGCGCCGACAATCCACACGGCGTAGCGCCCCACGCTCTTGAGCTCGTCGAGGGCCCGGACGGAGAACTTCGTGTTGTGCCGCTTCATGTCCTCGAAGATGGAGTCCACGAACCGGTCCGCGATGGCGATGGCCAGGAGCCCTGCGAGAATCCCGAGGAGCGCGATGGGCTCGATCCCGGGGATGACCCCGATCGTCTGCTGGATGGCGGTTTGGTCCGAGACGGGGAGGGCACGGATGCTCCCCAGGATCGCGACGACGAGCGCGACGATGTAGATGACGTACTTCAGGACGGTTTCTGCGAAGGCGAGGGCGCCCGCGGGCGCGATCCGCTTGGGCTTCGCCTTGAGCTCCCCCCGCAGGTACGCCCCGAAGCGGTGCAGGACGCGGACGACGACCGCCGCGATGAACAGGACGAACACGAAGACGAACGCGGCGGGTACGCGAATGACGAACGCGGCGAGCAGGTCGTGGAGCGCGGAGGATCGCGTCTGGGCGATTGCAAGGACGAGGATCGCCATGAACGCGATCCACACGGCCTCGAGGACGCGGTGCACGAAGTCTAGGGTGGTCCGGTCGAGCCACGCGCTCTCGATCGTCTTGAGGTACTCGAAGTAACGGCTCATCCAGCCCAGGATCCACATCATGAGGCCAGCGAGGACCACGATGAGGACGATGAGCGGGAGGAAGTCCACGAACACGGAGAGGATGTCCCCGCCCACCTGGAATGGCACCGCGGGCAGGAAGGACGTCACGCGGCCGCAACCTGACGGTGGCGATATAGCTTTGACGTAAGGCTTTGAAATACGGCGACGTTCCGTCCCCGCGGATTTAAGAGGCCTCGTGGGTTCGGGAGGCCGTGGGCCTCGGAGAGGCGAGCCGGTCACCGCTTCCGTTCCCGCGCTTCGTGACCCGTTGGCGGGTCGCGATGGGCGTGGCCGTCCTCCTGGTCCTCGCGGGCGGCACGTTCTCCCTTGGGGCGCATCCGCCCACCTCGATCATTCTCGCGACCACCACAAGCACGCGGGACACAGGCTTGCTCGACTACTTGGATCCGCTGTTCCAGATCGACACGGGGATCCAGGTGCAGTACGTTGCCGTGGGGACGGGCCAGGCGCTCGACATGGCCCGCCGCGGTGACGCGGATGTCGCGATGGTCCACGCGCCGTCCTTGGAGGAGGTCTTCATGGCGCAGGGCGAGGGGCTCTGCCGGAGCGCGGTCATGTACAACCGCTTCCTAATTGTCGGGCCCGCTTCGGACCCCGCGGGGATCCGCGGGCTGACCAACGCCACCCAGGCGTTCCGCCGCATCTGGCAGACCAATTCCACCTTCATCTCGCGGGCGGACCGGTCGGGCACGAACGTGAAGGAGCTTGCGATCTGGGCCCTCGTGGGGTACACGCCCTCGCCCGGAAACGACTCGTGGTACATCGAGACGGGACAGGGCGACGCGGCCTCGCTGTCCGTGGCATCCGAGAAAGGCGGCTACATGCTCACGGACGACGGCACGTTCTACGCGCTCGAAGCCTCGCTCCACCTCCAAATCCTCGTCTCGGGCGCCCCATTCCTCTTCAACCCCTACCATGTGATCGTGGTGAACCCGGGCCTGCATCCCGGCGTGAATGCAGACGCCGCCCTGCAGTACGCGCGCTGGCTCGTGTCCTCGCGGGGTCAAACCTTGATCTCGGATTACGAGGTTGGCGGCCATCGGCTCTTCACCCCGGACTACGATCCGACGGAAGCGGGGGTGTGCTGAGCTGACGGATTGGTCTGCGGTCGCGCAGATCGTGGCCCTGAGCCTCCTGGTCGCGGGCACGTCCACGGCCCTCGGGGCGGTCCTCGGGGTGCCCCTGGGTGCGTTGATCGCGATCAAGAAGTTCCGGGGGCGCAACTTCGTGCGCACCCTGGCCTTCACGTTCTACGGCTTCCCGCCCGTGCTCGCAGGCCTCCTCGTGTACCTGCTCCTCTCGAGGTCGGGTCCGCTGGGCTTCCTGGGCTGGGTCTTCACGCCGATCGGCATGATCGTCGCGCAGGCGGTCCTCGTCGTGCCCATCGTGACCGGCGTGACGATCTCCGCGGTCCAGGTCGTGGAGAAGCGGCTCCACGAGACCGCGCTGACCCTGGGTGCGGACGAGCGCCAGTGGCGCTCCACGGCGATCCACGAGGCCCGCGTCGGCGTCCTGACCGCCATCATGGTGGGCTTCGGCCGCGCCATCTCCGAGGTGGGCGCCGTGCTGATCGTCGGAGGGAATATCGCGGGCCAGACGCGCGTCCTCACGACCGCGATCGTCCTGGACACTTCCGAGGCGAACTACGTCGAAGCCACGATCCTGGGAGTGATCCTGTTCGTCATCGCCTTCCTCGTCTTCGCGGTCCTCCAGCGCCTGGAGGCGGAGGGAGTCGTGTGAGCCACCCGCTCTCCCTGAACGGCGTAAGCAAGGTGTACGGTGGGAAGGCGGTCCTCCGCGACGTGGACCTCGGCGTCGAGCCCGGGGAGATCCTGGGTATCGTGGGTCCCAGCGGCGCCGGCAAGACCACGGTCCTGCGGCTCCTGGACCTCCTCGAGACCCCAGACGCCGGCGAGGTCCGGTTCGCGGGGACGTCGGTCGAAGCCGGTAGCGCCGCGGGGCTCGCTCAGCGGCGCCGGATGTGCCTCATCGCGCAGAACCCCGTCACCTTCCGCGCCTCCGTGTTCGAGAACGTGGCCTACGGCCTCTGGCTCCGCGGGATGCCCGCCGAGGACGTCCGCGGCCGGGTGTACACCGCATTGGATTTCGTGGGCCTGCTGGACCGCACCGGGGAGCCCGCGTCCCGGCTGAGCGGCGGCGAGCAGCAGCGGGTGGCCTTCGCGCGGGCGACCGTCCTCCGGCCCGAGGTCCTGCTCCTGGACGAGTTCACCTCCAACCTGGACCCCGCCAACGTGAGGCTCCTCGAGGCCGCGACGAGGCGCTACCGCGCGGAGACGGGCTGCACGGTGGTCATTGTAACTCACAACTTGTTTCAGGCGAAGCGCCTGGCGGACCGCGTCGGACTCCTGCTCGACGGTCGGTTCCTCGAGGTGGCGGCCACCCGGGAGTTCTTCGAGAATCCATCGAGGCCGGAGACCCGCGCCTTCCTGAGCGGCGAGATGGCCTACTGACCCCTAGATGAGCGTGACGTCGATCGCCTCGACGCTCGCGACGCCGGGGATCGCTCCCAGGGCCGCCTCGAGCTTCTCCCCCGCCCCGGAGGCGTCGTCGACCACGGCCAACGCGAGGATCGCGCGGAGGCCGAAGGCTACGTCCTTCTCCTGCATCCCCTTGAGGGCGGAACCGACGGCCTTCTGAATCCCCTCGCGGATGGGACCGAGGTCCGTGCTCACGTCCTCGGGCATGATGCGGTAGGTGATGGCGACGGATCCCATGGGAACGACCTCACGGGCCAACGAAGCTGCACGCGGGGCAGTGGTAGGCCACGGACTGGTCGCGGCAGCGCGTGCACCGCCCGATTTTCGCTTGGCCGCAGCTCGGACACGGGAAGGTCGTCGTGCCCTTACCGAGCAGGACGGCTCCGCAGGAGGTGCAGCGGCTTTCCTCGGGGGTCACGGCGCCTCGGAAAGGGAGGGGTCTATAAAATGTTGTGGTCGAGACGCGTCCGAGGTGATTTCCATAGTCCTTCGCGGATAATAATCCTGCCCGCGGTCCAGGTCGTCCGGCTCGTTGGGGCCCACCCTGCCGCCGGAAGCCCGCGGCCGCCGCAAAGTTTAACTACACCTGCCCATTTGGCAGCGGTCCGCATGTCGCCGCCG
>CAZJIP010000037.1:0-15956 GCA_964546105.1 uncultured Methanomassiliicoccales archaeon
CTTCTTCGGCTTCTCCGGCTTCTTGCCTTCGGCCGGCGAGGGCGGTGCCTCCGGTTCAGGGGCTTCCTCATCCTCAGGCATTCAACAATCCCCGGGTGGGATAGCGTCCCAAACTCGGGGACATACTTAAGCCTTTACGCCCGGGCGGTTCTCGGAGGGGCTGGAGATCTGGGCCGAATCGGCTTCTGCCATTCCGGTTCGAGCGGGGGACCGGAACGAATCGTATTCGACATCCTAGCGGGCTACCGCTACCGGCTCCGCCGGTGCGCCGAGCGGTCGCGGCGTGCCCTTGGGAGAGGGCTCCGCTCCCAGAAGCCCGGGTAGGTCCTCACGAAGCCCAGGGCATCCACGTCGAATTCGGCCGTGAACCCGTTGTGGAGCCCCTCGTAGCGGTACCGGGACTCCCCGAGGCGCGTGTACCTCTGGACCACGGGGCGGACCTCGAGGTCCGGGAAGAGGACCCACGCCACGTCCACCTCTCTGCCCTCGCCCACGTCCAGGGCGAGGTTCCGGACCGCCAGCGTGTTCGTCGCGGGCGTAGCGGTCAGGTCGAGGAGGTCGCAGCGTCCCAGGTCTCTACGCGGGAACCCGCCAACCTCCCAGCCTCGCTCCGGGTCCACTTGGATGAACAGGACGCGGCGCGTGCGCTCGCAGCAAAGCTCGATCTCCGCCCGTCGGGGGAGCCAGTCCGGCGAGCAATCGATCGCATAGCGCACCTGGGTTCGGCCTTCGGGGAACCGCATCCGCAGCCTGCCGAACAGCCGCCAGCCCTCGCGCGTCGAGGCGAGGGTGGAGACCTCCGTTCCCGGGTGATGGAGGCTTTTCCATCGGACGCGCCCGACGATCTCGGGCGAGGTCATCGGTCGCCTTCCAATGGCTTCTTCATGACGAGGGCGAAGTCTTCGTATCCCTGTCCGCGGTAGAACGAGCGGGCGATTCCGTTGTCGCCGCCGACGACGAGGACCATCGCCGGAGCGCCTGCCTCCCGCGCCCGGCGTTCGGCGGCGCGGACCAGGGTGCGGCCCACTCCGCGCCGGCGGAAGGCGGGGTCGACATAGATATCGGAGAGTTCGGCGTGGGGCCGATCCGTTTCGATCTGAGGGATCAGGCGGAGGCTGGCGAATCCCGCGGGGCTTCCGTGCACCCAGGCGATGAGCACGGTGTCCACGGGAGCTGCGGTCACGATGTGCCGGCGGATCGCCTCCACGGTCTTCGGCTCGAGGTGCTCTCCATAGAAGGCGGTGAACATGGGAAGGAGGGTCAGGGCATCGTCCGGTCCAGCCGGTCGGACCCCGATCCTCTCAGAACCGCTCACCCCGGGCCCTCCGCCTTGGATGCGCAGAGCACCTTGTACCCGCTGCCGCGCCGCACGACGTCCGCGCGACCGAAGGCCGCGATCATCCGCCCGCGAAGTGCGTCCGCCCCCTGGCGCGTGCGCGCGACGAGCCACAGGCGACCCCCAGCCAGCAGATGCTCGGGCGCCTCCGACACGATGCGATCGACCACCGCGCGTCCGGCCCGAAGGGGCGGGTTGCTCACGATGTGGTCGAACGCCGTGCCGCGCACCGGGTCGTAGAGGTCCCCGACTCGCACCTCGGCGTTCGTCACGCCGTTGGCCCGCAGGTTGTCCCGCGCCAGACGGGCCGCCCGCTCGTTGACGTCTGTGAGGACGACGTGGCCGTCGGGAGAGAGCTTGGCCGCCGCGATCCCGATGGCGCCGTACCCGCAACCCAAGTCGAGGATTAGTTCGCAGGGACCCAGCTCGAGCGCCTCGATGAGGAGCTCGGTCCCGCGATCCAGGAAGCCGCGCGAGAAGACGCCGGCATCTGTCCGCAGCGTGAGCGGTACGTTCCGGACCGCAACCGAAACGGTCACAGGACGCCGACGCGAAGTCGGCTTCGCGGAGGAATAGTGCTCTCCCATCCCCGAGGAGAATGAGCCGGGGTCCTTAAGACCGACGCTCCGGCTCCGTGGCCGATGATCGGGGCGGCTGGCTCAGGAGGACGGTGGCGATCTGCAGGTCCTCGCTGGAACCCGAGTAGTTGCCCTGGCGGAACTCCCGCTCGGCGCGGCCGAGGACCTCCTGGACGTCGGGCAGCATGGGGAATTCCGCGACCTTCAGGAGTTGGACCCGCTTCTGCGTCTCCGCGAGCGCCTTGGCGAGTGCCTCCCGTGCATTGCGGCGGCGGACGAAGGCGCCGTGGGCGCGCTCTACGTGTTCTAGGGCGCGGACGTAGCTGCCCTCCTTGAGGGCGCGGCGGGCGTCCTTGATCGCCGCGTCCGCCTCGTAGGAGTGGAAGCCTTCCCGCACCAGGCGGGAGTACAGGACCTCCGCATCCTGGAGCCCCATGACGGCCTTCGTGTGGGATTCGGCCAGGTGGGTCGTGTCCTCGTCGAGGCGCTTCGCCATCTCGAGGCCCGGTTCGAGGAGTCCCTTCGTGCGCATGTCCCGCGCGTAGGACACCTGCCGCTCGATGCGCTCCGTGACGATGCCCTCGGCCCGGAGCTCGCCGAGGCGCGCCTCCGTGCGGTCGAGGATGTCTCCGGACTCGCGGAAGGCCGTGCGCAGCCGCTCCGCCCGCGACTCGATCTCGGCGGCCGTGCGGGTGGCCCCGTCCACGTTCCCCACGGCGAGCTCGCGCGTCGCGTCCTCGAGCGCGTGCTCAAGGGGCGCCAGGGCGCCTTGGGCGAAGGCGTGGGGATCCGTAACGCCGTCCATGTCCCCGAGGGCCTCGATGGCCATCTCGGCGAGGAAGATCCGGTTGGAGGCCGCGTTCGCCTTCATGAGGAGCGCGAGCCCTTCCTGGGCCGCCCGCTCCAGCACGACGCGGGCCTCGAGGTAGTTCGGCACGGACACGCCGTTCTCCAAGACGGCGGTCGTGATTTTCTGCTCGGCCCGTCCCTCGGCGGCTTCGAACTCCTCCGTCTGCAGGCCGAGTCGCTGCAACTCCGTGATCCGGATCCGGAGCGCGTCGCGCGCCTTCCGGTAGGCCGCGAAGCGTTCGTCGAGCGCGATGGCGAGGGTTTCCGCACGGCGCGCCGCAGAGAGTGCCTTGGAGAACTCGTGGGACCGGAACAGATCCTTCGCGATGCGGAGCGCCTCCTCCGCGGGTTCCAGATCCGCCTGCGTCAGCCGGAGGACGGCTACGAGCCCCTCGCTTCGGCCGATGGCCTCCTCCGCGTGCCGCGCCTTGCCGGCGCGGAGGAATCCGAACCCCTCGGTCTCCGCGGTCATTCGTGCGCGCCTCCCACCGGATAACCTGCGAGGCGGGAGCCTCCGACTCCCGATGATCCGATGGGCGGGAATCCCATGGGACGGGCGGTCTAAAAGCGTTGTGATTGTTCATTGGTGATAATCACTCTTGAGAATGCCCAAGGGGAGTCGAGCCCGCACACCGCGGGAGGTCAGCCGACTCGAAGGTAGCCGATGACCGCGATCACGATGCCGACGGCCACGAGCCCGATCCATGGGGAGAGAAACACCGCACAGTCGGCCAGCGGCGGCTGGACCACAGAGCCCGATGCGGGTTCGCAGGGGTAGAAGGAATTGGCCATGAGCGCCGCCGTGAATCCGAGGACCAAGACGAAGAGCCCCAGCAGGACTGCGCGGAACCAGATCTCCCGGGACCGCCCCGTCGCATCGGCCGCGGGCTCCGGGACCGCCGCGGCTCCGGTTGTCGCCATGAGATGCCCGAGCCCGGACACGGAGTGCGGGCTCAAATATCTGCTCCCCGCCGGCCGTCCGAGTCGCCAGGGAATCATTATAGTCGACGTGGACCTACGCGGCCGCGGATGCCCGGCTTCCTGCGACTTTCGCGCCCCCTGAACTGCGCGATGTCCGCGGTCGGGGTCGCGATCGGCGGAACCGTCGCCGTGGGAGCGGCCGCGTGGGGCACGGAGGCGTGGCCTCTCCTCTACGCCGCGCTCGCTGCGGCCATGTTCACCGCGGGCGGCAATGCCTTGAACGACCTCTTCGACCGCGAGACGGACCGGGTGAACCACCCGGATCGGCCGCTCGTGACCGGGGCGCTGACCGTAGCTGAAGCGAGGGCTTTCGCGCTGACCGTGTTCCTCTTGGCGGGGATCCTCGGCGCGCTCGCCAGCGTGGCGGCTCTCGGGGTGGTCGTCCTCAACGCCGCCCTGATGTATGCGTACGAGGCCCGGCTCAAGAAGCGGGGCGCGTCGGGAAACCTCGTGATCGCATACCTGGTCGCCTCCTTGTTCCTCTTCGCCGGTGTCGCGGTGTACCGCGGCGATTCCGCCCCGCTCGTGCGGGCCTCACTCCTCGGGATGCTCGCCTTCCTGGCAACGGTGGGGCGGGAGGTCACGAAGGACATTGAGGACATGGCCGGCGACGTGGACCGGCGCACGCTGCCCCAGCGGATCGGCGCACGCGCCGCGGGTCGCGTGGCAGCAGCCGCGCTCCTCGCTGCGGCGGCGCTCAGCGCCGTCCCTTGGGTCCTCAACATCCTCCACGTGTCCTACGCCCTCGTCGTCCTAGTCGCGGACGGAATGTTTATCTACGCCGCCTTTCACTCGGCCGCGAATCCCACGCAGTCTCAGCGCGTCACGAAGTATGCCATGGTCGTTGCCCTAGTCGCCTTCCTGGCAGGTGGCCTCCTATGACGGTCTACGAAACCCTGCTCGAACGCCGGAGGCGGGCGCGGCTGCACATGACCCTGCTGGACCCGGACAAGCAGTCCGCGGACGAGGCGGGTCGCTTGGCGGCCGCGGCCGCGAAGAGCGGCTCGGACGCGATCATGATCGGCGGGTCCACGGGTGTCACGCAGGACCAGGTGGACGCCACGGTGCTCGCGATCAAGGCGGCGGTCCGCATTCCCACGATCCTGTTCCCCGCGAGCGCGGCGAACCTTTCGCGGCACGCAGACGCCCTCTACTTCATGAGCCTGCTGAACAGCCGTGATCCGAGGCTCATCGTCGGCGAGCAGCGACGGGCCGCTCCCCTGGTGAAGAGGTGGGGGCTCGAAACGATCCCCATGGGGTACATTGTCATCGAGCCGGGGATGCGCGCGGGCGAGGTGGGCCAGGCGGATCCCATTCCCCGCTCCCAGCCGGAGACCGCGGTGGAGTACGCCCTGGCGGCGCAGATGCTCGGAATGCGGCTCGTGTACTTGGAGGCGGGCAGCGGCGCCCCGGATCCCGTGCCCGCGGCCATGATCCGTGCGGTGCGCGCGGCCCTGGACGTCCCCTTGGTCGTCGGCGGCGGCATCCGCACGGTGGAGGCCGCGGCAGGCGTCGCGCGCGCGGGCGCAGACATCGTCGTCACGGGGACGGTCGTCGAGCGGGAGAAGGACGGCGAGGCCCTCCGTCGGATCATCGAGGCGGTGAAGGCGGGCTGATGGATCGCATCCTGCCGAAGACGGTCGCGGAGAGCCACGCGGAAACCACGCGCATGGCCCGACGGCTGTTCAGGGCGCCCAACCCCCGGCGGATGGCACTTCCCATCCTGGCTTTCTCCCTCATGGAGGCGTTTCTCCTGGGGTTCCCCGCGCTCGACCTGACTCGGATCGCGGTTGGCACGCTCGCGATCGCCCTACCTGCCTACGCGGCGGCCCTCCTGACGAAGCCCGCGGCCCTGGCCCTGGGTGGCCGCATGTACTTCCGCCGCTCCTTCCTGCTCTCCTTCGTCGGCCTGATCCTGCTCGGTGCGTTCCAGGTCTTCGCGGTCGCCCTGTTCTCCATCCTGGCTGTGCTCGGGAACGCGGCGTACGATGCTTCGGTTACCCTCAAAGTCACGATCCTCGGATACGGCGCGGTGCTGTGGACGCGGGAGGTCATCCTGTCGGCGACCTCCCACTCCCAGCACTTGCGTTCCGTCCCCGCGGCCTCCCTCCATCCCCTCTTGGGCCTGATCGGCCTCGCCCTCTGGGTGCCGTTCGGCCTGTGGCAGCTGGTCCTCGGCCTCGTCGTCCTCGCAATCTTCCTCCTCTCCGCAGTCGCCTACACGGAGATCGCGAAACGGCCGCTCCTCCGGTCCTTCGGGGCGGACGGGTTCAAGCTCCTGCGGTCCACGCTGGACATCTACGGGGAGATGGAGGCGGAGGGCGTCGCCGAGCTCGAGGAGTTCTTCGGCTCCATCAGCGTGGCCGCACGGATCCGCGTGGCGGGCCTCGTCCTGCGCGCCGCGAACGGGATCAAGGCCCTCTTCCTCGCGCCGGCGGTGCATCCGGGTCCCATGGGCGTCGTGGGCGGGAGCGACCTGCCGACCAAGGTGGCGGCGGGCCTCGCGGACGTCACGCCCAACGTCCTCGTCGCCCACGGCCCCACGACCCACGACGAGAATCCCGCCACGACCGCAGAGGTCCGCAAGGTCCCCGAGGCCGTGCGGCGGCTCCTCGCGTCCGCGACCTTCGGCTCGGAGGCCGGGCAGGCGTGCCGCAGCCGCTTCGGCCGGGCCACCGTACTCGCCCAGGCGTTCGGCGACACCGTGCTCCTCCTGGCCTCCTTCGCACCGAACCCCACGGACGACGTCGACAGCGCGACGGGACACGCCGCGGTCCAAGAGGCCAAGCTCGCGGGAGCCCTGGACGCCATCTTCGTGGACGCGCACAACTGCCTCGAGCCCGGTGTCGGGCTCACGCTCTTCGGCTCCGAGGCGAGCCACGAGATCGTCCAGGCCGCGCGATCCGCCACGGAGGCGGCCCTCCGCGCGCCGAAGGCGTCCCCCCGCGTCGGGTACGCGCGGCGCTGCGAGATCTGCACGCCGGACCAGGGCATCGGCGCGCGGGGCATCGAGGCGCTCGTCGTGGAGGTGGCCGGGCAGCGAACCGCCTACGTGTTGTTCGATGGGAACAACATGGTCCCCGGGATGCGGGATGCCGTGCGGGCCCGCATCGCCTCCGTGGTTCAGGAGTCCGAGGCCTTGACCACGGACAACCATTCCGTGAACCTGACCATGGACGGCTTCAACGCGATCGGTGCGGTCCTGGACCGCGAGACGATCCTCTCCCATGCGGAGGCCGCGGTGCGGGACGCGGTCGCGCACCTGGAGCCTGTGGAGGTCGCCGCGTTCAGCGGGGAGGTTTCCGACTTCCGCGTCTTCGGCCCGCAGACCGCATCGCGCCTGACGACGTCGATCAACGCGACCATGGCCGTCCTCCGGCCCGCGTTGTACGTCACGTTGTCCGGAGCGGTCGCGATCGCCGCCCTCGCCCTCGTCCTGCTCTAGAGGAGGTCGAGGAACCAGCGGTGGATGCGGAGGTCGTTGCTGAGCTCAGGATGGAACGCGGCCCCGATCAGATGCCCTTGCCGCGCGAGGACGATCTTGTTTTGGTAGCGGGCCAGGGGCTTGCACGCTCCCCAGGTCCGCAGGATCGCGGGCGCGCGGATGAAGACGCCGTGGAACGGCTTCCCGAGCCCCACGACCTCGAGGTCCGCCTCGAAGGACTCCTTCTGGCGGCCGAAGGCGTTGCGGTCCACCGCCATGTCCATGAGCGCCAGGAGCCGACTGCCCGTCTTGGCGGCTTGGACGCCCCCCTCCTTGGCCAGGAGGATGCAGCCCGCGCAGGTGCCGAGGATGGGCATGTGCTCCTCGGTCGCCCTCCGCACGATCTCGTCGAACATGTTCAGCTTCACGAGGAGCTTGGAGATTGTGGTGCTCTCCCCTCCGGGGATTGTGAGCCCGTCCACCCGGTCGAGATCCTCCCGGCGGCGGACGGCGAAGGCCTCGCCCGTATGGCCATACTCCCGGATGGCGCGCGCGACCGCCTCGACGTGCTCGCTCACGTCGCCTTGGACCCCGATGACGCCGATCCGCATGGGGACACCGACTACGGAGGGACGATAAAAACCATGCGAGGGGGACGCCGCGGCTCAGCTGTCCGGCCCGTCCGGCCGCCTTCCCCTCCCTAGGATGTCCCGCACGATCCGAGCGAGCCGGTCCGTGTCCAGGAGCCGGCCGAGTCGGCGACCCACGTTGTTGATCAAAATCTGCTCCCCCGGGTGCGGCGCCAGGTCGTGCCGCAACACCTCTTCGCCCTCCGCGAAGACGGCCTCCCCCTCGGCGCGTGCTCCAGGGCATCCGGGTGGCGGCGGTCCAGGGGTACCACCTCGAAGAACCGATCGAGTAGGAGGGGCCGCCGGAATTGTCCCAGGATGGTCACCCGCACCCGATCCGTCTCCGGGTCGAGGGACGTGTTCTTCTCCAGGGCCTCGCGGTTGATCCCAATCTGGTGGAAGGCGAGCTCGGACGACCAGCCACCGCAGACCGTGATGTACCAGTCCCGCAGCGTTTCCACGGGCAGGGTCGGGGAGGGGTCGCCAAGGTCCGAGGGCCGATAAGGCGTGCACGTCAGATTTTCGGTCAAGCTATTTCTGAGTTCAGTTCAGAGAATACGACCCGAGACCACCCGCGTCTGCGGTATGGTCCACGTTTGCAGCGTTCAGCCGTCGTCGCCCTGTCGATACAGAATGCTTATCTAGAGGCCTGATGTACCGCGCGTCAGGGATGCCCCACGGCGATCGGTTTCGTGCTCATCGACATTGAACCCAACCGGGAGAAAGAGGTCTACCAGAAGCTGATGAAGCTTCCGCAGATCGTCGAGCTCTACCCCCTGTTCGGCGAGTACGACTTGATTGCGAAGGTCGAGGCGGAGTCCTTCGACACGATCGGGGACATCGTGGTCCAGCAGATCCGATCCGTCGACGGCGTGAAGGCGACGAAGACGCTCGCACGGATGACTTTCTGAACGCGTTCATCCCGGGAACACGGCTGCCACCTGGAGCGCGGTCATGCGACGCTCGATTTCGCTCCTCGCCCGTCGATGGTAGGCCATGAGCAGTTGGTTGGCACGGATGCGGGTAGTCGCCCTTCCCACGGGCCCGACATACGTCCAGGCTCGCCGGCTACCCCAGGAGCGTTCCCGGTACTCCCAGAAGTAGAGGTATCGATGGCCCTTGATTCGCCGGACGACGAGGCCGCAGCCCAGTTGCGTGTTACCACCAGATGGTGGTAACTCCCGGACGGCAATGGGCAGGTGGTGTGCAGGCACTGTGCCTGCAGCTATCACCCGTCTCCGGGAAATCCGGTTACCACCGAACGGTGGTAACTCTGCAGAGGCTCGGGGTCGGCCTGCCGCTCACTCCTCTTCGCGGGGCTCGTAGACCGCGACGGCTTCGATGGCCACCCGGAGCCCGGGCGACTCGATCCCCAATTTCGCGGGGGAGCGCGCCGGCGGTTCCGAGGGGAACGATTCCTTGTACGCATCGTTCATCGCCTTGAAGTCGTTGGGGTCCGCGAGGAAGACCGTCGTTTTCACCACAGACTCCAGGGTGAGACCGAGTTCCTCGAGGATGGAGCGGACGTTCGCGAGGCACTGCCGTGTCTGGCCGGCCGCATCCGCCGCGGCCCACTCTCCCGGTTGGCCTCCCGGCCGCAGCGGTGTCTGGGCCGAGATGAAGACGAGGTTCCCCGCGACGACGCAGTGCGAGTACGGGCCGAGCGGCTTCGGATGATTCGGGAGATCCGGGACGGATTTCATGGAGTCACGCGCCACGGAATGCGCGACGACCGAAAAGGATTCCGCCGCGCCTGGAGGACGCCGGTCCTCCGTTATTATTCGAGCCTAAAACTATTTTAATGCGCGCCGGTCTGGAGACAGGGAAGCGACCAGGAGAGGCCGTTCCGGGGCACGAAGTGTGGTAGCATGGCCACGCCTGAGATTGTATTCCGCATCGGCGGCGCTGCGGGCGACGGGGTGTCGTCCACCGCCGAGAGCTTCGCCAAGATGTGTTCGCGCAGCGGGCTCCACGTCTGGACCTATTCCTCCTATCAGAGCGTGATCCGCGGCGGGCACGTATGGACCCAGGTCCGGGGCAGCATCGAGCCGCTCTTGTCCCACGGAACCGCACCCAACGTTCTCGTCTGCCTGAACCAGCAGACCATGGACGTCCACCAGGGTGAGGTCCCGGAGGGCGGGGCCATCGTTTTCGATTCGGACCTCGTGAAGCCCGATCTCTCGAGGCTTCGCAAGGGCGTCCGGCTCCTGGGCATCCCCCTTCGCAAGCTCGCGCAGACCATCAATCCGACGGGAATCGTCCGGAACACGGTCGCTCTGGGCGCCGCGGTCCGTCTCTGCGACATAGACTTCCGCCACGTGGAGTCCGCGTTCCGGGACATCTGGGGCGACAAGAAGCCCGAGGTGGTCCAGGAGAACGTGCGCGCGGCGAAGCTGGGTGCCGAGGCGGTCGAGAAGGCCGGTGGCTCCCTGAACCTGAGTCTGCGACTCACAAACGAGCCGCGGTACCTCATGACGGGCAACGAGGCGGTCGCCCTCGGCGCCCTCGCCGCGGGCGTGCGGTTCCACGCGCAGTATCCCATGACGCCCGCCTCGTCCATCCTGCACTGGATGGCGGCCCACGGCCCGCAGCATGGGGTCGTCGTCAAGCAGGTGGAGGATGAGCTCGCGGCGATGAACATGGCCGTGGGCGCGGGCCATGCGGGCGTGCGCTCCATGGTCGCCACCTCGGGCGGCGGGTTCTCCCTCATGGTCGAGGCGATCGGCCAGGCCGGGATGACCGAGACGCCCCTGGTCGCGGTCCTCGTCCAGCGCGGCGGGCCGTCCACGGGATTGCCGACGAAGACGGAGCAGGGGGACCTGAACTTGGTGCTCGGCGCAGGCCAGGGGGACTGGCCCCGGGGCATCCTCGCGCCGCGGCACACGAAGGAATGCTTCGATCTCACCGCGAAGGCGTTCAACTTGGCCGAGGTCTACCAGACCCCGATCCTGATCCTGTCCGACCTGTACCTGGGCGAGGGCTTCCGCACCGTGGACAAGTTGGACTTCAACGTGCCCATCCTCCGGGGCATGATGGCCGCGGATGGCGGCACCGCGGAGGGCCGCTACAAGCGCTACGCCTACACGGACTCGGGCGTGAGCCCACGCGTGCTCCCGGGGACCAAGGGCTACCAGTACGTCGCCGCTTCGGACGAGCACATGGAGAGCGGCGAGCTGATCTCGGACGTCCTTGCGGGCCTCCCCGAGTTCGTGGACGAGCGCCGCAAGATGCACGAGAAGCGCATGCGGAAGCTCGAGGGCCTCCGCAAGGACATGCCGCCGCCCGAGCTGTGGGGCTCCCGGAACGCGGACGTCACGCTCATCCACTGGGGCTCGACCTGGGGCCCCGCTCACGAGGCGATCGTCCATGTGGAGGGGCAGGAGGGCATCCGGGTGAATTCGCTGGAGTTCCCCTCCCTGTTCCCGTTCCACACGGAGGAAACCCTCCGCCTCCTGAAGGGCGTGAAGCGGAGCCTGTCCATCGAGGGGAACTACACGGGCCAGTTCGCCCGCCTCCTGCGGGCCGAGACGGGCTACAAGCCCGATTTCTCCTTCCCCAAGTACGACGGCGAGCCGTTCACCTGGCGGGAGATCGCGGACAAGATCCTCGAGGTGGTCGCATGAAGCTCGAGTTTCCCCTGGAGACGTACAAGTCCGAGGTCAAGCCGACGTGGTGCCCCGGCTGCGGCGACTACGCCGTCCTCAACGCGCTGCAGCACGCGCTCACGGAGCTGCAGCTCGAGCCCTGGAACGTCCTCATCGTCTCCGGGATCGGCTGCTCCAGCAACCTGCCGCATTTCCTGTCCACCTACGGATTCCACGCGATTCACGGACGCGCGGTCGCGGTGGCCGAGGGCGCGAAGCTCGCGAATCCCGACCTCCACGTGATCGTCACAGGTGGCGACGGGGACGGCTACGGCATCGGCGTGGGCCACTTCGTCCACGCAATGCGGAGGAACTTGGACCTCACGTACATCGTCATGAACAACGAGATCTACGGGCTGACCACGGGACAGGCCTCGCCCACCTCGGAGATGGGGATGAAGACCAAGTCCACGCCCCTCGTCGGCGTCATCGAGAACCCGATCGACCCGATCGCCCTCGCCCTCTCCGCCGGCGCGACGTATGTGGCGCGCGCCTTCAGCGGGGACGTGAAGCAGATGTCCGAGCTCGTGGCCAAGGGGATCGAGCACCACGGCTTCTCCTTGATTGATGCAATGTCCCCTTGCGTGACCTACAACAAGATCAACACGTACGACTTCTTCCGCAAGCGCGTGTACGACCTCAACAAGGAGGGCTACGATCCGAGTGATTTGAAGGCGGCCTTCATGAAGGCCCTTGAGTGGCCCGTCATGCAGCGGGACCGCATCCCGCTCGGCCTGTTCTACCGCAACGACAAGCTGCCGACGTACGAGGACCTTGAGCCCGCGTACAAGAAGGGCAATCCGGTGCGGCAGGCGCTCGGCGTCGAGGATGCGGACGAGATCTTGAAGGAGTTCCTCTGAGAGGCCTTCGGCCTGGCTGGGTGCCGGGAAATGCTTAACCCGACCTGCGCCATGCCGCGTCGATGGCCGGTGCGGCAGGACCGCTCGCGCGCGTGCGGGAGGTCCAGGCCCGGCGGCTGCGAACGTTCACGATTCTCCATGCCGCGGGCGTGGCCGTCACGCTCGTGGTCGTCGGGTGGCTAATTTGGGGCTCCCGTATGCCCAGCCTGCTCGGGTCGCTCGTCTTCCTTGCCATCATCATGCCCGCGGGCGTGCCCTTGGTGTGGTGGCTCAATCACCGCGCGTTCCAGCGGACGATGGACGCCTTCGGGGGCTTCCGGCCCCGGATTGCAGAGGTGAAGTTCGCCTTCGGCGCGGGCTACATCCTGGTCCTGGACAACGGGCTTGTGCTCGGCCTGGACCCGCGAACCACGGCCCTGCGGCTCGTGGCTTTCTTCTCGGCGGGCGGCGTCCTCGTTCACGCGGACGTCACGAGGGCCGAGCGATGGGTCATGCGAATCCGGGGGATGCAGAGCGAGGGGACGATCACGAACAACAAGGGCCCTGCCGAGGCACGTGCAGAGCTCGAGCGGTTCCGAGTCGCCTTCGGCGCGAAGTGGTGCATGCTCTCGCTCCGGGAGGTCCGACCCGAGCACATGGCCGCCGACGAGCCGATGTGGCACGAGAGCCTGGCGTTCTTCATCCCGAGGCGGCGGGACCACGCGCGGACCGTCGCCGCGGAACTCGATTCCCCCGCGGCATTCCTGGAAGCGGCACGGACGAAGTGCTTCCCTCAAGGTGCGGCGGCTCCTTTGAGGTGGCGCGGTGACATCAGAACCCGAGTTTCTCGCCGACCAGGACGAGGTGAAGCCGCCCCGGCCGTTCACGCTCGTAGATGACCAATTTACCTATGAAGCTGCCCGAACCGCCGGTTCTCTTGACCCGGGCGTCCTCCTGAGGCAGTGCGACCTCCCGTAGGCGCCGCAGTCCGTCCTCGAGGGTGGGCACGAGCTTGTTCATGCCGGCCACCCAGATCACCTTGAGCGGGCCGAACACGTACCCCATCTGTCGGCTGCCGCCCGCATCCGCGCATACCACCTGGCCCGTCTCGCAGATTGCCTGCACGCTACCGAGGAAGACGTCCGAATCCGCGGTGATCCTCGCGCGAAGGCGCGCGCGTTTCGTCGCGTCGGGCTCCGCCTGCCACTCCAGGTTTCCGTAGCGGAACCCCGAGCCGGCGGCCTTCAACGCGTCCACAAGGCCGATTTCAATCAGGGTCGCGGACGAGCCGTGGGCGACCAGGCCACCCTTCGGGAGCATCGTGAGGACCTGCGCGAGCGCCGCGGCACGGTCCCGCACGAAGACAGGCTCGACGCCTCGCGCACGAAGGGCCGCGAACGTGCGCTCGATTCGGGACCGGTCCTCGGATGAGAGTTCTTCCAGACCTGTAGCGGGCTCTGCCACCATGCCGTTCACCTTCCACGCTCACGGAATGTCGGGTACCGCGATAGTCGGAAACTCGATCGCCGCGTCGGGCTCCACGCCGTCGCGGACGCGCTCGATGCGACCGCGGCAGGCGTCCACCTCGCGGAGCAGGCGCGCCGTGTCGAGGCCGAGGTAGCCCTCGGGATATTTGCGCATCTTGTCGGTCCCGCGCTGGAGCAGCTCCGCGGCCCCGCGGGAGTTCCCGTTCTGGAAGTGGTGGAAGCCCGCGCAGATCTGGATGAGTCCCTGGAGGAAGAGACGCGGTTCGCCCTGTTCCCGGTGCCACACGTCCTCGAGGACCTCGTGGGCCTCGAAGAAGTACCGTTCGTTGAAAAGGCGCACTCCATCCCGGATGCGCTCCCGGTCCGCCACGGGGTTGCCGTCCACGCGAGGACCGTAGGTGCCGTCTGAGATGAACCTTGCGAGGGCGCAGCGCGGAGATGGGCCCTCACGGTTTGTGGACCACGAGCCGCCAGAGGTCCCCGGTCTTCTCGCGCGTGAACGCGTACCCGTTCTGCTCGCACAGGATCGGGATCGAGGACGTCGCGGTGGGCCCGCTGTCCGTGAGGATCTCAAGTCGCGAACCGCGGGGCAGGCCTTCGAGGACTTGACGCGCCTGGATGTAGGGGTAGGGGCAGAGGAGGCCGCGCGTGTCGAGAACGCGGTCCGCGGCCACGAACTCGGTCGGAGTCATCGCCTCGCTCAGATGAAGGTCACCACGCCGCCGTTCTTCGCCGCGGGCAGCGCGCCGTTCAGGAAACCGATCATGTCCTCGAGCTTCACGCCCGGCTCCACGGTCTCCGGGGTGATGCCTTGGTTCTTCAGGATTTCTCCCGAGGCCGCGCAGGCGCAGACCTCGGCGCCGTGCTTGATTGCGTCGCGGAGCACCTGCCCCAGCGGCGGATAGCCGGGCAGCTGGACCTTGTCCGCGGCGCCTTTCTTCAGGAGGTCGAGCCCCGCCGTGGTCGCGTACACGCGGGCCTTGTTCCCCATGGCCGCGGCGCCCAGGGCGAGTTGGAACGCCGGATACGCGCGGTGCGGATCGTTCGAGACGAGGACGATGTGCAGCTCTTGCTGGGCCATGGTATCTATAACCCCGTTATAGGAGACTGTATATGAACTTTGGGCTCGCGAATATGCCTGATTCTTATGATGGCAGGCCTCGGGGCCACGAATTGTCCAATTTCGCTCGGTGCCTGCAGGCCTACCTTGCCTGGGCGAGCAGGGTCTTCACCAGATCGGGTGCGTACGAGCCGCGCTCCGTGACGATCGAGGTGACCAGGGACGCAGGCACAATCTCAAAGTAGCGGTTTACCACGTCGACCGCTTCGGGCGGGTTCTCCCAGAGTTCCCGCGGGTTCATGGCGCGCGACCCGGGCCAGGACGAGGCCTCGTGGCGCGCATCGAACTTCAGGGTCTCGCACGCGACGTGGAACAGCTTGCCGTGCTCCTTCGCTGCGAGGGCGAGCCCGTAGCTCCCGATTTTGTTCACCACCGCGCCGTCCCGGAGCACGCTGTCCGCGCCCACGAGGACGCACGTCGCGTCCTTGACGAGGCTCGGGCCCAGCGCGTCCGGTGCGAGGCTCGCAGGGATACCGGCCTCCTTGAGCGCGACCACGAGGAACCGGCCCTCTAGGAGGGGCCGCGCCTCGAGCACGAAGACCTGGCGGATCCGGTCCTTCGCGTGCGCGAGCTGGAGCGTCGCGAGGACGTTGTCGCTGAAGCTCGTGGTCACCACCACCGCATCGTCCGGCGCAATCTTCAGGTACGTCCGGGCGATGCGCTCCTTCGCGGTCTCGAGTTCCTCCTCGAGCTGGTTCCGCACGGCCATGGGGTCCATCCCCTCCGCCACGAGCCGCGTGAACATGTGGACCACGTTGTGGACGATGGCCATGGCGGGTTGCGCCTCGGAGATACGGCGGGCGGCGTCGGCGAGGTCCTCAGGATTCGGCTTGCCCTTCGCCTCGACGACGAGGAGGGCCATCGTCTCGAGGCCGACGCGCGCGATGCGCGACGCACCGCTCGTGTGGTCCTCCGCGATCGACGCAATCGATTCCTCAACGCTGGGGGGCAGCATGCTCCATCCTCGCGTGGTAGTCGGCAAGGCCCGTGATGCTCACGCGGACCCGCCGCTCCCGGAACTCCTGGGAATAGCGCTTGGGTGCGTGGACGGTCATGTCGTACATCTCCT